>NZ_JBSGBQ010000016.1:0-220222 GCF_053601335.1 Amycolatopsis sp. NPDC004747 | reverse complement strand
CTACGCAACCAAGAAAGCACACCATCACACCACGACATACACCGAACTGGCACGCATAAAGCTCCTCGACCCCGCCCACTAACTTAGCGGCATTGGCCGGACGGGCAGGCTCCGGGATGACCACAACTACCGCTGCCGTCTCGCGTTCTCGAGGTGGGCCGCTGGGTGGTCATCCCGTCGCCTGATTGAGGCCTATCACTTTGAGCCGGGCCCGCAAGCTTGCGCTGTCCCCCTCGCCTTTCGCTGTGCGTTGCGGGCCCGGCTCAAAGTGATTTGACGGCCTCAGGCGACGGGATGACCACCCAGCTCATATGTCTATGACGACTTTTCCGTGTACGTGGCGCTTTGCTTGTAGCTCTGCTGCTGTGCGGATCTGGGTCATGGGGAATGTTGCTGCGATCGGTATGTGGATTTTGCCCGCCGCTACCAGGGTGGCGATCTCTCTCGAGGTGTTGGCGGGGGCGTTTGCGCCGTTGGCTCCTGGGATCCCTTCCAGTTTTGCCGCGATTGTGCAGATTCGGGTGTTCGGGACACCTAGTTTTTGTGCGGCCTGTGCTGTCTCCGTTCCGTATAGGTCGATGGCTGCGGTGATTCCCTCTGCTGCGATGGCTTCGGCCAGGCCGTCTCCGTAGGTCAGCGGCTCCGCTCCCAATTCGCGCAAGAACTCCGCCGAGGTTGCCGAGCCCGTTCCCAGTACGCGGGCTCCGGCTCTGCGGGCCAGCTGGACCGCGAACACTCCGACGCCGCCGGCCGCGCCGCCGATCAGGATCGTGTCCTTTGGGCCCGGGTTGATCACCGCCAGGGCCGCCGCTGCCGTGCGGCCGGCGATCGACAGGGTTGCTGCCGTTCGGTCGTCCACTTCGGTCGGCGTGTGGTGGGCCTCGTTCGCCGCCTCTCCGGAGGCTTCGACCACTACGAAGTCCGCGACCGCTCGGGACAGGGCGCTTCCGAACACCCGGTCGCCCGGGGTGAAGCCGGTTACCCCCGCGCCCACCTGGTCGACCACGCCCGCGTAGTCGGTTCCGAAGCCCGCCGGGAGGGTCAAGCCGAACCTCGCCGCCGTCTCCTCGTCGGCGGTCATGATCCAGTCCATCGGGTTCAGGCCCGCCGCCGTGACCCGGACTCTGAGCTGGCCCGGGCCCGCCTGTGGGGCCGGGACCTCCTGGACTTCGAGCATCTCCGGGCCGCCGAACTTCTCGAGGCGGACCGCCCTGCTTCTGTCTTCCCGCATGAGTCTCCTCCGGGCGCCGCGAAACGGACTATGCTCCGTTTCTACGGTCCACCGTACACGAGAACCGGAGCGTGATCCGTTTTGACTGACGTGCCGATGCGCGCGGACGCGAGCCGCAACCGTGAGCAGCTGCTCGCGGTGGCGACCCGGATGTTCGCCTCGGGGGGTGCCGAGCCGCCGATGCGGGCCATCGCCCGGGAGGCCGGGGTGGGTATCGCCACGCTCTACCGGCACTTCCCGACCCGGGAGTCGCTGGTCGACGCCGTCTACCGGGACCAGGTCGGGCGGCTGACCGCCGGGGCTCGTGAGCTGCTCGGGCGGCTGGTGCCCGCTGCGGCCATGCGGTGCTGGATGGACCTGTTCGGGGACTGGATCGCGACCAAGAACGGCATGCTCGACACGCTGCTCGCGATGATCGAGTCGGGTGAGATCGCGCACGCGCAGACCCGGGACGAACTGTTGTCGGCCATCGCCACGATTCTCGACGCCGGGCGCGCCGCGGGTGATCTTCGCGCCGACGTAAGCGCCGAAGACGTCGCCGCCTCCCTCATCGGCATCTTCACCGTGGCACCCCGGCCCGAACACGCAGACAAGGCCGGGCGGCTGCTGGACCTCCTGATGGACGGGCTCAAGGCCGGCACCCGGCCGGCCTGAGCCCGGCCCGCGGCTACCCGGCCAGCGCCTCGTGCGTGGCCGCCAGGGAATCCACCAGGATGTCCACGCCTTCCTGGGCCTCGTCCGCCGTCAACGTCATCGGGGGGCCGAGGCGCAGGACGTTGCCGTGCAGGCCGCCCTTGCCGATCAGCAGCCCGCGCTTCTTCGTCTCCTCCAGCATCCTCGCCGCCGCCGGGACGTTCGGCTCCGTCGTCCCCGGCTTGATCAGCTCGACCCCGATCATCAGGCCCTTGCCGCGCACCTCCGCGACGATCGGGGAGTCGCACGCACGCAAGCCCGACAGCAGCTGCGCTCCGCGGGCCGCGCAGTTCGCCTGCAGGTCGTGGTCCTTGATGTAGTCCAGGACCGCCGTCGCTCCGGCCATCGAGACCGGGTTGCCGCCGAACGTCGAGAACGACTGGGCCTGGAAACAATCGAGCACGTCGCCGCGGGCCACCACGCCTCCGACTGCCAGGCCGTTGCCCAGGCCCTTGGCGAACGTCATCATGTCCGGCGTCACGCCGTGGGCCTCGATGCCCCAGAAGTGCTCGCCCGTCCGGCCCCAGCCCGTCTGGACCTCGTCCGAGATGAACAGCACCCCGTAGGAGTCCAGGACCTCCTTCATCGCCCGGAACAGGCCGTCCGGCGGCAGGCTGAAGCCGCCGACGCCCTGGATCGGCTCCGCGATCAGGCAGGCCACGTCGCCCGCCGTTGCCGTGTTCAGGACGTCCACCAGGTCGGCCACGCACGCGTCGATGTACGCCGCGTCCGGCAGATCCCTGAACGGGCTGCGATACCGGTAGCCGCCGTGGACGTAGTTGACCTTAACCGGGCTCAGCGCCGATGCCGACCAGCCGCGGTTGCCCGTGATCGCCACGGTTCCGAACGAGCGGCCGTGGTAGGAGTTGCGCATCGCCAGTACCTGGTTGCTGCGGCGGTACTGCGTGGCCAGCATCAGCGCCGTGTCGTTGGCCTCGCTGCCCGAGTTCGTGAAGAACACCTTCGCGTCCGGGATGCCGGACAGCTTCGCGATCCGCTCGGCCAGCTCGACCTGGGACCTGATCAAGTACAGCGTCGAGGTGTGGAGGATGCCCGTGTCGAGCTGCTTGCGGACCGCGTCGCCGATCTCGGCGACGTCGTAGCCCATCGAGTTGGTCAGCACCCCCGCGAAGAAGTCCAGGTACGTGCGGCCCTGGGAATCCGTCATCCGGCGGTCGTGCGCGTGCACGATTTCGATCGGCTCCTCGTAGAGCAGCGACATCCAGGACGGCATGACTGCGCGGTGCCGGGCCAGCAGCTCGTCGGTCATCGGGCGCCTCCTCAGGGTTTCCCTGGAGTATGAGGACGCCGTGAACAGCGCTTCAACGATCAGACTGTCGGGATAACCCAGTAGGGCCGCACAGTCTGTACGGACTACCCTCGGACCCGTGATTGACCCCAGGACTCTGCGCGATGACCCGGAAGCCGTGCGCGCGTCGCAGCGCGCCCGTGGCGAAGACGAGGAAGTGGTCGACAAACTGCTCTCCCTCGACACCCGGCGCCGGTCTTCGATCGCCGCCGCCGACAAGCTGCGCAACGAACAGAAGCTCCTGGGCAAGCAGATCCCGAAGGCACCGCCGGAGGAGAAGCAGCAGCTCCTGGCCACGGCCAAGGAACTCGCCGCGCAGGTCAAGGCGGCCGAGGCGGAGCAGAACGCCGCGTCGGAGGAGTTCGACGCGCTGTTCCGCACCGTGCCGAACCTCGTCCACCCGAGCGCGCCCGTCGGCGGCGAAGACGACTTCACCGTCCTCAAGCACGTCGGCGAGCCGACGAAGCTCGGCTTCACCCCGAAGGACCACCTGGAGCTGCTCGAAGGCCTCGGCGGCGTCGACATGGAACGCGGCGCGAAGGTCTCGGGCTCGCGGTTCTACTTCCTCACCGGCGTCGGCGCGCAGCTGCAGCTCGGCCTGCTCAACATGGCCATCGCGCAGGCGCTCGAGAACGGCTTCACGCCGATGATCACGCCGTCGCTGGTCCGGCCCGAGATCATGGCGGGCACCGGCTTCCTCGGGCAGCACTCGAGCGAGATCTACCACCTCGAGGACGACGACCTCTACCTCGTCGGGACGTCGGAGGTGCCGCTCGCCGGCTTCCACGCCGACGAGATCCTCGACCTGAACGACGGCCCGAACCGCTACGCGGGCTGGTCGTCCTGCTACCGCCGCGAAGCCGGCTCGTACGGCAAGGACACCCGCGGCATCATCCGCGTCCACCAGTTCGACAAGGTGGAGATGTTCGTCTACGCGAAGCCGGAAGACGCCGAGGCGGAGCACGAGCGGCTGCTGAGCTGGGAAGAGGAGATGCTCGCGAAGGTCGAGGTGCCCTACCGGGTGATCGACACCGCGACCGGCGACCTCGGCACGTCCGCGCACCGCAAGTTCGACTGCGAGGCGTGGATCCCCACCCAGGAGACCTACCGCGAGCTGACCTCGACGTCCAACTGCACGACGTTCCAGGCCCGCCGCCTCTCGGTCCGCTACCGCGACGAGAACGGCAAGCCGCAGATCGCCGCGACCCTCAACGGCACCCTGGCCACCACCCGCTGGATCGTCGCGATCGTCGAGAACCACCAGCAGGAAGACGGCTCGGTCCGGGTGCCGGAGGCGCTGCGGCCGTTCGTCGGCGGCAAGGAAGTGCTCACGCCTCGCTGAATCGGGCGGATCCGCGGTGCTGCTCCGTTCGTCCCAGTAGTGTCCGGGCCGAACGGGAGGACACATGCGGATCAAGTGGCAGGTCGCGGTCGCGCTGGCGGCCGTGACCGTGGTGACGGGCTGCACGGTGACGGTCGGCGGCTCCGCGTCGCCCGTCCCCGGCCAGGGGCCGGTCGTCAAGGCCGTCGACGCCTGCACACTGCTCGACCAGGCCCAGGTCGACGCCCTCGGCTACCAGTCACCGGGGAAGCCGGTCAAGGAGAACAAGGACCGGCTCCAGCCGCCGATGTGCCTGTGGAACTCGAAGGACGACGACCAGCCGCTGGCCGTGCTGAACATCGGTCTCGCCACGGACATGGACTTCAACGAGTACCTCTCCGGTGCCGTCAAGAAGTCCGAGCCGCAGCAGATCGGCGGGCTGAGCTGGACGCAGTACGCCTCGATCCTCCCCGACGACTGCACGTTCTACGCCCTGCTCGGCGCCAAGTCGTTCGCCTACGTCGGCGTCTCGTCGAGCAAGCTCGACCGCTCGTGCGAGCTGGCGAAGCTGGTGATCCCGCAGGTCGCGGCGCACCTGCCGGGCGGGCAGGACGCACCGCCGGTCACGCCGTCGACGTCGGCGAAGCCCGAGCCGGGCGGCCCGCTGCTGTCGGCGGACCCGTGCGCCGCGCTGAAGCCGGACCAGGTGTCCCAGCTGCCGAACATCTCGCCGGACGGGAAGAAGGACAACTCGTCCACGGTGCCGAACGCGTCGTTCTGCCTCTGGGACGACACCGACGGCGACGGCGGCCAGAAGGCGTTCGAGGTCTGGTACGGCCCCAGCACGCCGGTCGGGGAGTGGCCGGGCGCGAAGGGCGTCACCCCGGCCGAGACCGTCGACGTCGGCGGCCGGAAGTGGGGCCTGTTCCCGAACATGGGCGGCCTCCGGGTGACCTGCGGCGCGACCCTGGCGATCACGGACACGTCGTCGGTACAGGTGGTCAGCGGCTTCGTCGGCGACGACGCGAAGACGTGTGACGTCGTGAAGCAGGGCCTGCCGCTGGTGACCGCGAACCTCCCGGGCTAGCTGTCCGAAGCCACCTGGTCCGCGATGTGGCGCGCGATCTCCAGCGCGCTCGTCGCGGCCGGCGACGGCGCGTTCAGGACGTGCACCTGGTCGCGGGTGGTTTCGATGAGGAAGTCGTCGACCAGCGAGCCGTCGCGGCGCATCGCCTGGGCGCGCACGCCGGAGCCGTGGCGGACGATGTCGTCCTCGGTGACGGCGGGGACGAGCCGCGCGAGGCTCGCCGCGAAGCGCTTCTTGGAGAACGAGCGGCGGACCTCGTCGAGCCCGGTCGGGAACGCGTACTTGCGCGCGAGCCGCCAGGCGCCGGGGAAGGCCGCGACCTCGGCGACGTCCTTGGCGGAGAAGTCGCGCCAGCGGTAGCCCTCGCGGCGCAGCGCGAGCACGGCGTTCGGGCCGGCGTGGACGCTGCCGTCGAGCATGCGCGTGAGGTGCACGCCGAGGAACGGCAGCGTCGGGTCCGGCACGGGGTAGATCAGGCCCTTGACCAGGTGCCGCCGGTCCGGCTTGAGCTCGTAGTACTCACCGCGGAAGGGCACGATCTTCGCCGACGGCGTCAGCCCGGCCAGCCGCGCGACGCGGTCGGAGTGCAGGCCGGCGCAGTTGACCAGCGCGTCGGCCTGGACGACGTCGTCGCCGGTCGCGACCTCGACCCCGCCGTTGCCGCCGGCCCGGATGGCCAGGACGGGCGAGCTCAGCCGCAGGTCGACGCCGGCCTCGTCGAGCAGCCGGACGAGCGCGTGGCAGACGGCGGGGAAGTCGATGATCCCGGTGGATTCCACGCGCAACGCGGCGACGCAGGCGACCTCGGGCTCGTACTCGCGGGCTTCGGCGGGCGAGATCTGCTTGGCCGGGACGCCGTTGGCCTCGGCGCGCTCGGCGAGGGTGTTCAGCGCGGGAATCTCGGATTCGTGGGTGGCGACGACGAGCTTCCCGCACACCTCGACGGGCACGCCGTACTGCCGCGCGAAGTCCACGATGGACCGGTTCCCGGCGACGGACATCCGCGCCTTGAAGGAGCCGGGCTTGTAGTAGAGCCCGGCGTGCACGACGTTCGAGTTGTGCCCGGTCTGGTGGGCCGCCCAGCGGGATTCCTTTTCCAGGACGGTGACGTCCAGCCCGCGCCTGGTCAGCTCCCAGGCCACGGCCAGACCGACGATCCCGCCCCCGACGACTACCACGTTGCGCACGATCGACCAGGCTACGCGAGTCTCACCAGGTGGTTAAGCACGGCTTCGAGGCCGGCGCTTTCCTGGTCGCCGAAGCCACTTTTCCGCCGCGCTCCCACGCTACGTGTCCGAACTGGCGGACACCTCCCCCTCGATCGAGTGCTCCAGCGCCTTCTGCGCACTCATCCCCAGCCCCGTCCGGTACGCCCGCTCGAACCCGGCCACCCCGAGCGACTCCACCAGCCGCCCCCGGACCGCCGTCACGTCCGGGCCGCTGATCTCCGTTCCCCGCACCGCGGCCGCCGCGCCCAGCAGGACCGCCGCCTCCGAAGGCCGGGTTGCTCCCGCCAAGCCCTCCAAGGCGAGGGCCACCACGTCGCTCGCGTTCCACTGCCGTCCGATCAGCAATGCCGAGCGGTGCAACGAGACCGCCGAAGGCCGGTCGCCTTCCGCCAGCGCCAGCCAGCCCAGTGCGACCGCCGCCGTCGCGCGGACCGACTCCGCCGCGAACGAGCCTCCCGCGCACTCCGCCAGCGCCCGCTCGCACCACGACCTGGCCGCCGCCAGTTCGCCCGACAAGCGGGACAGGTTCGCCAAGCCGACGTACGCCGCCGCGCGGGATTCCGGCATGCCGCGGCGGGCCGTGGCCGCCGCCAGCTCGTAGTCCGCGCGGGCGCGGGCGCGGTCGCCCGACAGCAGGTGCGTCCACGCGCGGCGGCAGACGAGGTCCGCCACGTCGTCCGTCGCGCCGATTTCGTGCATCAGGCCCAGCGCTTCGTCCATCAGCGGCAACGCCGCCGCGTACTCGCCCCGCCAGGCCAGCAGCTGGGACAGGTGATCCAGGGCCATCGACAGGCCCCACCGCTCGCCCAGCGCCCGGAACTGCGCCGCACCTTCGCGCAGCCCCTCCTCCGCACCCGCCAGGTCGCCCGACATCATCGCCCGCAGGCCCAGGCCCATCGGCAGCAGCGCCCAGCTCCAGGCGTCGCCGCTGGCCAGCAGGCCCTCGCCGCGGATGAGCAGTTCCGCGTCGTCGCCCGGCGGGCCGGTCACCACGCCCAGCAGCATCACCAGCATCGGGTGCCGCGGCTGCCACGCCCCCTCGGCCGCGTACCGGTGGATCAGCGGCCGGTACTGCTCCAGCGACTCGTCCGGCTGCCCGGCCAGCGCGCCGAGCACGCACACCAGGAACTCCTCGGCGTACTCCTCGCGCAGTTCGGGAGCACACCGCGAGACCACCGCCAGCGACAACCCGGCGCCCTCGAACCGGCGCCCGCGCATCCACCAGTACATCGCCAGCAGCGGCACCAGCCGCAGCGCGAGCACGACGTCGTGCTCGGTGGACCAGCGCAACGCCGCCAGGAGGTTGTCGTAGTCGGCGTCGATCCGCGCCAGCCACTCCAGCTGGTCCGCCGTGCGCAGCTTCGGGTCCGCCTCTTCGGCGAACCGCAGGAAGTACTCGGCGTGCGCGCGGTGGAGCGTCTCCGCCTCGCCCGCTTCCACCAGCTTCTCGCCGCCGAACGCGCGGATCGTCTCCAGCATCCGGAACCGGCCGCCGACCGCCTCGACCAGGGACTTGTCGGCCAGCTCCGGCAGCAGGTCGACGTCCGCGCCGCACACCTCGGCGGCGGCCGCGGCGGTCGCGCCACCGGTGAACACCGTGAGCCGCCGGACCAGCGAGCGCTCTTCCTCGCTCAGCAGGTCCCAGCTCCACTCGACGACCCCGCGCAGCGAGCGGTGCCTCGCCTCGGCCGTCCGGCTGCCGCGGGCCAGCAGCCGGAACCGGTCGTCGAGCCGGGCCGCGATCTCGCCGAGCTCCAGCGTCCGGACGCGGGCCGCGGCCAGCTCCAAGGCCAGCGGCAAGCCGTCGAGGGCCGCGCAGACGTGCTGGACGTCGCCGATCGTCGACTCGTCGAGCACGAACGCCGGGTCGCTCGCCGCCGCCCGGTCGGCGAACAGCCGGACGGCCGCGAAGTCCCGGCTCCGTTCGGCCGGCGTCCCGGGCGGCGGGACGGCCAGCCGCGGGACCGGCGCCAGCTGTTCGCCGGTGATGCCGAGCGGCTCGCGGCTCGTCGCCAGCACCCGCAGCCCCGGGCACGCGGCGAGCAGGCGCGCGGCCAGCCGGGCCGCCACCTCGACGACGTGCTCGCAGTTGTCGAGCACCAGCAGCACCGGGCGGTCGCGCAACGCCGACACCAGCCGCTCGACCGGGTCCTGGAGGCCGCCGCGCGAGCTCTCGCGCAGGCCGAGCGCGGCCAGCACCGCGCCGGGGACGTCACCGCCGCCGTGCGGGGCGAGCTCGACGAACGCCACCGGCCCGGCCTGGGCCGCGGCCGCCTCGACCGCGAGCCGGGTCTTGCCGGTGCCGCCCGGCCCGGTGAGCGTCACGAGCCGGGCGCGGCCCAGCAGCTCCGCCACCTGCCGCAGCTCGGCGTCGCGGCCGACGAAGGTGGTCAGCTGCGCGGGCAACGCCGGGAGCACCGGCTTCTCGGTTTCGCCGCGAAGCACCCCGAGGTGCGCTTCGGCGAGTTCCGGGCCGGGGTCGGCACCCAGTTCGTCGGCCAAGGTGCGGCGGGCGTCCTCGAACGCGGCGAGCGCGTCGGCCGGCCGTCCGGCGGCGGCCAGCGCCCGCACCAGCTGCGCCCGCGGCCGCTCCCGCAGCGGCTGCGCCGCGATGGTCTCCCGCAGGCCGGCCAGGACGTCCTCGGCCTGTCCGAGCGCCAGCCTGGCCTCGACGTGGTCGTCCACGGCGTCCGCTCGCAGCTCCTCGAGCCGGGTGACCTGCGCGGCGGCGAAGGGCGCGTCCGCGAGGTCGGTCAACGCGGCCCCGCGCCACAGCGCCAGCGCCTCGCCCAGGACCGGTGCGGCCCGTGCGTGCTCGCCGTTCTTCAGCAGCGCGCGGCCTTCGCGGACGAGACGTTCGAAGCAGTGGACGTCCACTTCGTCCGGTGGGACCGCCAGCCGGTACCCGGCCGCGGTGAACTCGACCGGGGCGAGGTCCTTCAGCGCCGTCCGCAGCCGCGACACCTGCGACTGGAGGGCGTTCGCGGCGCCCTCGGGCGGGTGTTCGCCGTACATGCCGTCGATCAGCCGCTCGGCCGGGACGAACCGCCCGGCGTCGAGGGCGAGCAGCGCCAGCAGCGTCCGCGACCGCGGGCCGCCCACCGCCACCTGCGTGCCGTCCGGGCGCCACGCGGCGACGGCCCCCAGCACCCCGAATCGCATGGAACCCAGCCTAGGACGTCCCCGACCTGCGGTAAGCGTCTTTCGAAAGTCCACTTCGGCGTGGTCCTGTGAATCACCTGAGCGTGCGTCTATACACTTCGCCGGGTCCCCACGCAATGGGAGAGGTATGTCGTCAGACAGCATCGCCCTCGGTCAGCCGACCGTCGGTGAAGAAGAGCTCGCTGCCGTCGCGGAGGTCTTCCGCTCCGGCTGGCTGGCCGGTGCCGGACCGGCGTGCCGCCGGTTCGAAGAACGGTTCGCCCAGGTCACCGGCACGGCGCACGCGTTGACGACGGCGAACTGCGGCTCGGCCCTCTTCCTCGGGCTCAAGGTCCTCGGCGTCCAGCCCGGCGACGAGGTGATCGTCGGCGACTACACGTTCCCGGCCACCGGCCACGCCGTCGTCGAGGCGGGCGCGAAGCCGGTGTTCGCCGACATCCGCCCGGACGTCTTCAGCGCGGACCCGGCGCACGTCGAAGCCCTGATCACGCCGAAGACCGTCGGCATCCTCGCGGTCGACGTCGCCGGCCAGCCCGGTGACTTCGACGAGTACCGGGCGATCGCCGGCAAGCACGGTCTCTGGCTGTTCGAAGACGCCGCCTGCGCCGCGGGCGCCACGTACAAGACGCGCCCGGCCGGCAGCCTCGCCGACCTCGCCGCGTTCTCCTTCCACGGCCGCAAGGGCATCACCGCGGGCGAGGGCGGCGCGCTGGTCTCCGACCGCGAAGACCTCATCGCCCGCGCGCGCAAGCTGCACACCTACGGCATCGAGCCGGCCATCAGCCGCGAAGGCTCGGACACGCTGCCCATCCCGGAGTTCCACGAGCTCGGCTACAACTTCCGGCTGTCGGACGTCCAGGCCGCGATCATGAACGTCCAGCTCGACCGGCTGCCGGACCTCCTCGCCGCCCGCCGTTCGGTCGCGAAGCGCTATCACGAGGCTTTCGCCGACGTCGACGCGCTGACCGTCCCGGTGGAACTGCCCGACCGCGAGCACCCGTGGCAGGCGTACCTGCTCACGGTCGCGCCCGAGGTCAGCCGCGACACCCTGGCGCTGCGGATCCGCACGCAGGGCGTCCAGTGCAACTTCGGCACCTACGCCTCGCACCTGCAGCCGATCTACGGGCCTCAGGCCCCGCTGCCCGTCTCCGCCGACGCGTTCGCGCGTCAGCTCGCCATCCCGATGCACGCCAACCTCACCGACGCGGAAGTCACCCGGGTCGCGGAGGTCGTGCGCGAAGCCGTGCAGACCCTGTCCTGAAGCCGCCGACCGAGGAGAAATTGGTGTCCGACAAGAAGGTGCTCTTCACCGGGGGTGGCGGGTTCATCGCCGCGCACGTGATCCCGCTGCTGATCGAAGGCGGCTACACGGTCCGGATCTTCGACAACATGACCCGTGGCGACCGCGCCCGGGTCGACGAGTTCGTCGCCACCGGCAAGGTCGAGCTGGTCGAGAAGGACGTCCGGTACGGCGGCGCGGTGCGCGAGGCGATGCGCGGCTGCACGCACGTCATCCACTTCGCGACGGTGTCGATCAACAAGTCGATCGCCGACCCGCACGAGTCGATCGACATCAACATGATCGGCAACCACAACGTCTTCGCCGCGGCCGCGGACGAGGGGGTCGAGCGGCTGGTGTTCGCCTCGACCGCGTCGGTCTACGGCGACCCGAAGCGGCTGCCGATGCACGAGGACGACGAGCTCAAGCCGCTCACGCCGTACTGCATCTCGAAGCGCGCGGGCGAGGACCTGCTCGCCTTCTACGAGCGGAACAAGGGCCTGTCCTGGAACGCGCTGCGGTTCTTCAACGTGTACGGCCCCGGCCAGAAGATCGAGGCCTACTACACGTCGGTGATCAACCACTTCATCCAGCGCCTGCGCGCCGGCCAGCCGCCGATCATCGACGGCCGCGGCGACCAGTCGATGGACTTCGTGCACGTCACCGACCTCGCGCGGGCCGTCGTGGCGGCGCTGGAGTCGGAGAAGGCCAACGTGCCGATCAACATCGGCACCGGCATCGACACGTCGATCGCGGCGCTGGCCAAGATCCTCATCGAGGCCGTCGGCGTCGACGTCGAGCCGCTGTTCAACGAGCGTGACGTGCTGGTCTCGCGGCGCGCCGCCGACATCAGCCGGGCGCGGGACGTGCTGGGCTGGGAGCCGCGGATCACCGTCGAAGACGGGATGCGGGAACTGGTCAAGGAAACGGAGTGAGCACCACCGCCGGGCCCGCCCAAGGACGTGCGATGCGCATCGCGGTGGTGAACAACTTCTTCCCGCCCCGGGTGGGCGGCAGCGCGCACATGGCGGCGTCACTGGCGGCGGAGTTCGCCGCGGCCGGGCACGAAGTCCTCGCGATCACGGCCGCGTACGCCGACGCCCCGGCCGAAGAGGAGCGCGACGGCTACCGCGTCGTGCGGCTCCCGGCGGTGAAGATGCCGCAGATCGGCCTGTCGATCGACTTCGACATGACCTTCGCGTCGCTGCGGCCGGGCAACTGGCGGCGGCTGTGGAAGCTGCTGGACGAGTTCAAGCCGGACGCGATCCACCTGCACGGCCAGTTCTTCGACCTGTCGTGGCTGGCCGGGATCTGGGCGCGTCGGCACGACGTCCCGACGCTGCTGACCATCCACACGCTGCTGATCAGCGACAACAAGCTGTACGGCGGCGTGTTCCGGCTGCTCGATGCGGTGCTGGTGCGGCCGATCCTGGCGTACCTGAAGCCCAAGTACGTCATCCTCGACAAGCTCGGCGTCGACTACTGCGTCGAGCGGTACGGCACGAGCGACGCGAACTCGGAGTACTTCCCGATCGCCGTCGACACCGGGCACTTCGCGAAGCCGGTGACGAAGGACGTCCGCGCGGAGCACGGGATCGGGGACGCGCCGCTGATCGTGTCACTCGGCCACGTCATCCCGCTGCGCAACCGGCTGCCGCTGATCGAGGCCCTGCCGTCCATTTTGGACAAGCACCCCGGCGTCCGGGTGGCCGTCGTCGGCCGCGTGTACCACGACGCGTTCCTGAAGCGGGCCGCCGAGCTGGGGGTTTCGGACGCGCTGGTGGTCACGGGCGCGGTGCCGAAGGAGGACGTCCCGGCGTACTTCGCGGCGGCGGACATCGTCACGCACGACCTCAACGGCGGCTGCGGCACGGCGTCCCTGGAGGCGATGCTCTCCGGGACGGCGACGATCGCGTCGGTGACCGAGGACAACTACCCGGGCATCGAGCTGCGCAACGGCGAAAACGTGCTCCTGGTGCGCCCGGACGACTCGGAAGCGGTGGCCCGCACGGTGATCGAGCTGCTCGACGACCCGGAGCGCCGGGCGCTGATCGCGCAGCGGGAGAGCGAGCTGGTGCGGTCGAACTTCGGCCTCGACGTCGTCGCCGAGGAACACCTCCGCACGTTCGAGAAGCTGGTGTCGGAAGCCGATGTTCTTCGATGACGAGCGCAGCCACCGGCTGCGCCCGCAGATCCTGACCGAGCTGGTCTCGCAGTACATGAACGACGCCGAGCGGGCGGCGTTCTACGGCCTGCCGCCGACGTGCCGCGTGCGCGAGCGCGTGAAGATCATCAGCCCCGAGAACCTCAAGATGGGCGACCACTGCTGGATCGGCGAGGGCGCGGCGCTCGACGCGAGCGGCGGCCTGGAGATCGGCGAGCACACGAGCATCGGGCTGAACACGCTGATCTTCACGCACTCGAGCTGGCTGGCGAACATGACGCTGCAGAACCACTCGGGCAGCGACCTGATCGAGCGCAAGCCGGTGAAGATCGGCAAGGGCTGCTTCATCGGCGGCCTGGTGGTGATCATGGCGGGCGTGACGATCGGCGACTTCGCGACGGTCCAGCCGAATTCGGTGGTGGCCAAGGACGTCCCGCCGAGGACGCTGGTGGCCGGCAATCCGGCGCGGGTGTTCCAGCGGTACGACGAGGAGTACATCCAGTCCGAAGTGGACCGGGTACGCGCGGAGAACGCCCGGCGGCGGGAGATCGCGCAGGAACGCGGTGGAGACGCATCCGGCTGGGGCGCGCCGTCGGGAGACTTCTCGGAGTAGTTCCGCGTTTGACATGGATGACGGCGGCGCCGGACACCGGCGCCGCCGTCGTGAAACCGCCCGATCCTCCCGGCGGTGAAGTCCTTCGCACGGAACCGCACGGCCCGCACGGTGGCCAATCTAGTACTCCGTGGCCGAGCGTGAGATATCGGTTACACAACGTTTCTGAATCGCCGGGTAACCTCGGAAAGATCGAGAGGCAACCTTCCGGCGCTCCGGCCGTCGCTGGGAAGGACGGAACGAGGTGATCCATGGCGCGCGGCGACGACGAGTTCGCGGAGTTCGTCCGCGCGTCCTCGGCCCGGCTCACGCACGCCGCGTTCCTGCTCACCGGTGACCGCCACCAGGCGGAAGACGCCGCCCAGACCGCCTTCACCCGCACCTACGCCGCCTGGTCGCGGGTGCGGCACAAGGACGCCTACGGCTACGCCCGCACCGTCCTGGTGAACCACGTCATCGACGGCTGGCGGCGCCCGATCCGCGAGTACGCCGCCGAGACCCCGCCCGAGCAGCAGGACCGCCTCGACGTCGACCGGGTCGTCACCCAGCGCGCGTGGCTCACCGCGGTGCTCAAGACGCTGACCGACCGCGAACGAGCCGTCGTCGTGCTGCGGCACTTCTTCGACCTGCCGGAAGCCGAGGTGGCCCGTGAGCTCGGCGTTTCCCTGGGTACCGTGAAGAGCACGAACTCGCGGGCGCTGGCCAAGCTGCGGGTCGAGGCGGACCCGGAGGACACGCTGATCGGGAGGGGCGGGCGGTGAACGAGCTCGACGACTTCCGCGCCGCTCTCCGGCAGCCGCCCGAGGAGCCCTTCGCCGAACCCGACCTGGGCGCGATCATGGCAGGCGGGCGGCGCATCCGGCGTCGCCGCAGGCTGCTCACGGGCACCGCCGGGGTGGCCGCCGCGGCCGTCGTCGTGCTCGTCGTGGTGTTCGCCATCCAGCTGCGGCAGCCCGCGCCCGCGCCGGTCGCGCAGCCACCGGCCCCGGCCACGACCACGTCGTCGGCACAAGCACCGGCACCGGTGTCGCCGAGCCCGTCCGCGGAGCAGCCGGTCGGCGACGTCGTCGGCACCGGCATCCGCACCCCGGACGGCGAGATCGTCCTGTACGCGCGGGCCGTCGACGCACCCGACCTGCCGGGCATCCGCTTCGGCCTGGTGGCGGGCTTCCGGTCCGGGACGTCGCTGCGGTCGGTGCTGGCGACGAACGAGTTCCGCGGCTCCGACCGCTCGTTCGGCTTCCACGCCACCGACGGCGGCGAACTGATCGGCAACCAGGTCATCCCGGTCTTCGGCTACTTCGCCGGGCCGGCGGAGAAGGTCACGACCACGGTGCGCGGCCGGACCGTCGAGGCGAAACTGGCCAGGTGGTCGGCGGACCCGGGCGTGGTGTTCTTCTGGTTCAACCCCGACGAGGTCCCGAACTCCGCCGTCCTGACCCCCTTGAACGCCTACGACGCCGACGGCAAGCGGCTCACCAAGTAGGCGGTACCCGCCCACCCGGTGCGGGCGTAAGACGTGAATCGTGACCTCTCGACGAGCGTTCCTCACCGCAACGGCCGCGCTCGGGATGACGGCCGCCGTCCCGGCCGGGGCCGCCGAGCTCGGTGACCGCGGTCCCGGCGGCCCGGTCCGCCCCCAGCGTCCCGACGCGGAGCTGCGGGCCCTGCTCCGCCAGGTCGACGAACGGCGGATCGAAGCGACCGTGCGGCGGCTGGCCGCGTTCGGCACCCGGCACACCCTCTCCGCGCAGGACGACCCCGCGCGCGGCATCGGCGCCGCACGCGACTGGCTGTTCGCGCAGTTCCAGGAGATCGCGGCGGCTTCCGGGGGACGGCTGGGCGTCGAGCTGCAGTCCTACGTCCAGCCGCCCGCCGACCGGATCCCGGTGCCGACGACGATCACCAACGTCGTCGCGACCCTGCGCGGGGCCACCGATCCGGGCCGTGTCTACGTCGTTTCGGGGCACTACGACTCGCGCCGCTCCGACGTCATGGACTTCACCGGGGACGCGCCGGGCGCCGACGACGACGCTTCGGGCGTCGCGGTCGCCCTCGAGCTGGCCCGCGTGCTCTCGACGCGGCAGCCGGCCGCGACGATCGTCTTCGCCGCCGTCGCCGGCGAGGAGCAGGGCCTGTACGGCTCGCGGTTCATGGCGCAGCAGTTCAAGGCCGCCGGCACCGACGTCCAGGCGATGTTCACCGACGACATCGTCGGCTCGAGCCGCGCCGACGACGGCACGCGTGACCCGTTCACGATCCGCCTCTTCGCCGAGGGCGTCCCGACGGCGGAAACCCCGGCCGAGGCGAACCTGCGCCGCAGCATCGGCGGCGAGAACGACTCCCCGCCGCGGCAGCTGGCCCGGTTCGTGAAGTCGGTCGCGGAGAACGACGCGACCGGCATGACCGTCCGCGTGGTCTACCGCCGCGACCGCTACCTGCGCGGCGGCGACCACATCGGCTTCCTGGAGCAGGGCTACCCGGCGGCGCGGTTCACCGAGCCGAACGAGGACTTCGCCCACCAGCACCAGGACGTCCGCGTCGAAAACGGTGTCCAGTACGGCGATCTGCCGGAGTTCTGCGACTTCCCGTTCATCGCCCGGGTGGCGCGGGTGAACGGCGCCGCGCTGTGGTCGCTCGCCACCGCGCCGGGCACGCCGAAGGGCGTGAAGATCCGCACGGCGGCGCTGACGAACGACTCGGAACTGCTCTGGACCGCCACGCCGGGCGCGACGAGCTACGAGGTCGTCTGGCGCGAAACGACGGCCCCGGACTGGACGCACGCCGTCGACGTCGGCCCGGCGCTGACGGCGAAGATCGACCTGTCCAAGGACAACGTCTTCTTCGGCGTCCGCGCGGTGGGCCCCGGCTCGAAGAAGAGCCCGGCCGCGTTCCCGGCGCCGGTGAGCTAGGCCGCGGCCTGCGTGAGCACCTGCTCGACGACGTGGTGCGACGGCAGGATCAGGTCGCGCTCGGTGTCGGCGTCGATCTTGCCTTCGAGCAGGTCGCAGAACCGGTCGAGCTGGGTGGCCAGCGGCTCGCGGGCCGTGACGAGCTCCGGGATCTCGATGACCGTCTGCTGCCGGTAGCCGAGGCCGTCCGGGGTGACGGAGTCGTGCGAGACGTGGCGGTAGATCGTGACGTCGCGGCGCAGCAGGTCGATCTCGATCAGCCGGTCGAGCTCGGAGACCACCAGCGACCGGACCTTCTTCTGCCCCAGCCGCGAGGCCGACACCGTGGCCAGCCCGGTCGGGAACGACAGCACCGTCTCGATGGTGTCCTCGGCGCCCTCGACCGACGACGGGTGGAAGTAGCCCGCGCCGGAGGTCACCCGCGACGGCGTCGCGCCGCCGAAGAACTGGATCGCCAGGTCGACGTCGTGCACCAGCAGGTCCCACGCCACACCGGTCTTGATGCGCGGCGCGTACGGGCCGTGGCGGCGGGCCATCAGGTGCACCGGCTCCTGCACCAGCGCCCGCGCGGTCATCACCGCCGGGTTGTAGCGCTCCAGCAGCCCGCACATCAGCGGGACGTCCTTCTTCGCCGACAGCGAGACGATCTCCTGCGACAGCTCGAAGCTGTTGCACACCGGCTTTTCCACCAGCATCGGCTTGTCCTGGCCGAGGATCTCCTGCGCCAGGTCGTAGTGCGCCTCGGTGGCCGAGGCCAGCACCACGGCGTCCACATCGGACAGTGAGCCGATTTCCGGCGTCCACCGGGTTTCGTACCGGTCGGCGACCGCCTTGCCGGCTTCCTCACGCGGATCGATCACGCGGACCAGGTCGACGCGCTCGTTGCCGGCGAGCACGCGGGCGTGGAGGGAACCCATGTTCCCGGTACCGACAAGAGCGATCCGATGCGTCATGCGCCCAGTACCTCGCGAACGGTCTCGATGATGGTGTCCAGGTCGGACTCGGACAGGTGCGGGTGCACCGGCAGCGACAGCGCCTGCTCCGAAACGGCGCGCGCCACCGGGAAGTCCTCGACGCGCGCGCCCGGGATCAGGTCGTGACCCGCGTAGCAGTCGTAGTCGAAGACGATCTTCGGGTAGTAGATGCCGTTGCCGATGCCGCGCTCGGTCAGCGCGGCGGCGAGCTCGTCGCGCGAGAGCATCGCGTGCGGCCCGACCAGCACGGTGTACTGGTGCCACACGTGCTCGCGGCCCGGCAGCACCTGCGGGACGTCGAGGCCGGGCGTGCCCGCGAGGCCCTCGCACAGGCGCTTCGCGTTCGCCTGGCGGGCCGCGGTCAGCTGGTCGAGCTTCGCCAGCTGCGGGATGCCGACGGCGGCGTGCAGGTCGGTCATCCGGTAGTTGTGGCCGGCGACCTCGTACTGGTAGCGGGCACGCATGCCCTGGTTGCGCAGCACGCGCAGCCGGTCGGCCAGCACGTCGTCGTCCGTGGTGATGACGCCGCCCTCGGCCGTGGTGATGTTCTTCGTCGCGTAGAGCGAGAAGCAGCCGATGCCGAACGAACCGGCCGGCTTGCCCTCGAACGACGCGCCGACGGCCTGCGCCGAGTCCTCGATCACCTGCAGGCCGTGTTCGGCGGCCAGCGGCGTGAGCTTGCCCATGTCCGCGGTCTGGCCGTAGAGGTGCACCGGCATGAGCACCTTGGTGCGCTCGGTCACCGCGGCCGCGACGGCGTCGGGGTCGATCGCGAAGTCGTCGCGCCGGATGTCGGCGAACCGGACGGTCGCGCCGGCCTCGAGGATCGCGTTCAGCGTCGCCACGAAGGTGAACGGCGAGGTGACGACCTCGTCGCCCGGCCGCAGGTCCAGCACCTGGAGGGCCGCGACGAGCGCGGTGGTCCCGTTGTTGACCGCGATCGCGTGCTTGGTCCCGGAGACCGCCGCGAAGGCGTCTTCGAAGCGCTTGACCATCGGTCCCTGTGCGATGGCGCCGGAACGCAGCACCTCGACGACGAGGTCCTCCGCGTCGCGGACGTCGACCACGGTGATGGGGATCATGGGCTGTCTCTCTCGGCAGGCGATTTCGGTGCGTCCGGTACAGTGAGCCGCCGGTTCTGCGCCCGGCTCCCCTGCAGCAACGCGGGCCACACGTTACCGGGCGCGGCCGCGCGCCCAGTACCCAGCCGCCGACGAACGGACACCCGCCCGTGGCCAACCGCATCCACCCGAGCGCCGTCATCGGCGAAGGCGTCGAACTCGGCGAGGGCAACGTCATCGGCCCGTTCGCGGTGATCACCGGGCCGGCCCGGATCGGCGACGGCAACTGGATCGGCCCGCACGTGACGATCGGCACGCCGGGCGAGGACCGCAACCGTCCCCATCCCGCCTCCTGGGAAGACGCGCCGACCGGTGACCCCGATCACGACGGACACGGCGTCGTGATCGGCAGCCGCAACCGGATCCGCGAGTACGTGAGCGTTCACCAAGGAACCTGGCGGACAACGACCGTCGGCAGCGACGGCTACTACCTCCGCGGCTCCCACATCGCGCACGACTGCCTGGTCGGCGACGGCGTCACGATCGCCTCCAACGCCGTCACCGGTGGCCACTGCCACATCTGGGACGGCGCGAACCTCGGCATGGGCGCGATCCTGCACCAGAAGGTCGTGATCGGCCCCGGCGCGATGGTCGGGATGGGCTCGGCGGTGCGGCGCGAGATCGGCGCGTTCACCATCGCGGTCGGCAACCCGGCCCGCGTCACCGGGATCAACGTCGTCGGCCTGTCTCGCCGCGGCCTCGACGAGGAGACGATCGAGGCGCTCGGGCCGTGGCTGAAGGGCAAGGAGGGTCTCCCGGACGTCACGCTGCCCGGCGACCTCTCTACCTTGGTAAAGGCGTGGGACGCCCGCCCGCGCGAAGAGCACTAGGAGTCGTGAACATGTCGGATGTCGCCCCCAAGCTCCGCGAGGTCTTCGTCGAGGCGCTGGACCTCGACGGCGGTGTGGACGTCGAGAACCTGAAGTACCGCGACATCGAGGCGTGGGACTCGGTCGGCCACATGGCGCTGGTCGCGGCCATCGAGGACGAGTTCGACGTCGAGTTCGACACCGACCAGGTCATCGACATGTCGAGCTTCAAGGTCGCCGTGGACATGGTGACCGAGCTGCAGTCGAAGAATGACTGATCTGGCCGGTCGGGTCGCGCTCGTCACCGGCGGGACGCGGGGGATCGGCCTGGCCACCGCCCGCGCGCTCGTCGAGGCGGGCGCGACCGTGGTGCTCACCGGCCGCGACGAGGCTCGCGCCAAGGAGGCCGCCGCCTCCGTGGGTGCGTCCGGGCTGGCGCTGGACGTCACCGACGCGAAAGCGGTGTCTTCGCTGGTCAGGGGGGTCGCCAAGGAGCACGGCAAGCTCGACGTCGTGGTCGCGAACGCCGGGATCATGGAGGACGCGCTCCTCGGGATGATCAAGGAAGACCTCGTCGACACGACACTGAGCACGAACGTCGCCGGCACGCTGCACACCGTCCAGGCCGCGGCCCGGGCGATGATGCGGAAGAAGTCCGGCTCGATCGTCGTGCTCGCCTCGATCGTCGGCGAGTACGGAAGCGCTGGTCAAACCGTGTACGCGGCCTCGAAGGCGGCGGTGGCGAACATCGCGAAGTCGGCGGCGAAGGAGCTCGGCCGGTCCGGCATCCGCGTCAACGCGGTCGCCCCCGGCGTGATCGAGACCGATCTCACGGCGGGCCTGAGCGAAGACGCGAAGGCGGAAAACGCCGGCAAGACGCCGCTGGGGCGCCTGGGCCGGCCGGAAGAAGTGGCGAACGCGATCCGGTTCCTGGTGAGCGACGAAGCGTCGTTCATCACCGGCCAGGTGCTGGGGATCGACGGAGGCTTGGTGCTGTGACGCTGTTGGGTGCGGGAGCCCGGCTGGTCGATGTGGCCGGGGGCCGCACGCTGGCGGGCGCGGAACTGTCGGCCGAGGTCGGCCGGGCGATGGAGAAGCTGGCGGGGCTGCCCACCGGCGTCGTGTTCGCGCGGATGTCGGTCGACCTGCCGAGCGTGCTGACGTACCTGGGTGCGTTCGAGTCCGGCCGGGCGATCGCGCTGATCGACCCGGCGCTGGACGCCGACGTGCTGGCCGGGCTGGTCTCGCGGTTCCGCCCGGCAGCCGTGCTGGCGGCTTCGGGTGACGCGCCCGAGGGGTACACCACGCAGGGTGCCGACTGGATCCGCTCGTCGGCCGACGGGGTCGTGCCGCACCCCGACCTCGCCGTCCTGCTGCCGACCAGCGGGTCCACCGGCAACCCCAAGCTCGTCCGGCTGTCGCGCCAGGCGATCGTGTCGAACGCCGAAGCCATCGCGCAGGTGCTGCACATCGACGCCGACGAGGTCGCGCCGACGTGCCTGCCGCTGCACTACAGCTACGGGCTGTCGGTGCTGAACTCGCACCTGGTGCGGGACGCGACCGTCGTGATCGAGCCGTCCGGCGTGCTCGGCCGCGGTTTCTGGGACGCGGTGAACACCTACGGCGTCACGTCCCTCGCGGGCGTCCCGTACCACTACGAAATGCTGCGGCGGCTCAAGTTCGACCCCGCGAAGTACCCGACGCTGCGGACGCTGACGCAGGCCGGCGGGAAGCTGCGCGACGAGCTGATCGCCGAGTTCAACGAGAAGATGCTCGCCGTCGGCGGCCGGATGTACGTCATGTACGGCCAGACCGAGGCGTCGCCGCGGATGACGACGGTGCCCGCCGAGCGGCTGGCCGAAAAGCTCGGTTCCGCCGGGCCGGCGCTGCCGGGCGGGAAGTTCTCGGTGCGCCGGGACGACGGCTCGGAGACCACGCACCCGAAAATCGTCGGTGAGGTCGTCTACCGTGGGCCCAACGTGATGATGGGCTATGCGGACGACGAGTCCGGACTGGCCAAGGGCGACGAACACGGTGGCGTGCTGGCCACCGGTGACCTCGGGTACCTCGACGAAGAGGGGTACCTGTTCATCACCGGCAGGCTCAAGCGCATCGGCAAGGTCTTCGGCAACCGCGTCAGCCTCGACGACCTCGAGCAGGCCGTGCGCACGGCGGCGGTGGGGATCGACGTGGTGGCGGCGGTGGCCGGCGGCGACAAGGTCGTGCTGTTCGCCGAGGGTGCGGACAAGGAGATCTGCAAGGACGCGTCGCGGGCGCTGTCCGAGCGGCTGCACCTGCACGTCAGCGGGTTCGACGTCCGCCCGATCGACACCGTGCCGCTGCTGGCCAGCGGCAAGATCGACTACCGGACCTTGGAGGGGCGGGTATGAGCGTGTTCACGCGGTCGCAGGCCGAGCGGGAAGCCCTGCTGCTGCCCGAACTCGTCGACCTGACGGCCCACCACCGGGCCAATTCCGAGGGCTACGAACGGATCCTGTCGTCGCTGGGGATCGCTTCGGACGCGCGCTTCGGCTCGATCGCGGAGCTGCCGTGGCTGCCGGTGCGGATGTTCAAGACGCACGACCTGAAGTCGGTGCCGGACAGCGAGGTCTTCAAGACGCTGACGTCGTCGGGCACCACCGGCGCCGGCGCGTCCCGCATCCACCTGGACAAGGCGGCGGCGGGCGCGCAGACCAAGCAGCTGGGCGCGACGCTGCAGGAGGTCCTCGGCGGTGAGCGGCTGCCGATGCTGATGGTCGACACGATCGGCATCATCAAGAACCGCCGGTCGTTCTCCGCGCGGGGGGCTGGTGTGCTGGGCATGGCGAACTTCGGCCGCAAGCACACGTACGTGCTGGACGAGAACGACAAGCCGGACGTCGAAGCGGTCAAGAAGTTCCTCGCCGAGTACGGCGACAAGCCGTTCCTGATCTTCGGCTTCACCTTCATGGTCTGGCTGTACCTCTACGAGGTCGCGCGGGACAACGACCTCGACCTGTCGAACGGGATCCTGATCCACTCGGGTGGCTGGAAGAAGCTGATCGACCGCGCGGTCGACAACACCGAGTTCCGGCGGCGGTTCAAAGAGGACACCGGGCTCACCCGGATCCACAACTACTACGGGATGATCGAGCAGATCGGCACGGTGTTCCTCGAGGGGCCGTCCGGGAACTCGCTGTACTGCCCGGACTTCGCCGACGTCGTCATCCGCAACCCGGAGACCTGGGAAGAGCAGCCGGTCGGGGAGCCGGGCGTGATCGAGGTCGTCTCGACGCTGCCGACGTCGTACCCGGGGCACGTGCTGCTCACCGAAGACCTCGGCGTCTGCAACGGCATCGACGACGGCGACTGGCCGGGCAAGCACTTCTCCGTGCTCGGCCGGCTGCCCAAGGCCGAAGCCCGCGGGTGCTCGGACACGTTCTCGGGAGCGGCGGCATGAGCCTCACCCAACGGTTCCCCGAAGCGGCTCCCATCGAGGTCGGCGCGCTGGTCGACGAGCTGCGGGCCGAGCCGCCGGGCGGCCGGTTGCGCGTGGGCGACCCGCGGATCGTCGAGTTCGTCACGAAGTTCGCCCGCAAGCTGCTGGCCCCGGCCACCGCGCGCCGGTTCCCGGAGCTGGCGTCGCTGGGCTTCTTCCTGCGCAAGGGTGAAATCGCCAAGGCACTGTCCACTATGGACACTTCGGGGACCGCGCTGCGGTTCCCGCGCGGGCTGGTGTTCCACGTGCCGCCGGCGAACGTCGACACGATCTTCGTCTACTCGTGGGCGCTGTCCGCGCTGGCGGGCAACCACAACGTCGTGCGGGTGTCGTCGCGCTCGGCCGGGGCCGCCGAGGCGGTGCTGGAGGCGCTGAACGCGGCACTGTCCGAAGTGGACGCTTCGGTGGCGGACGCCATCCGGGCGACCCAGCGGATGGTGACCTACGACCGCAGCGACGAGGTGAGCGGCGCCCTGTCGCTGGCCGCCGACCTGCGCGTCATCTGGGGCGGCGACGGCTCGGTCGCCGCCCTGCGGAAGTACCCGCTGGCCCCGCACGCGCGTGACCTGACGTTCCCGGACCGCTCGTCGTTCGCCGTCGCGTCGGTGGCGGGCTGGCAGCGCGCGTCCGCCGAGGAGCGTCGTGCGGCCGCCGAGGGTTTCTACAACGACTCGTACTGGTTCGACCAGGCCGCCTGCTCGTCGCCGCGCGCGGTGTTCTGGGTCGGCGACGAAGCCGGCGCCCGCGCCGCGGGGAGCGAGTTCCGCGCCCTGCTGGCGGCGGTCCTGGCGACGAAGCAGCACGTCACCGAGCCCGCGATGGCGGTCCAGAAGCGCGTCTCGGCGTACGGCGCGGCGGTCGACGGGCTGGTCAAGGAGATCGCGTTCGAGGGCAACGGCCTGGCGACGCTCGAGCTGACCGACCCGGCGGTGCTGCCGCGCGAGTGGCTCGGCGCGGGCACGTTCGCGAACGCGCGGGTGGCCTCGCTGTCCGAGCTGGTGCCGATCGTCCTCCGCAAGGACCAGACGGTCGGCCAGTTCGGCTTCACGGCCGAGGAGCTGACGGCGTTCGCGCACGAGCTCGCGGGCCGCGGCGTCGACCGGATCGTGCCCTTCGGCAGCGCGCTGACGTTCTCGGCGGTGTGGGACGGTTACGATCTGCTCTCCGAGTTCAGCCGCCTGGTCACGGTGCAGGCCTGAGGAGAGCCGTCGATGACGACAGTGGAGACGCCGGAGGACCTGCCGGCTGCGGGCAAGCAGCCGAAGTCCGTCAAGGCGAAGGTTGTCGACGTCGTCCGCTGGGTGGCGATCCTGCTGGTCCTCGGCTTCGCGGCGAAACAGCTGGCGGCCAACTGGGGCGAGTTCTGGCACACCCTGCGTGACGTCGCCTGGGAGTCGTCGCTGCTCAGCCTGGTCGCCCTGGTCGCGGCGATCCTGGTGTCGACCTGGGGCTGGCAGATGATGGTCGACGACCTGGGCGAGCCGATCGGCTACGCCCGTGGCGCCCAGATCTGCCTGGTCGGCTCGCTCGGCAAGTACGTGCCGGGCTCGGTCTGGGCGTACCTGCTGCAGATGGAGCTGGGCCGCAAGGCGGGCCTGGCCCGCGCCCGGATCTTCACCGGCTCCCTGATCCAGCTCGGCGTCGGCGTGGTGTCGGCGCTGGTGGTGTCCCTGCTGGCGGCGCCCGCGGTGTTCAGCAACAGCCCGCGCGCGCTGTGGCTGTTCGTGCTCATCCCGCTCGGCCTGGCGATGCTCCACCCGAAGATCCTCACCTGGGGCACCTCGCTGGTCCTGCGGATCCTCCGCCGCCCGCCGCTGGCGCACCCGCTGGGCTGGGCGGTGATCGGCAAGGTGTTCGGCGCCTCGACGGCGGCGTGGTGCCTGCAGGGGGTCCACCTGTGGCTGCTGGCCAACTCGGTCGGCACGCCGGGCCTCGGCGGCTTCGTGCTGTGCGTGGGCGCGATGGCCGTGGCGATGACGGTGGGCACGTTCGCGTTCATCCTGCCCAGCGGGGTCGGGGTCCGCGAGGTGGCGCAGGTCGCGGTCCTGACGGCCAGCGGCCTGACGGTCGGCCAGGCCACGGCGTTCGCGGTGGCCTCCCGGGTGATGTTCACGGTGGCCGACCTGCTGACGGCCGGCATCGCGGCGGTGGCGGCCCGTTCGGCCCGCCCGGCGGTCACCTCCGTCTGAGCCGTCCCACTGTCCACAAGTTGTCCACAAGGTATGTACACCTGTGGACAACACTCGATCGGGTTATGCCGACGAGCGGAATACCCTGCTTGACTGTCGCCGGCGATGCGATCCGCCTCGGCCGGGACCAGGGACGCCACGGGAAACGCCCCGCGGCCGCCGGTCGATAACCTGGCGTGGACCCGCCCGGCCGGGGCAGGTGCGGTGACGAGGTGAGGGGGCCGGGTGGTCTACGCGGTCGTGGTGGCGTGGCTGGTCGTCGCCGCGATCGTGGTGCTCACCTGGCACCGCCTCGACGCCGACCGCGGCTGGCGTGCCTTCGTCCTCACCCTGACGCTCGGCCTGTCCCTGCTGCACCAGCTGCTGTTCGCGACCGTCACCGAAGACGCGCTCGTCACCTTCCGCTACGCGCAGAACATCGCCGACGGCAACGGCCCGGTCTTCAACCCCGGCGAACGCGTCGAGGGGTACACGAACTTTTCGTGGCTGGTGCTGGTCGCCCTGCCGCGCGCCGCGTTCGGTGCCGACGTCCGCACCACGGCCGTCGTGCTCGGGGTCTTCGCCGCGCTCGGCTGTGTGCTCCTGGCGTACTTCCTGGCCAACCGGATCGTCGTCGCCGCCACCCCGGACGGCGCCGCCCCGCGGCCCGCGATCGGCGTGGCCGCGGCGGTGCTCACCGCGAGCGCCGGCGGCCTCGCCGTGTACGGGGCGTCGGGCTCCGAAGTGCCGCTGTTCGTGCTGCTCGTCCTCGCCACCGGCTACGCGCTCGCCGCGCGCCGCCCGGTCGTCGCCGGGGTGCTCGTCGCCTTCGCGGTGATGACCAGCCCGGAGGGCCTGGTGGTCGGGGTGCTGGCCGGCCTGTGGCTCGCCGGGGCCGCGCTCAAGGAGAAGCACAGCTGGTGGGCGCCGGTGGGGTACCTGCTGGGCGCGCTGGTCTTCCTGATCCCGCGGCTGGCCTGGCGCGCGACGTTCTACCAGCACTTCCTCCCCGCGCCGCTGGCCGCGAAGCTCGGTGGGCCCTTCGGTGACCGCCTCGCCGCCGGCTGGCCGTACCTGTCCGGGTTCGCACTGGCGCACCAGGGTTTCCTGCTGCTGGGGCTGGTGGCCGCGGTCGCGCTTCTGCTGCGTCGCACGGGCGAAGCGCCGGTTGCCGCCACCGTCGAGGCCCGGGCCCTGATCTGGCTGCTGTTCGCGACGGCCGCCGGGCTGGCCGCGGCCGCGGTGCTCATCGGCGGTGATCCGGGCCCGTCGTGGCGGCTGCTGGCCCCGCTGCCGCCGCTGCTCGCGGTCGCCGCCGCGGGCACGTACGGCGTGCTGACCGCGGAAGCCGTGGCGAAGCCGTCGCCGCGGCCGAAGCCCGTCACGCCGCGGCTGGTGCCGGTGACCGCCGGTGCGCTGGCGGGCATCGCGGTGCTCGTGTCGGTGTTCAGCCCGGAAATGCTCGACCGCGTCCGCGCCTGGCACTCGCACGGCACCGAGCTCGCCGAAATCGGCGGCTGGCTCGGCGACTACCTGCCGCCCGGCTCGGTGGTCAGCGCGGCCGCGCCCGGCGCGCTCGCCACCCACGGCGACCAGCTGCTGATCATCGACGTCCTCGGCCGCACCGACGACCACATCGCGCGCGAAGGACGGCACGACGGCGGCGTCGCGACCGACTACGACTACGTGGTCAACGGCCGCCGCCCGACCGTCGCCCTGCCCGCCGACGGCGGCTACGACGACCGCCAGCACTGCGCCATCGACCCGGTGTACGCGGGGAAGTACCAGGTCGCGACCTTCCGCCGGGTCGGCACGCCCTACTGGGTCTCGGTCTACCCGCGGACGGAACAGGCGAAGGCCCTGGTCGCCGACCTCGACAAGGGCCCGGACTTCCGCTACGTACCCTGTCCTTCGTGAAGCTCGAGGCCCCGGACCGGCAGCTGGGTGCCGAAGCGCGGCTCGGGATCGGGGTGTTCGGGGCGTCGCTCGCGCTGTTCGTGGTGCGGTTCCTGGTGCCGCGGCCGATCGCGATGTCCAACAACGGCGACGGCGGCCGGGTGCTGTGCGGCGCCGGGATCACCTGGAAGGGCCTGCCCGAGCCGTTCGTCCACCTCGCCTACACGCCCGCGCCGGGCGCGCCGCGGTGCCGGCCGACGTACCTGCTGACGCAGAGCTGGCTCGCCGACCTCGCCGTCCGGATCGGCGGGCTGATCGGTCTCCACGGCACGCTGAGCCTGGTCATCCTGGGCCTGCTGAGCAGCGTCATCGCCGCGGCGGCGATCGCCGCGATCGTGCTCGGCCTGCCGCACCCGCGCCGGACGCGGCTGTTCGTGGCGGCCGGGCTCCTGCTGGTCGTGGCGGACTCGGCGTTCTTCGGCTACTTCGCGGCGATCCTCGGCGAAGGCGCGGCCTTCCTCGGCCTGCTGCTGGCCGTCGGCGGCCTGCTCTTGACCGCGCGCGAGGGGCGCTGGAGCTACGCGGGCATGGCCGTGACGTTCGCGGGCGGCGTCCTGGTGGTCAACGCCAAGGTCCAGACGCTGACCGTCCTGCCGCTCCTGGCGGTGGCGATCCTGCTGGTCCGGCCCGGTGGGCTGCGCGGGGCGCGAAGGTGGGCCTCGGCGGCGCTGGTCATCGGCGCGATCGGCGCTGTCACGCTCTACGCGCAGCAGAGCGTCGAGCCGGCGCGGGCCCCCGACGGCACGTACACCGCGTTCCCGGGCGACGACTCGCGCGAGATCAACGTCTTCAACTCGATCTTCCTCAACATCGTCGACGGGAAGCACGACACCCAGGCTGACCTCGCCGAGCTCGGGCTGCCACCGACGTTCGCGCAGTACGCGGGCAACGGCTGGTGGCACCCGCACCCGGCGACGACGGACCCGCGGTACCCGCAGTACCGCGACCAGATCAGCCGCCGGAACGTCGTGACGTACTTCGCGACCCACCCCGGCCGGACCCTCGAAGTGCTCCACCGCGCCGCGACCGACCAGCTCACCGCGCGGCCGGACTACCTCGGCAGCTTCGACTCCGGCGCCGGCTTCGCGCCGCACGCGCAGGAGTACCGGGTGCCGGTGGTGTCGTGGCTGACCGGCCTGATCGCCCCGCTCGGGCTGTTCGCGCTGGTGCCGATCTGGCTGTTCGTGCTGGTCAGGGCCTGGTTGTGGCGGCGGAACGCCCTCGGTGTGGCGGTCGCGTTCCTGTTCGCCGTCTCGGTGACGCAGTTCGGGACGGCGGCCCTGGGCGACGGCATCGAGGGCATCAAGCACCAGTCCGTCGCGCTGTTCGCGCTCCTGGTCGCCGTCACATTGTGTTCTTCCCCGCTGAACAGCGGTCAAGAACCTACGGTCCCGTAACCTTGCCGGATGGCTGACCTGGTTTACCCGCCCGTGATCGCGGCGGCCCGGACGATGTTCCGGGTACTGGACAACCGCATCCGGATCGAGGGCGCGGAAAACATCCCGCGCCGCGGCGGGGCGGTCATCGCGTGCAACCACGTGAGCTACCTCGACTTCATCTTCTGCGGCCTCGGCGCGCGCCCGGCCAAGCGGCTGACGCGGTTCATGGCGAAGAAGGAGATCTTCGACAACAAGATCGCCGGACCGCTGATGCGCGGCATGCACCACATCTCGGTCGACCGCTCCGCCGGGCTGGCCTCCTACCGCGAAGCACTCGCGAAGCTGCAGGCCGGCGAGGTCGTGGGCGTCTTCCCCGAGGCCACGATCAGCCGGTCGTTCACCGTCAAGGAGATCAAGTCCGGCGCGGTCCGGATGGCCGCGGCCGCCGGCGTCCCGGTGGTGCCGATGGCGCTGTGGGGCACCCAGCGGCTCTGGACGAAGGGCCGGCCGAAGGACCTCACCCGCCGGCACGTGCCCATCTCGATCCTCATCGGCGAGCCGATGCACCCGGCGAAGGGTGACGACTGGGACATCGTCACGAAGGAGCTGCGCTCCCGGATGAGCGCGCTGCTCGACCGTGCCCAGGCCGAGTACCCCGAGCAGCCGGCGTCCGACGAGGAACGCTGGTGGCTGCCCGCGCACCTGGGCGGCACGGCGCCGAACCCCGAGGAAGCCGCCGAGCTCGACCGGCGGTGACATCCGGGGCTTCGCCCCGGCCGGGGGCGCCGCCACCCGGACCCCCGCAAGACGGCTAGAACCAGCGCTCGAGAACCTGCGCAACGCCGTCTTCGCCGGCCGGGCCGGTGATCTCGTCGGCCACCGACCGCGCCTGCTGGTGCCCGTTCTGCATCGCGACGCCGTGGCCGGCCCAGCGGAGCATCTCGACGTCGTTGGGCATGTCGCCGAAGGCGATCACCCGCTCGGGCTCGACGCCGAGCCGCTCGGCGACGTCGGCGAGGCCCGTCGCCTTGGTGATGCCGTGCGCGGACAGCTCGACCAGGCCGCCCGACGAGGAGTAGGTGACGTCGACGTCCCGGTCGAACAGCGCGTTCACCGCGTCCGCCATCTCTTCCGACGACATCCGGCGGTGGCTGACCAGCAGCTTGATCGCCGGGTGCCCGAGCACCTCGGCGCGCGGCGCGGTGCGGCCTTCGCCGTCGCCCCAGGGGTTGTGGTAGTCCGGCTCGATCACGAAGTTGCGCATGTCGTGGTCGGCGTCGGTGCCGACGCGCTCGGTGGCCAGCCGGCAACCGGGCAGGGCCTTGTCCAGCGCGTGCGCGATGTCGTGGAGCAGCTCGGGCCGCAGCAGGCCGTGCACCGCGACGACCTCCTCGCGGCCGCAGTCGTACAGGACGGCGCCGTTCGCGCACACCGCGTACCCGGTCAGCTCGAGCGGCCCGGACACGGGCGCGATCCAGCGCGGCGGCCGCCCGGTGGCCAGCACGAACGGCACCCCCGCCTCGATCGCCCGGCGGACGGCGGCGATCGTGCGGCCGGTCAGGGATTCGGAGGGGCCGAGCAGGGTGCCGTCGACGTCGGACGCGATCAACTGGGGTCTCTCCACCCCGCCATTGTCCCTGACTCGTTCGGGGGAAGGCTTCCCCGTCCGTGCGACAGCCGGTGGTAACCGATAGCGTCCGGACCTGTGCGATTTGGCATCGTGATCCTTCCTGAAGATCGTTGGTGGGCCGCCGAGCCGAAGTGGCGGGCCGCCGAGGAGTACGGCTTCGACCACGCGTGGACGTACGACCACCTGGGCTGGCGCAACCTGGTCGACGGCCCGTGGTTCTCCGCGATCCCGACCCTGACCGCGGCGGCGATGGTGACGTCCCGCATCCGGCTCGGCACGTTCGTGGCCTCGCCGGTCGCCCGGCACCCCGTGCCGTTCATGCGCGAGCTGAACACCCTCGACGACGTCTCGGACGGCCGGCTCGTCCTCGGCGTCGGCGCGGGCGTCGACCACACCCACTACGACGGCGCGGTGCTCGACGCCCCCGAGCTGACGCCGAAGCAGCGCGCGGACCGCTTCACCGAGTTCGTCGAGGCGCTCGACGGGCTGCTGATGACCGACAAGTTCGACTTCGACGGCGAGTACTACCGGGCCCGCGAGGCCCGCAACCTGCCCGGTCCGGTGCAGCGGCCGCGGCTGCCGTTCGTCGTCGCCGCGAACGGCCCGCGCACGATGACCCTCGCCGCGCGCTTCGGCGCCGGCTGGGTGACGACCGGCAAGGGCGGCGGCACCGCTGACGAGTGGTGGGCGGGCGTCAAGCAGCTCACCGAGGTCTTCGACCGGCGGCTGGACGAGGTGGGCCGCGACCGGGCGAGCATCCAGCGGCACCTCAGCCTGGACGCCGCACCGGTGTTTTCGCTGAGCAGCGTGGAGGCGTTCCGCGACGCGGTCGGCCGGGCGCAGGAGCTCGGCTTCACCGACGTCATCTCGCACTGGCCGCGGTCGTCGTCGCCCTACGAGGGCCGGGAGGCCGTCCTGGAGCAGGTCGCCGCCGACGTCCTGCCGGAGCTGCACTAGTCCGAACGAGTGACATCAGGGTGATCGGGAAACCGATTGCCGCCCCTCGGGCGTCGGTACTTGCAGACGCCCCGGGGGTGCGGGGCCCTCGTGGCCGCGGTGGGGCGCCGCGGCCACGAGGGCGTTCTACTTCACGATCCGGTAGATGACCGCGCCCGGGTTCCGGTAGACGACCTGCAGGAAGTCGTGCCCGTCCAGGTGCTGCAGGCCCCAGGCGATGGGTGTGTCCCGGCGGATGGTGCCGCTGCCCACCAGCACGTAGTGGATGTTCAGCCGCTGAACGGCCGCGCGCACCTGCGGGTCGCTGTCGTAGTCGACGAAGTGCCGGGCCAGGTAGAGCGCGTCCGGCGGGGCCACGCCGGCGTCGTAGTGGCCGGCCACCGGGTGCACGCCGGTCAGGGCGTACATCCAGGCCGTGCCGTCGAGGCGGTCGTTGAGCACCTTCTGGCCGGCGGGGATGCCGAGCGTGCCGAGGTGGTCCATCGCGTCGATCTCGTCCCGGCTGACCGGCGGGACCACCTCGCCCGGCAGGCCGTTGTAGTAGAGCAGCGACACCGTCTTGGCGTTGGCCGCGCGGTAGAACCCGCCGGTCAGCACGCCCATCGCGACGACCAGCAGCACCGCGGTCGCCAACCCGACCCGGCCGGTCAGCCACGGCCGCGCGCGCACCCACGCGCGGCCGCTCGCGACGTTCGCCAGCCACCGCTGGGTCTCGCTCATGCCGTGCGCGGCGAGCAGGCACAGCGGGATCGACGCCAGCGCCATCAGCCGGAACCGGTCGTTCCACCAGGGCCGCGACAGGCTGATCACCCAGTGTTCGCCGCCGAAGCACGCCACGAGGACGAACAACGCGGACAGCCCGAGCGCCGAGAGCACCAGCCAGCGCATCCGCCGCAGCCGCACCAGCGTCAGGACGCCGATCGCCAGGAACACCGTCAGCCAGATCTGCGGCACCGGCAGCACCTGTTTGAACGTCGCCAGCATGGCCAGTGCCTTCCACACCGGCATGTGCGAGCCCCAGGCGTAGTACGGGTACGAGCCGGACGTGAACCCGATCGCGCCGAGGATCATCGGCGCGGACAGCAGGCCGGCCACCACCATCACCGGCAGCATCCGCAGCACGTCGCCGCCGACGACCCGCCAGGCGCGCCTGCCCTCGGGAACGCCGTCGACGCGGCGGCCGCGCAGCGCCCGGTACCAGCGCTGCACCACCAGCGGGAAGGCGAACAGGACCGCCCCGAACAGCGCGCTCGAGTGCGCGGCGAGCAGGCCGGTCGCGCTCAGTGCCAGCACCGCGCCGGTGTCGACGCCGGGCCGCGCGAGGAACCGCTGCAGCGCGACCACCGCCAGCGGCGTAAGCACGATGCCGAGGGCGAACGGCAGCAGGCCGCTCGACACCGACTCGTACGCCCCGGTCGTCGCGCCGCCCGCGACCAGCGCGGCGCTGCCGGCGAACACCGCGCGGCCACCGAGCTGGCGCACCAACGCGGCCATGGCCAGCGCGAACAGCCCGGCGATCGGCATCGTGACCGCGTTCAGCGTGACCGGGACCGACGTCCCGGACAGCTCGTAGACCAGGGCACCGACCAGGTGGTAGGCGTTCGGGTAGAAGGAGCCGGCCGGGTACCAGTTGATGGTGCCCATGCCGGTCAGCGAGCCGTCGCCGGTCTCGGCGATGTACCGGATGCCGTTCGCGTGGAACACCGTGTCCCAGCGCTGGAACACCGCGGTCGTCCCGCCGCGGCCGGAGACGACCACGACGATCGACACCGCGACGGCGATGGTGACGCAGGCCGCGACGGCGAGGTGCGCCCGCCGCGTCCACGGTGGTCCTCCGGCGTCCGGCGTGAGCCGGCCGCGGGCGGTGGCCAGGCGGCGCAGGCCGTGGAGGACGGCGGCGAGCAGCAGGGTGACCGCGGCCACGCTGAGCGGGCCGTACGGGATGTGCGCGATGGCCAGCCAGGGCCCGGCCAGGCCGGTGATGGCGTAGCTGAGCAGCGGCGCGAGCCCGGCCAGGGCCCAGCCGCGCAGGCCGGCGGCCCACCCGACGAGCCCGCCGGGGACCGCGAGCACGGCCAGGTAGGTGGCCACCGCGCCGAAGTAGCTCCAGAAGTCCTCGGGTGCAGGCACTGCTTTCCAGGTGTGTCGTAGGCCGAAATGTGATAGTCGGGTGCGGGCCGGGTCAGCGACCTGCGTACCCTCGACGCCCGTGAGCGCGCACACGAACCCCGCCAAGATTACTGAAGCCGATTTCGCAGGTTACGACCTCGTCGTCGTCGGGTCCGGCTTCTTCGGCCTGACCGTCGCCGAACGGGCCGCGGCCGAGCTGGGCAAGAAGGTCCTCGTCCTCGAGCGACGCAGCCACCTCGGCGGCAACGCGTACTCGGAGCCCGACCCGGAGACCGGGATCGAGGTGCACAAGTACGGGGCCCACCTGTTCCACACCTCGAACAAGCGGGTGTGGGAGTACGTGAACCGGTTCACCGAGTTCACGAACTACCAGCACCGCGTCTTCGCGCGGGTCAAGGACCAGGTCTACTCGTTCCCGATGAACCTGGCGCTGATCAACCAGTTCTTCGGCAAGTCGCACACCCCGGACGAGGCCCGCGAGCTCATCGCGAAGCAGTCGTCGGAGTTCGAGACGGCCAACGCGCAGAACCTCGAGGAGAAGGCGATCTCACTGATCGGCCGCCCCCTCTACGAGGCGTTCATCAAGGGCTACACCGCGAAGCAGTGGGAGAACGACCCCAAGAACCTGGGCGAGAACATCATCACGCGCCTGCCGGTCCGCTACAACTTCGACAACCGGTACTTCAACGACACCTACGAGGGCCTGCCCGTCAACGGGTACACCGCGTGGCTCGAGAAGATGGCCGAGCACGAGAACATCGAGATCCGGCTGAACGTCGACTACTTCGACGTCCGCGAGCACATCCCGGCGGGCACCCCGACCGTCTACACCGGGCCGCTGGACCGCTACTTCGACTACTCGGCGGGCAAGTTCACCTGGCGCACCGTCGACTTCGAGTCCGAGGTCGCGGAGACGGGTGACTTCCAGGGCACCTCGGTCGTCAACTACAACGACCAGGAAGTCCCCTACACCCGGATCATCGAGTTCCGGCACTTCCACCCGGAGCGGGACTACCCCAAGGACAAGACGGTCATCTTCCGCGAGTACTCCCGCTTCGCGGGCGAGGACGACGAGCCGTACTACCCGATCAACACCCCGGAGAACCGCGAGAAGCTCGAGGCCTACCGCGAGCTGGCCAAGAAGGAAGCGCGCGAGAAGAACGTGCTGTTCGGCGGCCGCCTGGGCACGTACAAGTACCTCGACATGCACATGGCCATCGGCTCGGCGCTGTCGGCGTTCGACAACAAGATCGCCCCGCACCTGACCGACGGCGCGCCGCTCGACGGGTCCCTGGATGCTTGAGAAGGGGCAGCCCGCCGGCGAAGTGGCGGTCCTGGCGAAGGCCCAGGGCTTTCTGAAGAGTGAAGCTTCGGTGAAGGCTGCGCGCGGCATGTCGCACTTCGGCGAGCACGCCCTGGGCTGGTTCGCCCTGGGCGTGGCCGGCGCCGTCGTCGACAAGAAGCGCCGCAAGGACTGGCTGGTCGCGTCGGCGGGTGTCGTCGGCGCGCACGCCGCGTCGATCGCGGTGAAACGCGTGGTCAGGCGGCCGCGGCCGGACCACCCGAGCGTCGAGGTCCTGGTCGGCACGCCGAGCAAGCTGAGCTTCCCGTCGTCGCACGCGACGTCCACGACGGCGGCGGCGGTGCTCTACTCCGGATTGACCGGGCGTAACCTGGTGCCCGCCCTGGTACCGCCGATGCTGGCCTCGAGGCTCGTGCTCGGCGTTCACTATCCGACAGACGTTCTGGCCGGTGCAGCTCTCGGGGGGCTCGTCGGTGGTCTGATACGACGGAAGCTGAATAAGAACCCATGAGCGAAACGACCGAGCAGCGCAGCAGCGACGAACCCGCCGTGACGCCCGAGGCTGTCGGGACGACGGCGTCCGGGGGGCCGTTCGGCCTGCTCGGCGGCGTCGTCAAGACGGCGCGGCCGCGGCAGTGGGTGAAGAACGTCCTGGTCTTCGCGGCCCCGTTCTTCGCGTTCTCGAAGTCGACCGACCGCACCGGTCTCCTGATCGACGCGGTCATCGCCTTCGTGGCCTTTTCGCTGACAGCGAGCTCGGTCTACCTCATCAACGACGCCATCGACGTCGAGGCCGACCGCGCCCACCCGACCAAGCGCAACCGGCCGATCGCGGCCGGGATCGTGCCGGTCCCCGTCGCGTACGGGGCCGCGGTCGTGTTCTTCCTGGCCGGCCTCGGCGTTTCGTTCCTGGCCAGCTGGCAGCTGGCGGTCGTGCTGGGCGTCTACGAAGCCGTCCAGCTCGGCTACTGCTTCGGCCTCAAGCACCAGCCGGTGGTCGACCTGGCCATCGTCGGCTCGGGCTTCCTGATGCGGTCCATCGCCGGCGGCGTCGCGGGCGGCATCGCGCTTTCGCAGTGGTTCCTGCTGGTCACGGCGTTCGGCTCGCTGTTCATGGTGGCGGGCAAGCGCTACGCGGAGATCATGCTCTTCGAGCGGACCGGCGCGAAGATCCGTTCGTCGCTGAAGAAGTATTCGGCCAGCTACCTGCGGTTCGTCTGGGCGACGTCGGCGGCGATCCTGATCATGTCGTACTGCCTGTGGGCGTTCGAGATCCGCCAGACCGAGCACAACTCGGTGTGGGCGCTGATCTCGATGGTGCCGTTCCTGGTGGCGGTGCTGCGCTACGCGGTGGACGTCGACGGCGGCATCGCGGGCGAGCCCGAGGAGATCGCGCTCAAGGACCGCATCCTGCAGGTGCTGGGCGCGACCTGGGTGATCACCCTGTTCCTGTCGTTCTACCTGTGAGCTCTCATGGCGGATCGACAGGTTCGGTTCAGCTGACACACAGCTGAGCGGCGCACCCTGAGGTGGTGGGGGCGGGCACTGCGCCCGTCCCCGTGACCACAGGAGCGACCATGAACGACCAGCCGCGCGAGGAGAAGGCCCCGGACGGAGCCGAGCAGCCGACGGCCGAGCACCCGACAGCGGCCACCCGGCCTCCGGCTCCCGAGCCCGCGGCCGCGGCTCCCGGCCAGGGGGAAGCCTCACCCACAGCCGCGTTCGCCACCGAGCCTGCGGAAGAGAGCCGCCCGGCCACGCCCGGCGCGGGACCGGCCGAGGCCGCGCCCGACCCGGCCGCCGCCGCCCCGGCCGACCAGACCGCCGTGCACGGCCAGCAGTCCCCGCCCGGCGCGGGACCGGCCGCGCCCGACCCGGCCGCCGCCGCTCCGGCCGACCAGACCGCCGTGCACGGCCAGCAGCCCCCGCCCGGCGCGGGACCGGCCGCGCCCGACCCGGTCGACCAGACCGCCGCGCATGGCCAGCAGCCCCCGCCCGGTCCGCAGTTCGGCCGGCCCTACCCGGCTTGGGGCCCGCCCCCAGCCGCCCCGCGGCAGTCCGGTGGCTTCCGGCGGTTCGTCGGGCACCGGGCCACCCAGCTCGTCGCCGTCGGTGTGCTCGGCATGCTCGTCGGCGGCGGGATCGTCGGCGGGCTCGCCGCCGCGAGCCACCACGGCCCCCGTGACGGCCGCCCCGGCATCCACCGCCAGTACAACGGCCCCGACCAGGGCTTCAACGGCCGCGGGCCCGGCTTCGGCGGCCGTGGCAACCCCGGCTCCGGTACCGGCGACGGCATCTGATCCCGGACTGTGGCCTCGGCCACCCGTACCCCGCTCAGATCACAGAATCATCACGAGCGGGGTACGGTGGCCGGGATGCGAAGCGCCTCCGCAGAACTCCCCAACGCCGTCCGCGCGCTGCCGGCGGCCATCCCCGCCGCCCGCTCGTGGGCGCTGCCGGCCGGCGCCGCGGTCGCTTCCGCCGTCGTGTTCGCCCTGGTCAGCAGCCATCTCATCGATGACACGTACATCACGCTGTCCTACGCGAAGAACCTCGCCTTCCACGGCCACTGGGGCCTGATCGAGCAGGGGACGGCGAACACCGCGACGTCCCCGTTGAACGTCCTGGCCCTCGGCGCGGTCACGTTCGTCCTGCGCGACGCCGTGCTGGCCGCCGGCGTCGTGTTCGTCGCCACGCAGGTCCTGCTCGTGCTGGGCCTGCGCCGGCTGGGGGAACGCACCGGCCTGCCGCCGGCGTTCGCGCCGCTGACGTTCGCGTTGCTCCTGGTCAACCCGCTGCTGCTGTCCTCGATCGGCCTGGAGGTGGGGCTCGGCGCCACCGGCGTCGTGTGGACGCTGGTCTACGCGGGGGAGCGGCGGGCGGGCCGCCTGGGCGTGGTGATCGGGCTGCTCGCGCTGGTCCGGATCGACCTGCTGCTGATCGCCGCGGTGCTGTTCGCCGCCCGCCGCGAGTTCTGGACCGGCATCTGGCGGACGGCCTTCGCGGCGCTCGCCGTCACGCTGCCGTGGTTCGGGTTCAGCTGGGTGGTGCTCGGCTCGGCCGTGCCGGACACGCTCGTGATCAAGATCAGCCAGCAGTCGTGGGGGCCGTTCAGCTTCGCCAACGGCCCGCTGCTGTACTGGCGCAACTTCCCGGCCGCGGCCGCGCTGTCGTTCCTGCCGCTGGTGCTGGCGGGCCTGGCCGGGGCGGCCTGGATCGTCCAGTACCGCCGCGGCTTCGAGACGGCCCGCCGGCTGACGCCGTTCGCGGCGCTCGCCGTCGCCGGCGCGCTGCACTACCTGGCCTACAGCCGCTTGGGCGTGCCGCCCTACCACTGGTACTACGCGCCGAGCATCATCGGCGCCACGATCTTCCTGGCGGCCTGCGCGTCCGCGGTCCCGGAAGCGGTCCGGCGCGCCACGTGGGCGCTGGCCGGAGCGGCACTCGTCGCGAGCGTCGCGGTGTACGCCTGGCCCGGCCTCCCGCGCCAGTTCGCGCCGATCACCAGCAACCACGCATCGACGACGGAGTACCGCGAGATCGGCCAGGAGCTGGCGGCGATCGCCCACGGCCGCAAGGTCGAGACGGCGGGCGAGGTCGGCGCGTTGGCGTACGCGTGCGACTGCGAGCTGGTCGACGAGTTCTCCGACCGCGGCGCGGTCGACCCGGCGATCACCGAAACCAAGCGCCGCAGCGGCGACCTGGGCCGGGCGCTGCTGGAAGCGAACTTCCACAACTTCGACCACAGCGTGGCGCCGATCAGCCCGGACCTGGTCCTGGCGACGACCCGCCGCACACCGCCCCGGACGGCGTTGGCGAGCTGGCACATCGACTCGCCGTGGGTGGGCAGCCAGAACCTCTACCTGGTCCCCGCCCACTCCGCGGGGTGATGCGGGGTGATCAAGCCCGTGACAGCGCGCGAGGCACCTTCACCGCCGCCAGCGCGTCGCGCAGGAACACCGCGGAGCCGTCGCCGAAGCCGAAGCGGATCGACGGCGAAGGCGGGAAGCTGGGCCCACCCGGCACCGCGTCCAGCCGGACGACAACACGTGGGTCGAACTCCTCCGCCGTGGTGAACGGCCCGCCGGCGCCGCCTTCCAGGCGGCTCGTCGGGTAGACGACGGCGAGGCGCTGGTTCGTCCAGGTCAGCCGGGCGTGGCCGGCGCCGCCGGCGAAGTGGTCGGCCAGCCGGACCGCGAGCCGACCGGGGTGGTCGGCCACGGCCCAGTAGCCCAGCGCCGGGTCGTCGGCCCAGTCCTCGTCCGCGACGGCGTCGGTGGGCAGCGGCCAGCGCCCCGGCCCGCCGGTCAGCTTCGGCACTTCGCGCGCGGGCATGTACGGCGCGTGGCGGACGCCGCCGAGCCGCAGCCCGACGTGCGCGTGGTGCGGCGCGCAGCCCAGCCGCAGCACCTCCCCGGGCCGCAGCCAGTGCCCGCGGTATTCGCGCTCGATGATTTCGTCGACCTTCGCCGCGGTCGTGGTCTCGAGCTTCAGCGCGGTCCGTTCCTCGAGGAAGTCCAGTCCGGACCCGTCCACCAGTGCCACGCGCAGCACCGGTTTGCGGCTGCGCTTCGCCTGGTCGACCCGGGCGATCCGGGCTGCAGGGAGCTCCGCCACCGGGGTGAACTCCCGCAGCCCGATCGGTTCGCCTTCGCGGTTTTCGCCGTAGGTCTGCGTGCGGTCGGTGAGGATTTCGGCGACGTCCTTGCCGAACTTCGCGACCCCGCGGCCGAACCCGATGGCCTTGCCCAGCAACGACTTCTGCGGCGCGGGTGCGGGTTCGGGCGGGGGCACCGGCGCGTCGAGCACCAGCAGCCGCGCCGGGGTCAGCACCCAGAGCCGCTGGATCGCGGCGCGCGGCGGAAGCCCGCGCAGGAACTCGTGCGCCAGCACGCCCGCGCGGTCGCCGAAGGCGATCACCTGCGGGGGCGGCGCCTTGTCGGAGCCGCTGTCGTCCCCGCCCGCGATCGCCTCGAGGACGAAGTCACCCGCGAACCCGGCCACGCCCGAGCCGAGCTTGCGCAGCATCCCCTTGTCCGGTTGCCCCTCCGGCGTCAGGCCGCGGACGGCGAACGCGAGTACCCGGCCGTACGCCGCCCACCGCGGCTGTTCGCCGGGGCGCAGGTACGGCCGGGCCTGGGTGGCCGCGCCGAGGGGGTCGGAGAGGCTCAGATCGGCAGCTTGCGGAAGATCGGCCGCGGGACGTGCCGCAGCGCCGACATCACCAGCCGGAACGGCGCCGGCGCCCACACCAGCTCCTTGCCCGCCCGGGCCGCGCCGACCGCGATCTCCGCCACCTGCTCCGCCGTCTGCGCCAGCGGGGCGTCCTTGAGACCCTCGGTCATCTTGGTCTTCACGTGCCCCGGCCGGACCACCGTCACCTTCACCCCGAACGGCGCCAGCGCCTCACCCAGGCCCAGGTAGAACCCGTCGAACCCGGCCTTCGTCGAGCCGTAGACGAAGTTGGACCGGCGGACCCGCTCGCCCGCCACCGACGACAGCGCGATCACCGTGCCGTGGCCCTGGGCCTTGAGCTTCTCCGACAGCGCCACCCCCACCGACACCGCGGCCGTGTAGTTCACCGTCGCCAGCTCGACGGCCTTCGCGTGGTCCTGCCAGGCCTCTTCCGGGTCGCCGAGCAGGCCGAACGCCACGACCGCGACGTCGATGTCGCCGCCCTCGAACGCCTTCGCCAGCACGGCCGGGTGGGACGCCGTGTCCTTCGCATCGAAGTCCACTGTGGACACTTCGGCGCCGCGGTCCTTCAGCCGCTGGGCGGCCGCCTCCAGCCGGGGCGACGGCCGCGCGGCCAGCACGACCCGCAGCGGCTTCTCGGCCAGGTACTTCTCGGCGATCGCCAGCGCGATGTCGGACGTGCCGCCGAGCAGGAGCAGGGACTGGGGGTTGCCCACCGCGTCGATCACAGTTCGAGCCTCCGGCTCATGTCAGAGGCGAAAACGCCTTCGGGGTCGATGGAAGCGCGCACCTTGCGCCATTCTTCGAGCCGCGGGTACATCTTCGCGAACGTCTCGGGCGAGGTGCGCGAGTCCTTCGCGGTGTACAGCCGCCCGCCCAGCTCCAGGACGTCTTCGTCGAGCTCCTGGCAGAACCGGCTCAGGCCGTCCTTGATCGGGAAGTCGACGCAGACCATCCAGCCCGGGTGCGGGAACGACAGCGGCGCCGCGTTGCCCTCGCCCATCCGCTTGAAGACGTTGAGGAAGGAGACGTGCCCCGACTCGGCGATCTTCCGGACGATGTTCCGCAGCGGCTCGTGCGCGTTCAGCGGCGTCGAGAACTGGTACTGCAGGAAGCCCTTCGAGCCGTAGGCCCGGTTCCACTCGCCGAACATGTCGAGCGGGTGGTAGAAGGCGGTCAGGTTCTGGATCACGCCGCGGGCGGCCTTCGGCGTCTTGCGGTAGTACAGCTCGCCGATGGCGCCGAAGGTCAGCTTGTTGGCCAGGCCGTTCGGGAAGACGTCCGGCAGCGTCGCCAGCTGCGGGGCGTCGAACTTCAGCGGGTTCGCGCGCAGCTTCGGCGGCAGTTCGTCCAGCTTCGCGAGCGAGCCGCGGCCGAAGGCGGCCCGGCCCAGCTTCGAGCCGGTGGAGATCGTGTCGAACCACGCCGACGAGTACGTGTAGTTGTCGTCGGAGCCGTTGCTGACCAGTTCGAGCGTCTCGTCGAGGTTGTCCGTGCGCTCGTTGTCCGCGAGGAAGTACGCGGTTTCGGTCTTGGTCATCCGGATCCTGGCCCGGACGATGATGCCGGTCAGGCCGATGCCGGCCACGGTCGCCCAGAACAGCTCGGCGTCCGGGCCCTCCGGCGTCAGCGTGCGGATCTGCCCGTCCGCGGTGATCAGGTCCATCGACACGACGTGGTTGCCGAAGCTGCCCGCGCTGTGGTGGTTCTTGCCGTGGATGTCGTTGGCGATCGCGCCGCCGATGGTCACCTGGCGCGTGCCGGGCAGCACCGGGACCCACAGGCCGTACGGCAGGGCCTCGCGCATGAGCTGGTCGAGGCTGACCCCGGCGTCGAGGTCGACCAGCGCGGTGTCGGGGTCGATCGAGTGGATCCGGTTCAGCGCCGTCATGTCGACGACCAGGCCGCCGGCGTTCTGCGCCGGGTCGCCGTAGGACCGGCCGAGGCCGCGGGCGATCACGCCGCGTGCACCGGCCTGGACCACGGCACGAGCGATGACCTCGACGTCCGGCGTGCTCAGGACCTCGGCGGTGGTCGGTGCGGTCCGCGCCCAGCCCATGAGCGTGCGACGCTGTGTATTGGGTGCTTGGGTCACCCGTCAAGTAAAGCAGCGGCGCGAAGCGCCTCCGTTGAGGGTGGCGGTGGGGGCATGGATGGAGTAGCCACGCCCGGAAAGTGGACCTGAAGCCGTCCTCACTACACTTTGCGCATCAAGGCACAAGCGCCCGCGCGGGTGACCGTGACACATGTGACGAGGTAAAGCAGTGGTGGCGACCGATCCGCAAGCCGGCACAACGGCTGCGCAGTCCTCCCCGGGACTGCTGGGCCAGCTCATCCGCTTCGCCCTGATCGGGGGCTTCTGCGCCCTCGTCGACCTCGGCACCTACACGCTGCTGACGCAGGTGGCCGGGATGGCCACCTCACCGTGGGTCGACATCGCCCGCGCCATCTCTTTCATCGTGGGCACGACCACGGCGTTCTTCCTGAACCGGAAGTTCACCTTCGCCGGCGGCCGCCGCGACGGCAAGGCGCAGATCGGCTCGTTCGTCCTGCTCTACACCGTGACGTTCTTCGTCGCGGTCGGGGTGAACCAGCTGGCGCTGCAGGTGCTGCCGGAGTCCGCGTGGCAGCACACGCTGTGCTGGGCCGTGTCGCAGGCCACCGCCACCGTGATCAATTTCGTGATGCTCAAGTGGGTCGTGTTCCGCGAGCCGTCGACTGAGGAGAACTGAGGAACCATGCCCGGTAAGACAGCCACCCCGGCGCCGAGCACCCAAGCCGGCGCGGCCGCCGAGACGCGGTTCACCGAGCACACTCCGCAAGGCCGCCTGACGGCGCAGCGCGGGCTCTTCGCCGGCCCGGCGCCGATCGTCAGCAAGGACCTGTACGCCGAGCTCGAGTGGGGCGCGGCCGTGCGGGAACGTGCGTCGATCACCCTCGAGCCCGCCTCCAAGGTGTCGGGCAACACGTACTTCGGCCGGTTCCCGGCCAGCTACTGGCAGCGCTGGACGAACGTGTCCGAGGTCTCGGTCGAGGCCGTCGTGACCGGCACCGGCCTGCTGTCCATGGGCGCGTCCGACGTCGAGGGCGAGCCGCGCGTGGTGGCCGCCGAGCAGGTCGCCGACGCCAAGCAGCGGAAGGTCGCGCTGACCGGCAAGCTGGACAAGTTCTACGACGGTGGCGCGCTCTGGCTCGACCTCGAGACCGAGGGCGGCCAGACGCTGCGCGTCGAGCAGGTCCGCTGGACGGTCGAGGCGCCGGAGAAGATCCGCCCGACCGCGGTGACCATCTGCACGATGAACCGCGCCGACGACTGCCTGAAGAACCTGCAGGCCCTCGCCGCGGACGTCTCGTCGCTGGAGACCCTGGACGCGATCTACGTCGCCGACCAGGGCACCGACCTCGTCGAGTCGCGCGACGGTTTCGAGCAGGTCGCCAAGGACCTCGCCGACAAGCTGCACTACATCAAGCAGCCGAACCTCGGCGGCGCCGGCGGCTTCACCCGCGGCCTCTTCGAGGTGGCCGGGCACACCGCCACCGAGCACGCGAACGTCCTGTTCATGGACGACGACGTCCTGCTCGAGCCGGACCTGGTGATCCGGATGACGGCGTTCTCGAACCGCGCCGCCGACCCGATCATCGTCGGTGGCCAGATGCTCAACCTGTTCCACCCGAACCAGCTGCACGTCGGCGCCGAGTACGCGCGGCTCAACACGCTGGAGCCCGGCCAGCCGGTCGAGCACTCGCTGACCACCGCCGACCTGCTCGGCGTGGACGAGGAGACGCTGAAGCCGAACCGCCAGGAACGCCGCCTCGACGCCGGCTACAACGGCTGGTGGTCGTGCCTGATCCCGTACGAGGTCGTCAAGGCCACCGGCTACCCGCTGCCGTTCTTCTTCCAGTGGGACGACGCCGAGTACTCCTACCGGGCCCGCGCGCACGGCTTCCCGACCGTCACCCTGCCGGGTGCGGGCGTGTGGCACGCGGACTTCCACATGAAGGACTGGGACGAGTGGCACCGGTACTTCAACCTGCGCAACTCGATCATCACCGCGGCCCTGCACTCGCCGTTCAACCTGAACCTGCTCTCGCGGGTGCTGCTCGCGCAGCTGGTGCGCTACCTGCTCGGCATGCAGTACGGCCTGTCGGCGACGCTGATCAAGGCCGTCGAGGACTTCCTGAAGGGCCCGGAGATCCTGCGTGACGGCGGGGTCGAGGCCATGCAGGAGATCCGGCGGATCCGCGAGAACTACCCGGAGACCAAGCGCCACAAGGCGACCGACGTCCCGGGCATCGCCTCCAGCGACATCGGCATCATCAACACCCCGCCGCGGCCCCCCTTCCAGCGCGTGGTGCTGCTCAAGCGGGTGCTCGACCGGGTGCTCGGCCGCAGCCGCTTCGGGCTCGGCGCGGTGCCGATCGACGAGGCGAACTGGTGGCACATCGCGCAGTTCGAGACGGCGGTGGTCACCGACGCGAGCCAGGAAGGCGTCCGCGTCCGGTCCTACGACCGGGTGAAGATGTTCGCGCTGGCGAAGCAGGGCGCGCGGGTCATCCAGCGGCTGCGCAAGGAAGGCGCGGCGGTGCAGGAGCAGTACAAGCGGGCGATGCCCGAGCTCACCTCGCGCGAGAACTGGAAGCGCCTGTACAAGCTCTGATCGTCTTTCGCGAAGGCCGTCTCACGTACGACGTGAGGCGGCCTTCGCCGGTTTTGGCTCGGTGCTGTCAGGCGTGCATGCCGAACACGGTGCTCTTCCGGGCGAGGTCGTCGACGTACGCGGCGGCCACGTGGGCGAAGTTGACCGCGACCGGCGAGTGGTCCTTGGTGGTCACCGTTTCGACGGCGCCGTCCTGGACGAGCTGGGCGAGCCTGCCCGCCAGCCGCTCGGATTCTTCGGTGGTCAGCGCGAACAGCAGCGGTTCGCCGCCGGTGGCGAGGTGCAGGACGAGGGCGGGTTTCGGGTCAGCCATGCGTCCATCGGACCAGCGCCGATCTTGCCCCGGCAAGCGGGTTCGCTGAGGGCGGAGCTACGGTTTTCGCGAAGGCCGGACTCATCCGCGGGGGGTTGGAAGCGAATGCCGCACTCGTTCTCGCTGTCGCTGGCAGCGGTGGACATCCTGCTGGAACAGCTCGGCTTCGGCCGCGCGCCGACGCCGTTCGAGGTGCCGCACGTCGGCACGACCGTCGAGCAGCGCGCGATGATCCGCGACGCCGTCATCCGCGACCTGACCGGCCGCGGGCTGTGGAGCCGCGGCCGCCTCGACGCGGACGCCGAGCTGGCGCTGGCCACGTTCGTCCGCGGCAGCGTGACCATCAACGCGGCCGCCGAGCTGGGCGATCGCCACCTGTTCGCCCGCGTCGCCTCCGACGGCCAGTTCGCGGTGCTCGCCCGCCAGGAGGACAACCTCATCGTCTTCGAGGAGGTCCGCCCGACGGGCATCGTGCCGGCGATCGTCGACCTGCTCCCGCTGACGCCGGCGGCGCCCGGCCAGTCAGTGACGATCTCGCGGCCGGTCCAGCAGCCCCGCCACCAGCGCCGCGACGAGGCGTACGACCCGTTCGCCGGCGTCACCGGCCCGCGCTCGCAAACCGGCGGCGGTGGCCCGCAGGTCCGCATGATCGAGCGCGTCTTCCAGGAGCCGAAGAAGCGCGTGGGCCAGTTCACGGCCCAGACCCGCGCCGGCACGTTCCCCCCGCTGGCCTGGTTCGACACCCCGAACGGCCGCTGGCTGATGTCGTCGCGCGCGGCCGCCGACGGCCAGCGCTGGATCACCTACGCCCCGGCGGACAACGCCCGCCTGGCCCAGCAGCTGTACGCCCAGCTCGAAGGCCAGTTCTGACGGTCCGGAACCGTTCGGCCCGAGCCCGCGTCGAAGGTGAAGATCGGTGAACGGCCGTGGCGGAGGGTGTCCGGCTAGTAGACTCCCGGGTGCACACGCACGGGTGAAGCGATTCGGGGTGGAACTGCGATGTTGATTGCCGACGGCGGGGGCGGAGGCTCGATCGCCGACATTGTCAACCCGCTCTCTTCGGCGAGCATGGGCGCCGCGGTCCTGGCCGTCAAGGCCGAGACGGACAAGCTGGTCGCCGCGGCCGCGAACGGTGGTTTCAAGATCACCCCGGAGGGTGTGAAGCCGATCCGGGACGCGCTGAACGAGCTGGTCACCGACCTGCGGGGCCTCGAGCAGACCACCTACACGCTCAACCAGTCCCCGCAGCTGGGCAACCACCCCTACGGGCACACCATCGCCGCGCACGACCAGAAGGGCGCGGCGCAGGCGGAAGGCTCCGCGGGTGTCGTGCTGGCCCAGCTCCGCGAGGTGGCCGAGCAGGCCGATCAGGCGCTTGCGCGCGCCGCCGGTCTCTACAACGCATCCGAGAACGCCGCCCTCGACGCCATGAAGTCCAAGCCGTAGGGAACGATGAAACTCCTCGCACGCGCTGTCCTGCCCCTCGCCGCAGGTGCCTGCCTGCTGGCCGGCTGCACGACCACCCAGCCCGGAACCGCATCGCCCGCGGGGTCGGAGCCGCCAGCCACCTCCGGCGGTTCGGCGTCGGCGGACCCAGGCAGTGCCACGACCGCGTCGCTGGAACCGTGCACCCTGCTCACCCCGGCGGACATCAGCTCCTACAGCACGTTCGGCGACGGCAAGGAGCAGAAGCTCGGTACGGCGCGTGTTTGCGGCTACCTGAACAAGACCTCCACCGCCAGCGAAGAGAGCGTGGGCATCAACGTCGCGATCCGGGATGACGCGCCCCTCGGTTCGGTGGTCGACACCGGGAACGGCATCAAGGACCTGGAGATCAACGGCCGCAAGGCCAAGGAAGCGTCCAGCACCGCGCCGCTGGGGTGCACGGTCGCCCTCGGCGTGGGGGACAAGGCGCGCGTCGACGTGAACGTCACCTCGGTCCGGACCGTCGAGAAGGCCTGCCAGATCGCCGAGGACGTGGCCACGAAGGCTGTCGAGCCGAAGCTGCCCAAGGGGTAAGGGGACCCAGATGACGACGCGACGAGACCCGGCGCCGAAGACCGAGGACAAGACGCCCCAAGAGGTCCAGAACATGGCGCCCGCCGAGCGGGATGCCTACCTGCAGCGGAAGGCCGAAGAGGGCGTCGATCCGAGCAGCTGGTTGTTCGGGCCGGTGCAGCAGTGGATGGCCCAGGCGCGGGCCAAGAACCAGTCGCAGCAGATGGGCGACAAGAACGTCAAAGAAGCCACTCAGGGCCGGGACGTCGAATACGTCTCCGGGCTGAACGCGCCGAACGCGGACTACAAGGGCACGGACCACGCCCAGCTGCAGGCGTTCCTCCAGAGCAACCTGAACGTCGACCAGGTGTCCGAGGTCTCGACCGCCTACCACGAAGTCCACAAGGTCTTCGACAAGTTCGCGCAGTCGATGAACACTGCCGTGAACGCGTCCAAGGGCACCTGGGAAGGCACCGCCGCCGAAAACGCGCAGCAGTACTTCACCAGCCTCAGCAAGTGGTCCGACGCCAACTCCCAGAACGCCAAGCTGGCCTCGGAAACCATCTACGACCAGGGGCAGGCCGCCGCCACGGCGAAGAACTCCATGCCCGCCCCCATCCCGTTCAGCTGGAAGGACGAGTTCAAGGACTGGGCCACCTCGAACCCCTTCAACCTGCCCGACAACGTCGACAAGTCGATCCAGAAGCAGAAGGACAGCCAGGCGGCGCACGACGAGGCCGCCGGCGTCATGGCGACCTACGACAAGAACCTCTACGAGGCCGCCTCCAAGCAGCCCGCCTTCGCGCCGCCGCCGAGCTTCAGCACCGGGGGCGGCAGCGGTGACCCCAACGGCACCGGGGACAAGAACGGCATCGACCAGCGGAACATCACCATGCCGGTGTCCAACCCGGTGAACACGCCGACCGGGAACCACAACAACAACTTCGTGCCCGGCACCACCGGGACGCCGCACTTCGCCGGGCCGGGCTCGACCACCGGGTCCGGGTTCGTGCCCGCGGGCACCACCACGCCGTCCGGCTTCACGCCCAGCTCCCTCCCGGCGGCGTCGACGTCGAACCAGAACCAGCAGTTCGGCGGGATGCCGCCGATGAGCCCGATGCCGATGGGCGGGATGAACTTCGGCGGCGACGAGGCCTACAACTCCAAGGTCGGCGGTGGCGGCGGCGGGCGCGGTGGCGGCGGCGGGTTCGGGCCCGGCGGCTCGAGCGCCGGCAACGCGACGGGCGCGGGTGCCGCGTCGGGTGCTGCCCGGCCCGGCGGGATCGGCGCCGCGGAAGCGGCCGCGGGCCGCGGGATGGGCGGTCTCGGCTCGGGTGCCGCCGGTCGCGGCGGCATGGGGCCCGGCGGTGGCGGCCTGGGCCGCGGCCAGAAGGGCGAAGGCGACGAGGACACCGAGCACTCGCGCCCGACCTACCTGGTCGAGGGTGACCCCGACGAGGTCTTCGGCACCGACATGCGCACGGCGCCGCCGGTCATCGGCGAGTAGGGCGTTCAGCAGAAAGGGCCCCCGCGGTGCGCGGGGGCCCTTTTTTGCTGGGGGCTCAGTAGCGGTAGAACTTCTCGGCGCGGCCCTGCCGCACCAGCTTCAGCCACTGCAGGAACGCCTTCGGGTCGCGCTTCACGCCCACGAAGTACAGTCCGAAGCGGACGATCTCCAGCGCGCCGATCTTCCGCATGCCCGGCTGCGACAGCAGGTAGCCGCGGTTGCGGTAGGTGTAGTACCGCTTGACCTCGTTTTCCGGGTCCTGCGCGTGGAACTTGCCGCCCAGCATCGGCTTGAACTCGTCCGAGCCGTCCGGGTGCAGGTACTTCGTCTTCAGCGACGTGCCGAACGGCAGCCCCGAGCGGGCCAGCCGGCGGTGCAGCTCGACCTCGTCGCCGCGGAAGAACAGGCGCAGGTCCGGCACACCGACGACGTCCAAAGTGGACGCGCGGAAGAGCGCGCCGTTCATCAGGGACGCGATGCCGGGCAGGAAGTCCGTGCCCAGCTCGGACTGCGCGCGCTTCCAGGTCAGGCCGCGGCGCAGCGGGAACGCCAGCTGGTCCGGCGCGTCGATGTTCGACACCACCGGCGAAATCTCCGCCAGGTCCCGCTTTTCCGCTTCCTCCAGCAGGATCGCGAGGACGTTCTCGTCGGCCGGGCGCCCGTCGTCGTCGGCCAGCCAGACCCAGTCCGCGCCCAGCGAGAGCGCGTGCAGCATGCCCAGCGCGAACCCGCCGGCGCCACCGAGGTTCCGGTGCGACGGCAGGTACGTGTGCGGCAGCGGGTAGTTCTCGACGACTTCGCGCGCGGAGTCGTCCGGCCCGTTGTCGACGACCACCAGGTGGTCGACCGGCCGGCTCTGGGCCGCGATGACCTTCAGCGAGTCCGCGAGCAGCTCGCGCCGGTGCCGCGTGACGACCACGCCGACGACCGCGCCGTCGGGCAGCTGCCGGGTCTCGCTGGCCATCATTCCCCGCCGTTCGTCGTCGCCACCGGCTCGATGCCGAAGCGCTCCAAGGTTTCCTGGCTCATGTTTTCGAAGGGGTCACGCCCCTTGTACGACGTGAGGACGTCCCGCAGCGAACCCTGTTGCTTGAGGTGACCTTCGTCCATCCAGATGGCCGAATCGCACAGTTCGAACAGGAACTCGTCGGAGTGGCTGGCGAACACCAGGATCCCGGAGCGCTTGACGAGGTCCTTGAGGCGGTCGCGCGCCTTGTTGAGGAACGCCGCGTCGACCGCGCCGATGCCCTCGTCGAGGATCAGGATTTCCGGGTCGATCGAGGTGACGACACCCAGCGCCAGCCGCACGCGCATACCCGTCGAGTACGTGCGCAGCGGCATCTGCAGGTAGTCGCCGAGCTCGGTGAACTCCGCGATGTCGTCGACCCGCTTCTCCATCTCCTTGGCAGTCATGCCGAGGAAGAGGCCGCGGATGATGATGTTCTCGACGCCCGAAATCTCCGGGTCCATGCCGATGCCGAGGTCGAACACCGGCGCGATCTTGCCGTTGATCCGCGACGAGCCGCGGGTCGGCTCGTAGATCCCGGCGAGCAGGCGCAGCAGGGTGGACTTGCCGGCGCCGTTGTGCCCGACCAGGCCGACGCGGTCGCCTTCGCGCAGGCTGAGGGTCACGTCGTGCAGGGCTTCGATGATCGGCACCTTGGTGTCGGTGCCGATCTTGCCGCCGACCTTGCCGAGGACCTTCTTCTTCATCGACCGCGTCTTCGCGTCGAAGATCGGGAAGTCGACGAACGCGTTGTGGACGTCAATGGAAACCATGTGTCACACCCAATAGGAGACGCGGGCACGGTAGTTGCGCATCGCGACCAGCGCGAGAGCCCAACCGACGACGGTGATGGAGCCGACCACGATCCAGTTGCCGACCGAGAACTCCTGCCCCAGCAGCGGCGCGCGGACCACCTGCATGAAGTGGTAGAGCGGGTTGATCTTGACGACCGGCAGGATCCAGGAGGCGGCCTCGCGGGAGCCGCCGGTCATCAGCTGGTCCACCGGCCAGACGATCGGGGTGCCGTAGAAGAGCAGCTGGATCAGCGAGTTGATGACCTGCGGGATGTCGCGGAAGCGGGTCGAGATGATGCCGAACAGCAGCGTCACCCAGCCGGCGTTCAGCGCCAGCAGCAGGAAGCCGGGGATGGCCAGCAGGATGTTCCAGCTGAGGCCCGGGTGGCAGATGTGGTTGGGGACGCACGCCCCGTCGCCGAGCAGCGAGTACTTGTTGCTGAGCGCGCTGAAGAAGATCGCCAGCACGGCCACGTAGACGATCATGTTGTGGGCCAGCATCAGCGTCTGCCGCCACACCGTGCGCAGCATGTACACGCTCAGCGGCGCCGGAAGCTGCTTGATCAGCCCCTCGTTCGCGATGAACGTCTCCATGCCCTCGGACAGGCAGCCGACGATGAAGCCCCAGATGATGAAGCCCGTGGAGATGTAGGGCAGGAACACCTCGACCGGCAGCTTGAACAGCTGCGAGTACAGCAGCCCGAGCCCGACCGCGAGGACGGCTTGGGTGATCGTGATCCAGAAGGGCCCGATCACGGACCTGCGGTACCGCTGCTTGATGTCCTGCCAGCCCAGGTGACCCCAGAGCTCGCGGGCGCGGAATCCGGCCTTGATATCGGCGAAGGCACGCGAGAACGTCTTGCTGTCCGACGTCGGGGGAGCCGACGTCGCCACGGCTGAGTCTGCGGCCTGAACCGTGCTGGTGGCATGCACGTGGACGAGGGTACCGATGGGTCCGGCACCGGCCTGGCCACCCCGCCCGCAACCAGCGCGCGCGGCGGGTGCGTCGGTGACCTGGACTACAGTCTGTCACGCGAAACGATCCGTTTTCGGCGCGAACGTCGCGAATGACCCGTTGGAGCTCCGGACGTCCTGGCCCGGAGTTGTCCACAGAGGTTGTCCACAGGCCCCTCGGTCTGTGGACAACCCGGCTGTCAGAGGTACTGACCCGTCCCCGAGATCCCCGGCCCGTGCTCGTGACCGAGGCCGGGCGCGCCCGACGGACCGGCCGGCAGCCCCCGGCGCATCTGCTCCAGCTGGACCCGCGCCGCCATCTGCTGGGCGAACAACGCCGTCTGGATCCCGCTGAACAGGCCCTCCAGCCAGCCCACCAGCTGCGCCTGGGCGATCCGCAGCTCCGCGTCCGACGGCGTCGAGTCGTCGGTGAACGGGCGGACCAGCCGCTCCAGCTCGTCCTGCAGCTCCGGCGCCAGCGCCTTCTCCAGCTCGCGGATCGACGTCTGGTGGATCTCGCGCACTCTGGTCCGCGACGCGTCGTCCAGCGGGGCCGCGCGGACCTCCTCCAGGAGCTGCTTGATCATCGTGCCGATGCGCATCACCTTCGCCGGCTCCTCGACGAGGTCGCCCACCGACTCGGGGTGGTCGCCGTCGGCGGGGGCCGCTCCCACCGGCGTGCCGTCCGGTCCGACGACCACCACGTGGGGTGAAGATTCCTGGCCCGGGTCACCCGCTGTGAAGTTCGGCTCGGTCATGTGCTCCATCCTGGCTTGCCTTCGACACGCTCCGCGACACCCAGGGGGTGTCCGTCTCCGAGCGTAGCCGTAAACCGGGTTCCCGGTGGCTCTCCACCCAACCCCGGACGCACGGCGAAACCGCACGTCCGTACGGTGTCCCCATGGCGTTCGACGTCGCTCGTATCCGTGGGCTCTTTCCCGCGCTGGGTGACGGCTGGATTCACTTCGACGGCGCCGCCGGAATGCTGGTCCCGGAACAGGTCGCTTCGGCCGTTTCCACGGCGATGCGCGCCCCGGTGTCCGGGCCGGGCGGAGCGTTTCCGGCCTCACAGCGCGCGGAGAGCATCGTGACCGCGGCCCGCCGGGCCGTGGCCGACCTGGTCGGGGCCGACCCGGCTGCCGTCGTGCTCGGGCCGAGCGCGCCCGTGATGCTGCGCCGGCTCGTCGACGCGCTCGCCGAGCGCTGGACCATCGGCGACGAACTCGTCGTCTCCCGGCTCGACGAGCAGGCGAACCTCGCGCCGTGGCAGCGGGCCGCCAAGCGCGTCGGGGCCGTCGTGCGGTGGGGCGAGATCGACATCGAGACCTGCGAGCTGCCCGCGTGGCAGTACGAGCAGCTCGTGTCGGCGCGCACCAAGGCCGTCGCCGTCACACTCGCGTCCGGCTCCGTCGGGACCCGGCCGGACGTGCCGACCATCATCGAGTTCGCCAAGCGGGTCGGCGCGCTCGTCGTCGTCGACGCCACCTACGCCGCGCCCTTCCTGCCGCTGGACATCAACGCGCTCGGGGCCGACGTCATGGTCGTCTCCGCCCAGGCCTGGGGCGGCCCGTCGGTGGGCGCGCTGGTCTTCCGCGACCCCGAGCTGATCGAGCGCATCCCGTCGGCCTCGCTGGACCCGATGGCCCGCGGCGCCGCCCGCCTGGAGCTCGGCCCGCACGCGTACCCGCTGCTCGCCGGGCTGATCGCGTCGATCGACTACCTCTCGGGCCTCGACGACGCCGCCACCGGCTCGCGCCGCGAGCGCCTGGTCACCTCGCTCGGGTCGGCGAAGTCCTACCACGCCGGGCTGCTCGCGCAGCTGTCTACGGAACTGCTTTCGCTGCGGCACATCATGGTCATCGGCAACGCCATGCGCCGGATCCCCGCGCTCGCCTTCGCCGTGGCCGGCAAGAAGGCGCCCGAGGTCGCCGAGTACCTGGCGACGCAGGGCCTGTGCGCCTTCGCCGACGACGGCACGAGCGGCGTCTTCGCGTCGCTCGGCGTCGGAGAAGTGGGCGGCGCCGTGCGGATCGGGCTCGCCCACTACTCCAACGTCTTCGAGATCAACCAGCTCGTGCGGGTCCTCGAAGAGCTGCGTTAAGACTTCGCTGCCAGCAGGACCTTGCCGAAGACGCTGCCTTCTTCGAGGACGCGGTGCGCTGTCGAGGCCTCGGCCATCGGCACGACCTGGCCGACGATCGGCTTGACCAGGCCGTCCGCGACCAGCGGCCACAGGCGCTCCCGGACGTCGGCGACGATCGCCGCCTTCTGGTCCAGCGGGCGGAACCGCAGGCCGGCGGCGAACACCGAAGCCCGCTTGCCGAGCAGCGCGCCGACGTTCAGCTCGCCCTTGACCCCGCCCTGCATGCCGATGACGACCAGGCGCCCGTCCTGCTTCAGCGCATCGACGTTGCGGCCCAGGTAGGACGCGCCCATGTTGTCGAGGATGACGTCCGCGCCGCCGGTCGCCTCGCGTAGCACCTCGACGAAGTCGGCCGTCTTGTAGTTGATCGTGACGTCGGCGCCGAGCTGGCGGCAGCTTTCGAGCCGGTCCGGCGAGCCCGCCGTGACCGCGACGGTGGCGCCGAGCGCCTTGCCGACCTGGATGGCGTGCGTGCCGATACCGCCGGCACCGCCGTGGACCAGCAGGACCTCGCCCTCGGTGAGGTTGGCGTGCATCACGACGTTCGCCCACACCGTGCAGGCCACCTCGGGCAGCGCGGCCGCGGTGAGCAGGTCGATCTCGCCCGGCACCGGCAGCAGCTGCCCGGCCGGGACGACGGCCTTCTCCGCGTAGCCGCCGCCGGAGAGCAGGGCGCAGACCTCGTCGCCGACGTTCCAGCCTTCGACACCTTCGCCGAGCTCCGCGATCGTGCCCGAGCATTCGAGGCCGAGGGTTTCGCTCGCGCCGGGTGGCGGCGGGTAGTGGCCCTGACGCTGCAGCAGGTCCGCGCGGTTCACCGCGCTCGCCGCGACCTCCAGCAGCACTTCGCCGGGTCCGGGCCGCGGATCCGCGACCTCCGCCCACTCGAGAACGTCCGGGTCACCTGGTTCACGGATGGTGATCGCGTACATGTGTCGACTGTATACCGCGGCGAAAGGTCCCGCCGAAAGGCGCATTGACGGACTTCGCATAGGGAACAAAGGTGAGCAACCATGTCACTCTTTAGAACGAGAATCCTGCCGCCGGTGGCGATCGCCGCCGGTGCCACGCTGGTGCTCGGCCTGACCCCGGCCGCCGCCGCGGACACCGTCCCCGACGGCCCTGCTCTGGCGAAGCAGCTTGTCAAGAAGGTCGACGCCAACGGCGTCAACCGGCACCTGATCGCCCTCCAGCGCATCGCCGACACCAACGGCGGCACCCGGGCGGCGAGCACCGAAGGCCACAAGAAGTCCGCCGAGTACATCGCCACCAAGCTCGAGGCGGCCGGCTACCAGGTGACCCGCCAGGAGTTCCCGTTCACCTACTCGGAGACCCTCGCCGAGAAGCTGACCGCGGGCGGTCAGAGCGTCCCGATCATCGCCATGGAGTACACGAAGTCGACGCCGGTCGGCGGCATCACCGCGCCGCTCGCCGTGGTCGCGGTGGACGACACCAGCGGCTGCGAGGCCACCGACTACACCGCGGACGTGGTGGGCAAGATCGCGCTGATCAAGCGCGGTGGCTGCTCGTTCGCGCAGAAGCAGCAGACCGCCGCGGCGGCGGGCGCGATCGGCGCGGTCGTCTACAACAACACCGACGGCGCGCTCAACGGGACGCTCGGGGGCCCGGAGAACGCGGCGATCCCGACCGGAGGCGTGACGGCGGCCGCGGGGGCGCAGCTGGCCACGCTCGGCGGGCAGAACGTGACGCTGGAGCTGCGGGCCTTCCAGGAGGCGCGGACCAGCTACAACGTCATCGCCGAGACCAAGACCGGGCGCAAGGACAACGTCGTGATGCTCGGTTCGCACCTCGACAGCGTCCCGGCCGGCCCGGGCATCAACGACAACGGTTCCGGCTCGGCGACCCTGCTCGAGACCGCGCTGCAGCTGGGGAGCAGCCCGAAGGTCAACAACGCCGTCCGCTTCGGCTTCTGGAGCGCGGAGGAGTTCGGCCTGATCGGCTCGACCTACTACGTCGACCAGCTGAGCTTCGAGCAGCAGCTGGACATCGCGCTGTACCTGAACTTCGACATGATCGGCTCGCCGAACGCCGGCTACTTCGCCTACGACGGTGACAACTCCGACGGCGTCGGCGCGGGCGCCGGCCCGTACGGCTCGGCGCAGATCGAGAAGACCTTCGTGGACTTCATGCAGGCCGCGCGGGGCGTGTCCCTGGAGGGCACCGACTTCACCGGGCGTTCGGACTACGGCGAGTTCATCGCCGTCGGCATCCCGGCCGGCGGGCTCGACACCGGTGCCGAGGTGCTGAAGACCCCGGCGCAGGCGGCGAAGTGGGGCGGCAAGGCCGGCATCGCGTTCGACCCGTGCTACCACCAGGCCTGCGACAACCTGGGCAACATCGACCGGGTCGCGCTGGACCGCAACGCCGACGGGGTCGCCTGGGCCCTCGGCGTCTACGCGACGAGCACCGAGAGCATCAACGGTGTCCAGCCGGGCAAGGCGAAGGCGGCCAAGCAGAAGGCCGCCGAGCGCACGGCGCAGCGGAACTTCTCCGCCCGCGCCGTCGCGGGTGACCCGCACGCACTGACTGCCTGACGACAGACCGAAGGGGCCGTCCCGGTGAGCGGGGCGGCCCCTTCGTCGTGCTTGACTAGCCCAGGTTGTTGGTGCCGAAGGTGTCGCAGCGGGCGGGTTCGCCGGTCTGGAAGCCGGTGGTGAACCACTTCTTGCGCTGCGCGGACGTGCCGTGGGTGAACTTCGAGCGGTCGACCTGGCCGCCGCCGAGGTTCTCCTGGATGTAGTCGTCGCCGATGCGGGACGCGGTGTCCAGCGCGGAGTTGACGTCGTCCTGGGTGACGTCGGTGATCAGCGGCTTGCCGCTCTCGGTCGGCGTCGTCGAGGCGTGGTTGGCCCAGACGCCGGCGTAGCAGTCGGCCTGCAGCTCCAGGCGCACCGAACCGGACGTCGGGCCGGTGCCGGTGCCCTTGCGCGAGGTGCCGAGCAGGTTCTGCACGTGGTGGCCGTACTCGTGGGCCAGCACGTACGCCTCGGTGAAGAGGCCGCCCTGCGCGCCGAAGCGGGTCTTCAGCTCGTTAAAGAAGGACAGGTCGATGTAGACGTCCGAATCGGCCGGGCAGTAGAACGGGCCGGTGTCGGAGGTCGCGCTGCCGCAGCCGGTGCGCACGCCGCCGTTGAAGAACTTCGTCGGCGCCTTCTGGTAGGTCGCGCCCGAGCGGGCGAACTGCTGCGTCCAGTAGTCCTGGACGGAGTTCACGATCGCGACGATCGCGCAGTCGTGGTTCTTGTTGGCGTCCGCGCCGGTCTTGCACTCACTGGCCAGCTTCGAGTTGTCGACCTGCTGGCCGGACCCGACGCTGCCGAGCCCGCCGCTCAGGCCGCTGCTGCCGCCGGTGCTGACCCCGCCCAGCTGGGACAGCACGAAGTAGATGATCACGCCGACGATCCCGAGCCCACCGCCGCCGAGCGCCACGCGGCCGCCGATCCCGCCGCCGCCTCCACCGCTTCCGCGCAGGTCCTGGACCTCGGAGGCGTCCAGGCCGGCGTCGTCGTCGAATCTCACCAGCAAATGTTAACGAGCCTGGGTGCGGCCGTCGCGCTGACGGGCGCACCCAGGCTTGTACCGAGGTATGTCTTTGGTCGAGCGGTTGGCCGCTTCCGGGGCCGGCGTTCAGGCGCTGTCGTCACGGCTTCCGAGGCCGTGACCGGAGCCAGGCCCGACCGACGCCGTATGCGTGATGCGCATGGAAGCCCGCTCATAGCTGTTCACGGTGAGACTTGTTCTGCCGTCGGCCGGCGCACTGCTATCGAGCTGCCTCGCGTTTGCGCGCGGGGCACGCCGGCCTGACCAGAACAACCCTCGATCGCGACCGACCCGGTAGGAGTCCGTTCCGGTCGCGGGGACGCAGCTGGCGGTCAACCGCGAGAATCACCCGCCACGCAACCACCTGACCTCTCCGGCGGGGAGCCGGGCCGGCACGCCGCCGTCGCCGCGCCGCTTACCCTGGCCGACCTTCCGCCACAAGCAGAATGCGCCTTTCCCGGCCGAGTCTCAACCTTTTCGTAACCCCACCTTCGGGCGATGTTGCACCGGCATTTTCACCGGCAGACGGAATGGTCTCGGAGCGCGCGGTCGCTTGATCAACGTTCTACGCTGCCTTATGAGCGAGGAGCGTGCGGTGCGGTGGTTGGACGATGCGGAGATGGCGGCGTGGCGCTCCTACGTCGTGTCGACCCTCCTGTTGCGGCAGCGGCTGCACCGCGAGCTGACCGAGGCGCACGAGGTTTCGCTGGTCGACTACGAGGTGCTCGTCTGCCTGCAGATGCAGCCCGGCCGCCGGATGCGGATGTCCGAGCTGGCGTTCATGATGGGCTCGACGAAGAGCCGGCTTTCGCACCAGGTGGCCAAGCTCGAAGAGGCGAGCCTGGTCCGGCGGGCCCGCGACCCGGAGGACAAGCGCGGTGTCATCACGGAGCTGACCGAGGAGGGGCTGGCGCTGCTGGAGAAGGCCGCGCCGACGCACGTGGAAGGCGTGCGCGAGCACCTCATCGACCTGTTGAGCCCCGAGGAGCAGGCGACCATCGCCGCGGCGTTCGAGCGCGTGCAGGCGCACCTGCTGGCGGGGGAACACTGAACCCGGGCGCTCGGTGCGCCCGGGTTCCGAGTGCGGTAGCGGTGGGATTCGAACCCACGGAGAGGTTGCCCCCTCGCAGGTTTTCAAGACCTGTTCCTTCGGCCGCTCGGACACGCTACCCCTGCCCACGAGGGTAGCCGACGCACTTCGGGGCGCCCTGGGCCCCGCCGTGGACGGGCCGGCCGTCCGCTGGTGCCGACCCGGCCTCAGGTCCAGCTCAACGTGAGCGCCGCGCCCTGCGCGCGGCCCGCTTCGGCGGCCGGCGTGCGCCGGGCCGGGTCGAGCGGGTTCTCGCCGACCGCGGCCTGCGACGCCTCGTCCGGCGTGATCAGCGCGACCTCCGCACCCGCCTTGCGCAGGTCGTCCAGGACCTCCAGCAGCGGCTTCTCCATCGGCAGGGGAGCGTCCACGCCCAGCGGTGCCACCACGGTGACGCGCTTGGACCCGCTCGCGTAGTCGGCGTTTTCGGCCGAGCGGACGCCGCCGTCGACGTACCGGCGGCCCTCGATCGTCACCGCCGGCCAGACACCCGGGACCGCGCAGCTCGCCGCCACCGCGTCGACCAGCGGGACGCCGGACTCGCGGTCGAAGCGGCGTGGCTCGCCCGTTTCCGCGTCCACCCCCACGATCACCAGCCGCCGCGCCGGCCACTTGTGCACCGGCAGCCGCGCCTCGATCACCGCGCGACGATCCGCTTCGGACACCGTTTCGGCCGCCAGCGCCAGCTTCCCGACGGCCCGCCGCACCTCGGCCGGATCGGTCGCGCCGGTGACCGCGCCGCCGAACTCGGCGGCGAACTTCTCGAAATCGATCTCGGCCGGGATCTCCGGCGCCTGCCGCGCCGGGTCGACCTGGCGCGCGTACAGCTCGGCCAGCGGCAGCCCGCTGGTCACCTGCGCGGCCACGACCGACCCCGCCGACGTCCCGACGAGCAGATCCGCGCCCGTCAGGTCCTGGCCGTGTTCGGCCAGCCCCGCCAGCAGCCCCGTCGTCCACGCGATCCCGGCGACCCCACCGCCGCCCAAAACCAATGCTTGTCCGCCCATGCGGGCAGCCTAACGATCAGGTCCGACAATTCCGGGCCGCCGGGGTTACCCTCCAGGTCGGTGCGGCGAGAGGGGCGGCGATGACCGCGAGGATCGAAGGCTTCCACCACGTCAAGTTCCCGGTGCGCGACCTGGCGCGCAGCCGCGAGTGGTACGAGCGCGTGCTGGGGCTCGAGGTCAGCCACGAGTTCCCGGACGACGACGGCGTCGTGCGCGGGGTCGCCGGGTCGGTCGACGGCGTGCCGGTGGCGTTGCGCGTGCAGGAGAAGGCCGCCGCGGGGCTCGCCGGGTTCGACCCGGTCTGCTTCTCGATCGCCGACCGGGCGGCCGCCGAGGCGTGGATCGCGCGGCTGGACGAGCTCGGTGTCGAGCACCCGCCGTTGTTCGAGGCCACCACCGGCTGGATGGTCCGCTTCACCGACCCCGACGGCACCGAGATCCGGCTCTACAGCCTTTCCAAGGACGACGGCGTCGACCACACCGGCGAGCGGGGCTACGCCCAGCCGGTGCGCTGACTCAGGGCTGGCGCAGGGCCTTCGCGGCGATCCGCGCCCGCACCTCCGGCCGGCGCAGCGGCGGCACGGTCGCCGGCGGCTGGCGGCGCTCGGGCAGCTGCTCCAGCAGCCGGGCGGTGATCTCGGTGATTTCGGCGACCGCCGCCTCGAACGGCTCGCGCGTGGCGTCCGAAAGCGACTGGACACCGGTGACCTTGCGGACGTACTGACGGGCCGCGGCCTCGATCTCCTCGCCCGTCGCGGCCGGCTGGAGCCCCCGCAGGGTGGTGATGTTTCGGCACATGCCGCCCAGGGTACGGCTTTTCGCGGGCGCCGATCACACGGTCGGGTAGGCCGGGCCCGGCTTCGTTGACGGCCGAACCGGTGCTGGGCAAGGTCGGGGAAGTGCCCCTCAGACCGCGCCCGTTCCGCTCCGCCCGCCCCGAACCCGGCATCCTCGAAGAAGAACCCCCGGAAACCCCGATCCCGGAGCAGGCCTGGCCCCGCGTGCGGGCCGACGAGCTGGTCACCCTCGTCGCACACGTCTTCGCCGCGCACGGCCTCCCCGAAACGCGCGCCCGGATCGCCGCCGAAGCGCTCTGCCACGGCGACCTCACCGGCTCGCCGGAGACCGGGGTCGCCGAGCTGACCCGCGTGCACCTGCCCCTGCTGAAGAACGGGCTCGTCGTGCCGCACGCCGAGCCGCTGATGATCGCCGACCGCGGGGCCGCCGCGCTGATCGACTACCGCCGCGCGCCCGGCCTCTGGGCCGTCGGCGACGCGATGGACCGGGCGGTGACCCGCGCCGGCCGCTTCGGCGTCGGGCTCGTCTCGCTGCGCGGCATCGGGCCGTTCGGCCGGGCCGGCCACCACGCCGCGCGGGCCCTGCCGCACGCCATGATCGGGCTGGTGCTGGCCGCGGGCGGCGAGCCGGACCAGCCGATGAACCCGCTGGGCATGGCGGCGCCTGGAGGGGCGTACCCGGAGTTCGTCTTCGACATGGACCGCCCCGGTTCGGATGCGGCCGGGCTGACGTTGCTGGTCGAGGTCCTCGCCGGGGTGCTTTCCGGGGTTGCCGACCACGAGCACGACACCGGGCTGCTGGTGCTCGCGATCGCGCCGACGACGCTGCGCAGCGCCGACGGTTTCTACCGCGCGGCAAGCGCGTTGTTCGGGAGCATGCTCGGCTGGGAGGGCGGGGCGCCGATCCGGTACCCCGGCTGGCGCGAGGCGCAGCACCTCGAGCAGTGCCGGGCACTGGGAGTGCCGCTCGCCGGGCCCGTGCGCCGTGAGCTGGACGCCCTCGCCGCCTCACTCGGCCTGCCGCCGCTGACCAGCGTCGGCTGAACCCGGACTCGCTTGGGACCAGGCCTCAGTGGACCAGGACCACCTTGCCTCGGTCGGGGCCCACCGCCACGATGTCGCCGTTGGTCAGCTGGCGGCCGCGGCGGGTTTCGACCTCTCCGTTGACCGTTACCTCTTCCGCGTCGATCAGGTCCTTGGCGTGGGAGCCGTCCTCGGCCAGGCCCGCCAGCTTGAGGAACTGGCCCAGGCGGATCGGCTGTCCGGTGATGGGTACGTCGACGGGCTCGCTCATGCACGCATCATGCCTTCTCAGGTGCGGGCGGTCGTCTGCCGGTAGAGCGCCAGTACGTCGGTGTCGAAGTAGCTCGAGTACGACGTGTCGGCGTCGTCGCCGCCGAACTCGAAGCCGCCGATCACGCCGATGACCGTTCCGAGCCGGGTTTCCGGGTTCTCCCGGGTGACCCACGGGCCGCCGCTCGTGCCCGTCGGGAAGCCCGCGCAGTCGACCCGCAGCTGGAAGGTGTCCTGCTTGCGGGTGGTGTTCTGGCAGACCGCGGGGACCTCGGAGTCGTCCGGGTAGCCGGTGAGCGTGATGGGCTGCTCGAACGCGGTGCCGGTGGCCAGCAGGTTCGCCCCGACCAGGCTCTCCAGTGACTTCGTGGCGCCCGCCTGGTGCGCGGTCGCGAAGCCGACGTCGAGGTCCGGGTCCGACGTTGCCGCCCAGCCCGGGGCGACGAGCTCGTCCGACACCGTCCAGTAGCCGAAGGGGGCGACGCCGTCGTGGTAGGCGGGCGCGAAGGTGATCCCGGTGAGGTACCCGCCGCCCTCGCCGTCGTGGATGCAGTGGGCCGCGGTCAGCAGCACGTCGCCCCGCTCGCTGTGCACGACGCTGGCCGTGCAGTAGTGCGCGCCGTCGGAGAACAGCGCTCCGACCGCGGGGCTGGACACCGACGGCAGATCGGTCACCGGGGCCGCCGCCTCGGCCGTGGCGACACCCGGCGTGGTCGCGATCGCCGGTGGCGCCGGCCGGGCCGCGAAGACCACGACGACGGTGATGCCGAGCAGCACGATCGCGGCGAGCGTGAGCAGGACGAACGGTCGCCGCAAGAGCATCGCCTCCTCGTCCGGGTGCCGCCGACGAGATCCACCATAGGACGACGCAGCGGCACAATCAGCACACCCACAGCAAGCTCACAGCCGCTAGCATCGGCTACTCGGGAGTAACACCGGACGGTCGGGAGGGCCGATGAAGCAGTTCGCGGGCAAGGTCGTGGTGGTCACCGGAGCGGGCTCGGGCATCGGCCGCGCGCTCGCGTGCGAGTTCGCCCGGCGCGGGGCCCGGGTCGCGCTGTCCGACGTCGTCACCGCGAACGCGGAGGAGACGGCCGAGCTCGCCGGCGGCAACGCCCGCGCGTACACCTTGGACGTCGCCGACCGCAGCGCCGTGCTCGCGCACGCCGAAGACGTCGCCGAGGAGTTCGGCGCGGTCAACGTCGTGGTGAACAACGCCGGGGTGGCCCTCGGCGCGACCGTCGAGGAAATGACGTTCGAGGACTACGACTGGCTGATGGGCATCAACCTCGGTGGGGTCGTGAACGGCACCAAGGCGTTCCTGCCGCACCTGATCGCCTCCGGCGACGGGCACGTCGTCAACATCTCCAGCGTGTTCGGCTTCGTCGGCGTGCCGACGCAGAGCGCCTACAACGCGGCGAAGTTCGCGGTCCGCGGGTTCACCGAGGCGCTGCGCGAGGAAATGCTGATCGCCCGGCACCCGGTCGCGGTGAGCTGCGTGCACCCGGGCGGGATCAAGACCAACATCGTGCGCAACTCCCGCGGCGCGGCCGAAGACCAGGAAAAGGCCGCGCAGGGCTTCGAACGGATCGCCCGCACGACACCGGAGAAAGCGGCGCAGACGATCCTGCGCGGGATCGAGCGGAAGTCGGCGCGGATCCTCATCGGACCGGACGCCTACGTGATCGACGCGATTCCGCGCGTGCTCGGCTCGGCCTACCAGCGGCCGTTGGCGGCGCTCGCGCGGCTCGGGCTCAAGGCGTAGCGGAAAGCCGAATCCCTTTCACGGCAGGGTCACGCGACGCAGTTTCCCACCGCCGTGTCACTCAATGGAGTTGCGTTTCGGACAGCACCGTCCGAAATGGTCCAGAATGCGTGGGGTCCGCCAGCCCCGTCCCGGAGGTCCCCGATGCTTCGCACCGCACCGCGCAGTGCGACCCGTTCGTCCAGCGACCGCACCGCGGTGGAACTGCTGGACCGCACCGGCATCGTCGCGGCGAGCCTGCCCCGGCGGCGCCGCACCGAAGACGAGGCGGCCCGCGCGGAGGTGCCGATCTACACCCGGCCGCCGGTGTGCGACCAGGACCTGCGCGAGAAGTCGGTGGTGATCCGGCGGCGCGCCCGCACCTGGCTCGGCGGCGGGGCCGCGGTGCTGCTCGTCGCGGCCGGCTGGCTGGGCGGTGGCCTCTTCACCGGCGGGCTGTTCGCCCCGGCGCCGGAACGCGATGTCGCCCAGCTCGAGGCGCGCCCCGCGGTGGCCGCGGCACCCGCGCCGGAACCGCCGCCGGTCCCGCAGGCGCCGGTCGTCGTCACGCCCGCCCCGAAGACCGTGTACGTGCCGGTGCCCGCGAAGCCGGCGCCGAAGCAGGTCCAGGCCCAGGCCCAGGCGAAACCGCAGCCGAAGAAGCCGGTGCCGGACGAGGAAGCCGAAGCGCGGGCCGACCTGCCGCCGTCGGCCACCCCGTCACCGACGCCCAACCCGATCCAGGCCTGGGTCGAGGTCGCCGAGAGCATGGCGCAGCGCTACGGCGGCCGCTGAGTCAGGTTCCCGACCAGCGGTATTCGTGCTCGGGGCGGCCCGTGGCGCCGTAGCGCAGGCGCATCTGGACCGTCCCCGACTCCGCCAGCGCGGTGAGGTACCGCTGCGCCGTGGCCCGCGCCATGCCGAGTTCGCCCGCGACCTCGGCGGCCGACAGCGGGCGCCCGGCTCGCCGCAGCTGCTCCGAGACGAGCCGGGAGGTCGCCGTCGACTGGCCCTTCGGCGCGGTCGTGCGGTCCTGGTCGTGCAGCACGCGGTACGCGCGGTCGACGTCGTCCTGCGCCAAGGCGCGGTCTTCGGCGAGGAGGCCGCGGAAGCGCGCGTAGGACGTCAGCCGTTCCGCGAGCTGGCGGGTGGTGAACGGCTTGATCAGGTAGTTCAGCGCGCCGGCCCGGATCGCCGCGGCCACCGACGCGCTGTCGGTCGCCGCGGAGAGCACGATCGTGTCGGTCTGCAGCTCCGGGAGCACCGCGAGGCCGGACTCGTCGGGCAGGTAGACGTCGAGCAGGATCAGGTCCGGCGCGAGTTCCCGGACGCGGGCGCGCGCCTCGGCGGCGGTGTGCGCGGTGCCGACCACCGCGAAGCCCTCGACCTCCTCGACGAACCCGGCGTGCACGCCGGCCACCCGGAAGTCGTCGTCGACGATCAGCGTGCGGATCATCCGTCCTCCGTCAGCATGCCGGGCAGTTTGGCGACGAACAGGGCACCCGTCTCGCCCGCACCCGGGTCGGCGAGCCAGACGTCGCCGCCGCGGGCACGGGCGGCCTGCCGGGCGAGCGCCAGGCCGAGGCCGTGCCCGGGCGCGATCTTCGTCGAAACGCCTTCGTCGAACAACGTCCGCCGCAGGTCCGCCGGCACACCCGGCCCACTGTCCACAACGGACACGTGCAGCGTGCCGCCCTCGGCGAGCAGGCCGATTTCCACCGTCGCCGGCCGCCGCGGACCCATCCGGGCGGCGTGCAGGGCGTTGTCGACGAGGTTGCCGATCACGGTGTTCGCGGCGATCGGGTCGGTCACCGTCGTGGGCACCCAGGTGTCTTCGGCGAGCTTGAGCGTGAGCCCCTTTTCCTGCGCCTGCTCGGTTTTCGCGACGAGCAGCGCCTGCAGGTACGGGTCCGCGACGGCGTCGCCCAGCTCGCTCGGCCGCGCGGACGAGGAGTCCGTCAGCGTTTGCAGGTACTCGACGGCCTCTGTGTGGTGGCCGAGCTGGAGCAGCCCGTAGAGCGTGTGCAGCCGGTTGGCGAACTCGTGGCGCTGGGCCCGCAGGCCGTCGGAGAGCGCGCGGATGCCGTCGAGCTCGCGGGTGAGCGTGTCGAGGTCGGTGCGGTCGCGGAAGGTGAGCACGGTGCCGATCGGCCGGTCGTCGAGCCGGACGGCCCGCGAGTTGATCACCAGCACCCGGTTCCCGGCCACCGCGAGGAGGTTGTCGACCGGAAGCCCCTCGCCGACGGCCTTGTGCAGGCGCGGGCTGAGCTCGAGCTCGGACATCGCCGCGCCGATCGGGAGCTCGGTGCCGAGCAGGCGTTCGGCCTCGTCGTTGCGCACCGAAACGCGGTTCGCTTCGTCGACGGCCAGGACGCCTTCGCCGATCCCGTGCAGGACGGCTTCGCGTTCGTAGAGCAGTTCGGTGAGTTCGTGCGGTTCGAGGCCGTGCGTGACGCGCCGCAGCCGCCGGTTCAGCAGGGCCGACGCGCCCGCGCCGAGCAGCAGCGCACCACCGGCGAACAGCAGCGTGTACACCAGCAGCTGGTTGAACGCGCTGATCGGCTGCGCCACCTCGAACCCGACACTCACCTCGCCGACCACGCGCTCGTGCCCCGCCGTCCAGATCGGTGTCTTGCTGCGGACCGACAGGCCCAGCGTGCCGCTCTGCACCGCGCTGACCTCGTCGAACCCGGCGAGCGCCCGCTCCGGCGACGTGCTGACCGGTTTGCCGATCTCGGACAGGGTCGGGTGGGCGAGGCGGATGCCCTTGTCGTCGGTGATCACGACGAACAGCGCGTCGTTGGCTTCCGTCACGGCGAGCACGCGCTCTTCCAGGGGGCCGCCGGGGAGCTTCGCGGCGGTGTTCGCCACCACGACCGGGTCCGCGGCGACGGACTTCGCGATGGCCAGCGCCCGGCGGCCGTACTGGTCGGTGAGGGTGGTGCGCAGGAGCACGCTGACCAGGGCCACGCCGAGCCCGACGACCAAGGCGACCACGCCGATCTGCAGCAGCAGGACCTGCCTGCTGAACCGCATCCGCGGGAAGAGCGCCCACTTTGGCATGGCCGGGACCATACCCCCAGGTCACGGCAGTGCGCTAAATGAGCAAAACATTCAGAACGCGCAGCTCGCGCGGAGAACGTCGACAAGCTTCACCTGGGCGCCACACCTACTTAACGTCCCTTCCCAACGTGAGCCCCACCACGTGACGAAGGAGTCACCTCCACCATGGTTCCCCCACTGATCGAACTCACCGGAGCCACCAAACGGTTCCCGAGCGGGTCCGGGTCCGTGCACACGGCCGTCCGCGATCTGACCATGACCGTCCAGCCCGGCGAGTTCGTCGCGGTCGTCGGCCCCACCGGCTGCGGCAAGTCGACGACGCTCTCGCTGGTCTCGGGCCTGCAGCCGCCGTCGGCCGGCCGGGTGCGGGTGAACGGCGAGGACGTGAAGTCGATCCCCGACGGCGTCGGGTACATGTTCCAGACCGACGCCGTGATGCCGTGGCGGTCGGTGCTGGAGAACGTCGCCTCCGGGCCGCGGTTCCGCGGGGTGCCCAAGGCCGAAGCCCGCGCGCAGGCCGTGGACTGGATCGCCCGGGTCGGGCTCGCCGGGTTCGAGAAGTACTACCCGCACCAGCTCTCCGGCGGCATGCGCAAGCGCGTCGCGCTGGCCCAGACCCTCGTCACCAAGCCGAAGATCCTGCTGATGGACGAGCCGTTCTCCGCGCTCGACGTCCAGACGCGGGCCTTGATGCAGGACGAGCTGCTGCGGCTGTGGTCCGGTTCGGGGGCCGCGGTGATCTTCGTGACGCACGACCTCGACGAGGCCATCGCGCTGGCGGACAAGGTCGTCGTGCTGACGACCGGGCCGGCCACCGTGAAGGACGTCTTCGAGATCCCCCTCGACCGGCCGCGGAAGGTGGAGGAGCTGCGGCTGACCGAGGACTTCCGCAAGCTCTACGCCGACATCTGGGAATCACTGCGCAGCGAGGTCGACAAGGCCCGTGAGAAGGGAGCGAGCAATGTCGCTTGAGACACCCGCGGCCACCTCCGCACCCCTCCCGGTCCTGGAGACCGAGCAGGACATCCTGGCCCGCGCGAAGCAGGCCACCGCGCGCCGCAAGCGCAACATCTGGCTGCTGCGGCTGGCGATCGTCGTCGTCTGGCTGGGCAGCTGGGAGCTGACCGCGACCTACTGGATCGACCCGTTCTTCTACTCGAAGCCGTCGAAGATCTGGGAACGGCTGGTCGAGTGGTTCAGCACCGGCACCGACTTCGGCTCGATCTGGTACCAGATCCTGGTGACCGTCGAGGAGGCGGCGATCGGGTTCGTCATCGGCGCCATCGCCGGTGTCGTGTTCGGCGTGATCCTCGGCCGCAGCGCCTACCTCGCGCAGGTGCTGGCGCCGTTCATCAAGGCCGCCAACGCGTTGCCGCGCATCGTGCTCGCGGCGCTGTTCGTCATCTGGTTCGGGCTCGGGCTGTCGTCGAAGGTCGCGACCGTCGTCGTGCTCGTGTTCTTCGCGGTGTTCTTCAACGCCTTCACCGGCGCTCGCGAGGTGGACCGCAACCTGATCGACAACGCCCGCATCCTCGGCGCGACCCGCGGCCAGGTGCTGAAGTCGATCGTGCTGCCCAGCGCGACGTCGTGGATCCTGTCGTCGCTGCACGTGGCGTTCGGTTTCGCGCTGATCGGCGCGGTGGTCGGCGAGTACACCGGCGCGAAGGCCGGCATGGGCTTCCTGATCGCGAACGCGCAGGGCACGTTCGACACCGCGGGTGTGTACGCGGGCATGCTGATCATCACCGTCGTCGCGCTGCTGGCCGAGTGGGGGATCAGCACGCTGGAGGGCAGGCTGCTGCGGTGGCGGCCGCCGTCCGCCTCCGAAGCCGCGGTCAAGGCGGTCTGACATGCGTCTCAACAGGACAGTCGGCGTGGTGGCCGCGCTCGCGGTCACCCTGGCCGGGGTCACCGCGTGCCGCGACTCGCGGGAGATCGCCCTCGGCACCACCGGCCAGCCGCACATCAAGATCATGGTCGGCGGCCTGTCGAAGGTGATCTACCTGCCCGGGCAGCTCGCCCAGCAGATCGGGGCCTACCAGCGGCAGGGGCTGGACGTCGAGCTCTTCGACCAGCCGTCCGGCGCGAACGCCGAGACGTCGCTGCTGGCCGGTGAGGTGCAGGCGGTCGTCGGGTTCTACGACCACACGATCGACCTGCAGGCCAAGGAACAGTGCATCGAGAGCGTGGTGCAGTTCGCGAACGTGCCGGGCGAGGCCGAGATGGTCGCGACGAAGAAGGCGGGCGAGGTCAAGTCGGGCGCGGACTTCAAGGGCCGCAACCTCGGCGTCACGTCGCTGGGTTCGTCGACGGACTTCCTGACCAAGGCACTGGCCCTGCGCGGTGGCGTCACGTCGAAGGAGTACACGCCGGTGAAGGTCGGTGCCGGGCAGACGTTCATCTCGGCGATGAACCAGGGCTCGATCGACGCCGGGATGACCACCGACCCGACGATCGCGCAGCTGACGAACACGGGCCAGGCGAAGGTGCTCTACGACATGCGCACGGTCGAGGGCACGAAAGCCGCCCTGGGCGGGTTGTACCCGGCGAGCTCGCTGTACATGGGCTGCGAAATCGTGAAGCGGTATCCGGACATCGTGCAGAAACTGGCCAATGCGTACGTCGAGACGCTGAAGTGGATTTCTTCGCACACCCCGGAACAGGTCGCCGCGATGATGCCGCCGTCGTTCGCCGGCGGGGACAAGGCGCTGTACGTGAAGTCGCTGCGGGACAGCCTGCCGATGTTCACCAAGGACGGCCGGATGGACCCGGCCGGGGCCCGGAACGTGCTCAAGGTGCTCGGCGAGTCGTCGAGCAACGTCAAGCCGAAGAAGGACAAGATCGACCTGTCGAAGACGTACACGACCCAGTTCGTGGACGCCGCCCACGCGCAGGCCCAGCAGTAGCTCCGCTCACCTGACCGGGCGGTAGGTGAGCGACATGGACCCGTGAAGGCCTCTTATCCCCCGCGGAGGCCTTCACGGGTCTTTTTTGCGCAATTCCGGCAAATGGTGAGTATTTCCCGGAATGTGAAGACCCTTCGAAAGTAGCTACCTTCTTTTCGGTGCGGCTCCAACACTTGGGGACACGGTTTTCCCGGTCCCCCTCGGTGAACGGAGTCCCCGCATGTCCAAAACCCTTCGCGTCCTCACGGCGATCGCCGCCGCTGCCGCCGGTCTCGCCGTCACGGGCACCGCGCACGCCGCCGTCGAGTACGGCGCACACTTCCACGGGCACCAGTTCTCGGGCGGCAACTGGGGCGGTTACGTCAGCTTCGGCAGCTTCACCACGGCGACGGCGAGCTGGACCGAACCGTCGGTGACCTGCAACTCCACCAACGACCTGTTCGCGCCCTGGGTCGGCATCGACGGCGACGGATCGTCCACTGTGGAGCAGACCGGTGTCGAGACGGACTGCTCGAGCGGGCGTCCGGTGTACTCGGCCTGGTACGAGATGTACCCAGCCGCACCGGTGTACTACAGCGTGTCGGTCAGCGCGGGCGACCACATCACCGCGACGGTGACGCGCACCGCCACCAACACCTACCGGCTGGACCTCTCCGACACGACCAAGGGCTGGTCGAAGTCCACGACGAAGTCGCTGACCTCGAAGCACGCGTCGGCCGAGGCGATCATCGAGTCGCCCACCGACTCGTACCCGTCGATCTCCGGCGGGGTCAAGTTCACCGGCGTCAAGTTCAACGGCACGAACCTGGCCTCGACGAGCCCGTCCGGCCTGAACGCCGACGACCGCGGCACCTACACGTGGATCCCGGGCGCGATCGGCTCGGACGGCCAGAGCTTCACCATCTCGCGGCACTGAGCGACCTGACGCCCCCGGACCCGCCCGGGGGCGTCAGAGCTTCGGCAGCCGCACGGTGATCTTCGCGCTCACCTCGGCCCGCACGTCCACTTCGAGCGCGAAATCCTCGCCGTAGAGGTGCGCGAGGCGCTTGGCCAGCGCGGGTAGCCCGGAGATACCCCGGTAGCCCGGTCGGTGGCGCTCCCACCTGCGGTGGCCCGACGCGAGCCGGAAAACGTCCGGGTAGGCCAGCCGCGGGTCCTCGTGCTCGACGCCGAGGACGACGTCCGTGCCGCCGTCCTCGACGGTGATCGCCAGGCTGGGGCCGGGCGCGAACTGCACGGCTCGCTCGACCAGCGGTTGCAGGCACATGAACGGCACCTTGAGCGGCAGCACCTCGGGGGCGATGTCCATCACCACGGTCAGCCGGTCACCGAGCAGTTCCCGGGCCAGGATGAGGTACTGGTCGACGCACCGCACCTCGTCGGCGAGCACCGTGAACTCGCCGTACTGCCGGGAGCGGTAGCGGAGGAAGTCGGCGAACTCGCGCAGCAGCTCGGTCGCCCATTCCGGGTCCGTTCTCGTCAGCGATCCCACCGTGGTGAGCGACCGCGAAACGAACGTGGCCGGGATCGGGTCCGGGAGGACGAGCAGGGGTGGTTCGTCGGCGGACGGCTCGAACCGCTCCCATTCGCCGAGGCACAGCTGGTCGGAGATCAAGCCGGCCAGCGCGCGCAGAACCACGTCCCGGGCGGCGGACCGGTCCGCCGAGTAGACGACCAGCACCGCCCGTACCTCGTCGTCGACCTTGAGCGGCAGGGTCGCCGCGTACCGGACCGGGCAGGACGAACCGCTGCAGGAGACACCGTGCGGCGCGGCGGCTTCCGGCACCCCGGTCGCCAGCGTTCGCGCCGCGAACAGCCTGGCCCGTTCGATGTGCTCCTGGTCGACCGCGCCGTCCCAGCCGATGGTTCCCCGGTCGGTCACGATCACCACGGCGGAAACCTGGAGCAGCGCTCGAAGCCGTGCCGCGCTTTCCGCGCCGATGCCGCGGCGGAACCCCGCGACGATCGACAGGATGGCGAAGATCCGCTCCCGGACCGGCTCGACCAGTTTCCGGCGGCGCCGCGCCTGGACGGCCCGCACCAGGAACAAGGCCACCACGAACCACACGATCGCCGCGACGTCCGTCACGTGCGGCACGTCAGTAGCGCTCCGGCCGCCGTCGGGTGCGGACCAGCACGTTGCGCGCCTCCTGGAGGTACTCCGGGCTGACGACCAGACTGCGGCCCGCGGCCTGCACGGTCATCTCCCGATCGGCGAGCCGGACGTTCTCGACGTGCTCGACGGCCACCCAGTGCTGCTCGTCGACGCGGACGAACCCGGCTGCCGCCCAGTCGGCGGTCAGCACCGACACCGGTACCCGGACGGAGAACTCGCCCGCCCGGGTGGACAGCCGGGCGCGGTCGCCGTCCAGCTCGGCCAGGCACACGTCGGAGAGGCGGAGCAGTTCCTCGACGCCGTCGCGCTCCACGGAGATGAGCGGATCTCCCGGCACTCCGCCCTCGTTCGACGAAGTGCGGTCGATCAGCTTGCGCACGGCGTCGGAGAGCCGGTCCGTGCGGACGGGCTTGAGCAGGTAGTCGACGGCTTCGAGCTCGAAGGCTTCGATCGCGTGCTGCTCCCACGCGGTGACGAACACCAGCCCGGGCGGTACGGCGAACCGGGCGATCATCCGGGCCAGGTCGAGGCCGTTCAGCCCCGGCATTTCGATGTCCAGGAACACGGCGTCCAGCTGTTCCTTCTGCCTCAGGACCTGGTGGATGTAGCGCGTGGCGGTGAGCGCGTCCGAGACACCGTCGACCTTCCCGACGCGGGGATCCGCGCGCAGCAGGTGGACGATCTCCTCCAGCGCGTAGGCCTCGTCGTCGACCGCGAGCACGTTCAGCCGTCCGGCCTTCGGAGGTGGCGCCGGCGGTTCGCCGTTGTACACCTGGGAATTCACGTAGAGGTGGCCTCGTACGTCGCGTATTTGAACGGCGGTCGTGGGATCGCCTTCCACCTGGTTGACCACGTCGTCGTTCTTGTCGGTCATGCATCCCTCGGTCGGTCCGCGTCAAGAATCGCCGACGTCCCGAGGCCCAGTCAATTGTCAAGAACTAGACAATTACTTCAGGTTGTTGATGGCCCAGGCGACGACCATCACCGCCAGCACGAGCGACACGACGGCCTGCAGCATCATCGTCATCTTCGCCCAGATCCGCAGGGGCATCACGTCGGTGGGGCTGAAGGCCGCCGCGTTGGTGAACGAGAAGTACAGGTAGTCCAGATAGGACGGTTCCCAGTCCTGGTTCGCCAGGCCCGGGTCGGCCATCTGCGGGAACTGCAGGTCGGGGTACTCGGCCCGGCCCGCGGCCCGCCTGCCCGGGCCGCCGCGGTCGAACTCCCAGTACCAGAGCGAGAAGGCGACGATGTTCGTCCAGTAGACGATCGCGCCGGTGACCAGCACGGCGCCGGCGTGGTCGCCGATCGAGCCGGTGGCGATGTTGTAGACGAGCGTCACCGCGGACCCGGCGTTCACCGCGGTGACAGCCGCGACGAGCAGCAGCGAAATGACCCGCTCGACGGCGCTGAACTGCGACATCCGCCCCGGGTTGACCAGCAGCAGGGCCACCACGAGCAGCGCCGAGACCGCGGGCAGCAGCCACCGCGGGTGCAGCGCCATGTCGTCGGGCACGGCGACCTGCAGGACGAGCGTCGCGACGACGACGCCCATCGCGGGCCAGCGCGTCTCCCCGGAGGTCCGCCGGCGCCAGGCGGGAAGTGCCTCTTCTGTCACGCGCTCAAGGTAGGACGGCGACGCCCGGCTAGCCAGCCGGTGCCGTCGTCACCTCGCCGGGGAGCTTGCGCGCCACGTCCGTCCGCGAACGCGCTCCCAGCTTCCGCAGCACCTTGGCCACGTGCTGCTCCACCGTGCGCGGGGAGAGGAACAGCCCGTCCGCGATCTCCCGGTTCGTGCGGCCCTCCGCGAGCATCCGCGCCACTTCGCGCTCGCGCGGCGACAGCTCGCTCCCGTACCCCCGGCGTCCGCGTTGCGAGGGTGCCCAAGCGCCGTGCTCGCGCAGCTGGTGACGGCAGCGTCCGGCGTCTCGGGTCGCTCCCAGCTGTTCGTACGCCTCGGCCGCCGCGGTCAGCTCGTCCACCGCCGACCGGTTGCCCGCGGCGAGCCGGCACATCGAAGCGCGTTCCCGCATGGCCGTCGCCGGGTAAGGCATCGGCAGGGCCGCGTAGCCGGCCGCGGCTTCGTCGAACAACGCCGCCGCGGCCAGGTGCTTGCCGCGCGCCTCGAGCAGCACCGCGCGACCGGCCACCAGTGCGGCCGCGGCCACCGGCGCGTCACGGCCTTCGATCCCGCGCGCGAACGCCTCGACCACGTTGTCGGCGTCCGGCCAGCGCTCGGCCCGCGCGTACGCCTGCGCCGCCGCCGGGACCAGCGCCGCCGCCCAGATCCAGACGCCCTTGCGCCCGGCCGCGGCCACCGCCGTGTCGGCCGCCGCGCACGCGCCGTCGACGTCGTCGGTCGCCAGCAGCACCGAGATCAGCACCCCGGCAGCCGACAGCACCACCGGGATCGGGCCGCGGTCCGGTGCGTGCACGCTCGCCGCGGCCAGGTGCCGTTGCGCGGCCGCGAACTCCCCGCGCACGGCCGCGAGCCCACCCAGCACCAGCGACGACTCCATGACGATCGGGCCCAGCTCCGGGTAGCTGTCCCGCAGCTGCTCGGCGGCTTCGGTCAGGCCGGACCAGCGCCCGCGCACCCAATCCAGCCGGACGCGGGTGCCCTCGATCAGGCCGATCGCGTACAGCGCGCCGGCGTCGGTCGCGCGCCGGACGCCCTCGGTCACCAGCCGTTCGGCGCGGTCGAGGTGCCCGGCCCAGGACTGCCCGTCGGCCAGGTTGCACCACAGCCGGGCCAGCTGGACGCGCTCGGCGACGGTGCCGACCGTGTCCGACAGCGCTTCGAACTCCGTCCACGCCGAGCCGTCGCCGACGTGCGACGCGGCGGCGATGCGGTCGGCGGTCAGCGCGAGCCGCAGCTCGGGGTCGTCGAGCCGGTCGTACACCTCGCCCGCGCGGGCGCGCCAGGTTTCGTGCCACGACAACGGCGTCAGGCCGTCGATCGGCTGGGCGAGCAGGGTGATCCCGCGGGCGGCGAGGTCCGGCCGGTCGGTCAGCTCACCGACCGCGCGCTCGACCTCCAGCCGGCCGCGGCCGAGCCCGCCGATGGTCCGGACCAGCAGCATGCCGACGCTCAGCCGGATCGACCCGCGCACCGAGGGCGGCAGCGTCACCTCTTCGAGGACGCGCTGCAGCGTGCCGAGCACCTCGGGCCGGAACCCCCGCAGCGCGACCTGGCTCAGCTTGCCCGCCACGCGCCCGGTGTCGGCCTGCGAAGGACCGGGTTCGGCGAGCACCGACTGCAGGAGGTCGATCGCGCGGGACGTCTCGCCGCGCGTGATCGCCTCGTCGGCGGCTGCTTCCGCGTAGTGCCGCCACTGGTCGACGCGGCCGGCGGCGCGGGAGTGCCGGGCCAGCAGGGTGAGCGGCGGCGACGGCAGCGCGGCGAGCACGCGGATCGCCTGGGCGTGCAGCAACGCGCGTTCGGGACCGCTCACCGTGTCGTAGACCGCCTTGCGCGCCAGCGGGTGCCGGAAGCCGTACTTGCCGTCGCCGGCTTCGCCGAGCACGCCGGCGGCGAGGGCGTCGAGCAGCGTGGTGCGCAGGGTTTCGCCGGACAGCTCGGCCAGTTCGCCGAGCACCGCGGCTTCGGCGGCGACGCCGAGCACCGCGGCCGCGCCGGCCAGCCGCACGGACGGCTCCGGGAGCGCGGCGAGCCGTTCGGTGACCGCCTCCCGCAGCAGCACCGGGACTTCGAGGTTTTCGAGCAGGCGCTCGGAGAGGGCCTCGCCGACCGGGAGCCGTCCGGCCGCTTCCTTGAGCGCCCGCAGCGTTTCCTCGGCCACGAAAGGGATCCCGGCCGTGCACTCGTGCAGCTTCGCCGCGAAGTCGTCGGTCACCCGTGGCAGTTCGAGGATTTCGACGGCCAGCTCGCGCACAGCCGCGACGTCGAGCGCGCCGAGCGCGACGCGGGCGGAGTGGACCGCCGGGCCGGCGCGGAACGGGGTGCCCACCGCGTCGGGCGCCGACCGGTAGGCGGCCACCAGCGCCAGTTCGGGCGGCATCGCGCCGGCGAGGAACCGCAGGAGGTCGCGGGTGTCCTCGTCGGCCCACTGGAGGTCGTCGATCAGCACCAGCGCCGGTCCGCAGGCGGTCAGCAGCTCCCGGACCGCGCGGAACACGCGGTGGCGCTCGGCGACCGGGTCGGTGAGGGGTTCGGGCTGCGGGGGAAGCGCTTCCGCGAGCTCCGGCAGCAGCGGCCGCAGCACGCCGGCGACCGGGCTGAGCGGGCCGAGCGGGGCGTCGCCGACCGCGCGAAGCGCTTCCAGGACGGGCCCGTAGGGAAAGGGGTGCCGCAGCGGCTGGCAGGCGCCGGTGAGCACGCGGCCGCCGTCGAACTCCTTGCGCCGTCCGATCTCCGCGAGCAGCCGGGTCCGGCCCATGCCCGGCTCGCCTTCGACGAGGACGGCGGCCGGGCGGCGGCGCAGCACGGCCACGATGGCGTCGAGCTCGGTGTCGCGGCCGGTCAGCCGGGCGGGTCCCGACCGGATGGACACCGAGGTGGGGCGGGGGGTGGTCAGCCACATTTGACCCTCCTCGCAGCGCACCGGAAACCAGTGCGCGGGAGCCTAAGCAGCGGCGATGCGTCCGTAAACCTTTCACCGAATACGTGGTGAGAGCTGTTGTCACACGTCCGCCTACCCACCGTCACCGGTTTGCTGCGGGAACCGGGGAGATCGGGTCACCCTGCGTGCGAAACGCGGGCCGATCGCACGTTCGAGCGCTGCTTCACGCGATCGAGTACTCCAAATGGCTACTGAAAGTAGTTCACAGAAACCCTACTTACGGACCTGTCCGACCGGGTGACACCGACCGCTTGGGCCCGGCTGGAGCAGGGGTTTCGTCCTCGGTGAATGCGTATACCCATTCGCCGGGCGCCCGGATTGCACCGTAACGCCCACTGCGGGGACGCTCACCCGGGGGAGTACCACTGCGTGGCCGGTGCGGAGCCGCGCGTAACCATCTAGGGAGAAGCATGAAGATCGCGAGACTTCTCGGTGCCGCTGCCACCGCGGTCATGGCGACGGGCGCGCTGGCCGCGACCGCCGTCCCCGCGTCGGGCCAGGACCTGCTGAACCCGGACATGGTGCCCGCCATGCAGCGGGACCTCGGCCTGACCCACGACCAGGCGCTCGCGCGGCTGAAGAGCGAGGACGTCGCGAACCGGGTCACCGAATCGCTGACCGCGGCGCTCGGCGAGGCGTTCGGCGGCGCCACCTACAACGCCGCCACGGGCAAGGCGCACGTCGCCACGACGAACGCCGCGCTGGCCGCCAAGATCCGCGAAGCCGGTGCGGAAGCGGAAGTCGTGAAGTTCAGCGCCCGCCAGCTCAACTCCACTGTGGACACCTTGAACGCCGCCGCGGCACCGGCCGCGGTCACCGGCTGGGGTGTCGACGACGCCACCAACCGCGTCACCCTGGACGTGCTGCAGGGCCAGCGGGCCGCCGCGCAGGCGTTCCTCGCCAAGTCCGGTGTGGACAAGTCCGCGGTGACGATCCGCGAGACGGCGTCGACGCCGACGACCTACGCCAACATCCGCGGCGGTGACGCCTACTACATCGGCGGTTCGGCCCGGTGTTCGGTCGGGTTCGCCACGACGACGGGCTTCGTGACCGCCGGGCACTGCGCCGCGCTGACCGGCGCCGGTGCGCTGACCGGGTCCAACGGCGCTTCGCTCGGTTCCTGGGGCCGGTACAGCTTCCCGACCAACGACTACGCGGCGGTCCGGACCAACAGCAGCTGGACCCCGGTCGCCCAGATGAACAACGGCACCGCGGTGCGCGGCCAGTCGAACGCCGCGACCGGCACGTCGGTCTGCAAGGCCGGCTCGACCACCGGCTGGACCTGCGGCACGATCGGCGCCAAGAACCAGACCGTCCGCTACTCCGAGGGCACGGTGTACGGGATGACCGCCACCAACGTCCGCTCGGCGGCCGGTGACTCGGGCGGCGGCTTCATCGCCGGCAACAGCGCGCAGGGCGTCCTGTCCGGCGGCAACACGTCCACGACGTACTTCTTCCCGATCGGCGCCGCGCTTTCGGGCACCGGCACCACCCTCAAGACCAGCTGAGGTCCGTAAGACAGCGAAAGGGCGGGTTTCGGGCGCCTCCAGCGCGCCCGAAACCCGCCCTTCGTCCTCGCCGCGGGAATGGGAGGTTCAGGGGTCAGACGTTGCTGATCTCCTCGATCAGCCCGTCGACGTCGAAGTGCGCGCTCTCTTCGCCGAGCGGCACCAGCTCGATGGAGGCGTCCAGGAACGTCCGGACGTCTTCCACCTCGAGCTCGAACGACGCATAGCCGTCCGGTGACTCGATTTCCAGGGTCAGGAAGTCTTCGTCGTCGGAGAGGTCCGGGCGGATCCGGACGTCGCCGAGGCCGGCCGGCTCGTCGAGCCCGGCCACGAGGAGGTCGCGGGCGAAGGTCCACTCGATCCACCGGCCGCGCTCGGTCCGGAAGGCCACGGTCACCGCGAAGGGTTCGTGGGAGTGGTAGGACAGGCGCGACAGGACGGGCGTGGTGCTCTCGTTCAGCAGCACGAACTGGCTCTGGTGTACGGCGTCGGTGTGCACGGCCCCTCCTGGAGTCTCGCGGTCGGTTCGCGCGGCGCGAACTGTTCGGCAAGGAGATGACCAGGGCCAACGGTCATGACGGAGAAAGTCTCACGTTCACTTGATCGGTTGCATCCGTCCATTGTGGTGTAACACCGGGCACATACCCCTTGCGCTCAGGCGGGCACGGGTGGTGACGGTTCGCGCAGGGCGGCCGGCAGCTTCCGCCGCAGCACGAGCAGCGCGGGGACGGCGGATGCGCAGGTCAGGGCCAGAATCGACCAGGTGAGCGCGTTGCTCGCGTTGAGCAGGCCGGCCAGCAGGCCCGGCGCGAGCGCGATGGGCAGGCCCCAGGAGAGCTGGAAGATCGAGCTGGCCCGCCCTTCGGCCCCCGGCGGAGCCGCCGCGGCGGCCGCGGCGGTGGCGGTCGGCCCGAAGAGGGCTTCGGCGATCGAGAAGCCGAGACTGGTGAGCAGGATCAGCGCGGTGGCCACCGGCAGCGGGACGGCTTCGAGCGGGATCAGCAGCGCGAAGCAGATCGCGAAGAGAACGGCGGACCCGATCAGCCCGGCGGTCCGGCTCCGCCCGGCGAGCAGGCCGACGATCGGCCGCTGCGCGCTGACGACGACCACGGTCCCGACGGTGATCGCGGTCCCGGCGATCCACTGTGGACCATGCAGGAGGTCCCGCACGACGATCGGCAGCACGGAGAACTTGCTCGCGCTGGCGAGGGTGAACGCCATGTGGGTGACGCAGAACCCGGTGAAGGCCCGATCGCCGAGAACGGCCCGCCAGCTGCCGCGGCGGGAGAACGGCGGGGTGGTGGCCGCGCCCGCCCTGCCACTGCTCCCGACGGCGGCCGTTTTCGAGCCACGAACCTCCGCTGCGGCCAGCGCCGCCTCCGCCTCCGCCGCCGCTGCGGCCGCCTCCGCAGGAGCTGTCTCCGCCGAGGTTGCGTTTGCCGAGGCTGCCTGCGCCGGGGCTGCCCTCGTTGGAGCTGCCTGCGCCCGGGCTGCCCCCGTTGGAGCCGCCTCCGCCGCCGCCGAGCCGATCCTGCCGTCACGTGGCAGGAGCCGGATCAGCGCCGCCGCCACTCCGAAGCTCGCCGCGTTCACATACGCGAGCAGGTGGAAGGCCCACGGGCTGGTGATCGTCGGCAGCACCGCCATCGCCGCCGCGCCGAGGCCTGCCCCGGCGAACCGGCCCACCGTCTGCGTTGCCAGCACGCGGTCCGTGTCGGCTCCGGCCGTGAGCCGGGCCACCATCGGCGCGTTGCACGTCCAGAACAGCCTGTCGCCGAAGCCGGCCACCGCCGAGACCGCGATCACCTGCCAGCTCGTGTGCGCCAGTGGGTAGGCCGCGAAGGCCGCCAGCCGCACCAGGTTGCCCGCGACGAGCAGCGCCCGCGGCCCGAAGCGGTCCATCGCCGCCCCCGTGGCCGGGCCGGTGACCAGGGCCAGCAGGGCGCCGGTGGTCAGGGACGCACCCGCGTCGACCAGGCCCATGCCCTGCCCGTGCACGAGGAACAGCAGCGCGAACGGGACCCACAGCCCGCTGCCCAGCGCGTCGATCAGCGTCGCGGCCAGAAAGATCCGAAGCATGCTTCCCCCAGCGGGCCGGCTTACGGGTCGAGCGGCAGGCTTAGCCCCACTTTCACGCGGTCCATCGCCACGCTCGTGGTGAAGTGCCGGACGTTCGGGTTGTCGAAGAACATCCGCCGGGTGAACGCCTCGAAGCCCGCCATGTCCGGGCACGTCACGATCAGCACGTAGTCCGCCGCCCCGGTGACGTAGTAGCACTGCTGCACGGCGTCTTCGGCCAGTACCTGACGGCGGAAGTCCTCGAAGACCGCGAGGTTCTCCCGCTCCATCTCGACCGTCACGACGAACGTCATGCCCAGGCCGAGCGCCTCCGGCGAAAGCACCGCCACCTCGCGCTCGATGACGCCCGCCTCGCGCAGCCGCTTGATCCGCCGCTGCACCGCCGCGGCCGAAAGGCCGACCTTCGCGCCGATCGTCTCGGCGATGGTGCGAGCGTCCGACTGGAGGCAGGCGAGGATGGCGATGTCGAGCTGGTCGAGGTCAGGTGTCCGCACTTCAGCAGGCTAACCGGCACCCCCGACAATCCGCCGGAGATCACTTCCGGGTGACGTCGCTCACTACTCCGTTCGGGGCGAAGATGAAACAACTTTTTGCGTGAGCTGGAACACAACTGACCGGTCTACCAGGGGGTAGCCCATACAAGTGGAAGACCAGCCGGTCGCCAGCCAACCCGCCGGCGTGGGGAGGCTCTCCCGTGCCCGCACCTGCCGCCGTGCTGACCGGTCTCGGTTCGTGGTTGCCGACGAAAGTCGTGGACAACCACGAAATCGCGGCCCGGCTCGACACCTCGGACGAGTGGATCCGGACCCGCACCGGGATCCGCGAGCGCCGCGTCGCGGGCCCGGACGAATCCACTGTGGACCTCGCGGTCGGGGCCGGCCGCGAAGCGCTCGCGGGCGGCACGGCCGACGCCGTCGTCCTCGCCACCTCCACGCCCGACCAGCCCTGCCCGGCCAGCGCGCCGCAGGTCGCCGCCCGCCTCGGGCTCGGCACGGCCGCGGCGTTCGACGTCAACGCCGTCTGCAGCGGCTTCGTCTACGCACTGGCCACGGCGGCCGGTTTCATCGCGGGCGGGCTGGCCGAGCGCGTGCTCGTCATCGGCGCGGACACCTTCACCACGCTCATCGACCCCGGCGACCGCACGACCGTGCCGATCTTCGGCGACGGCGCCGGCGCGGTGCTCCTGCGCGCGGGTGACGCCGACGAGCCGGGTGCGTTCGGCCCGTTCGACCTGCACAGCGAAGGCGAGCACGCCGAACTGCTCTGGGTCGAGGCCGGCGGCGCCCGGCGGCGGCTGTCCGACCAGCCGAGCGACCGCTTCCTCGCCATGCAGGGCACGGCCGTGTTCCGGCACGCCTGCGCGCGCATGGCGGAGTCGTCGCGGACCGTCCTGGGCCGGGCGGGCTGGATGGTCGGCGACGTCGACCGCTTCGTCGGGCACCAGGCGAACATCCGGATCCTCCAGGCGACGGCGAAGCAGCTCGGCATGCCCGCCGACGCCGTGGTCGCCAACATCGACCGGGTCGGCAACACCAGCGCCGCGTCCATCCCGCTCGCGCTGGCCGACGCCCGCGCCGACGGCACCCTCGTCCCCGGCCACCGCGTGCTGCTCAGCGCGTTCGGCGCCGGGCTGACCTGGGGTTCGACGGTGCTGCGCTGGCCGGACCTCGGTCAGCCGTCCTGAGTCGTCCAGGTCGGCGTCGCCTCCTGGCGGCCGCGCAGTTCCAGCTCGCCGTGCTTGTCCCAGTGCGCGGCTTCGCCCGGCAGCGCCGCGGAGACGACGGCGTCGCTGGCGAGCACCCGTGACGGCACGGTCTTGGCGAGCTCGGTGAGCCGCGCGGCCTCGTTGACCGCGTCGCCGATCACGGTGTACTCGAGCCGGCTGCTGGAACCGAGCTGCCCCGCGAACACCGGGCCGCTGGAGACGCCGATGCCGAGGTCGAGCTCGCCGGCCTCGCGCACCGCGTCCCGGATCGCCCGGGCCGCGGCCAGCGCGGCCGTCGGGCCGTCCGCGAGCCGCGTCGGCGCGCCGAAGATGCACAGCGCGGCGTCGCCCTGGAACTTGTTGACCAGGCCGCCGCGCGCGTTGACCGCGGAGACGACCGCGGCGAACAGCCGGTTCAGCTTCCCGACCAGCTCTTCCGGCGGGGTGCGGTAGGCCAGTGCGGTCGAGTCGACGACGTCGACGAACAGCGCCGTGACCTCGCGGACGTCGCCGGAGAGGGAGGCGCCGTACTCCAGGGCGTGCCGGGCGACGTCGGCGCCGACGTGCCTGCCGAACAGGTCCCGCATCCGCGCCTGCTCGCGCAGGCCGGCGGCGAGCTGGTTCACCGACGTCTGGAGCCGGCCGATCTCGCTGGCGTCGTCGACGTCCACGGCGACGTCGTTGTTGCCGCGCGCGATCTCGTCGAGCGCCACGCGCAGCCGGTGCAGTGGCGCCGCGACCGCCCTGGCCAGCAGCGCGGTGCCGATCGCGCCGACGCCGAGGCCGAGCACCGAAAGCATGATCAGGCTCGCGGTGTGGTCGCCGGAGCCCAGCTCCGGCGGGGTGGCGATGAGCAGCACGCCGACGAACGGCACACCGCTGGCCAGCGCCCAGGTGACGATCAGCCGGGTCAGCACGGTGACCGGCAGCGAGCCGCGCGGCGGCAGGACGTCGAGCGCGATCGTCATCACCGGCCGCGCCACCCACTCGGCCGCGAGGTAGGTGAGGCCGACGGTGGTGAGCCCGCCGAGCCCGATCACCGTGGCCATGCCGACGGCGTCGCCCGCCGAGCCGAGCACGCCGGCCAGCGCGGTGAGGACCACGGTGCCGATCAGCCAGAGCGTGCCGCTGACCACCGCCATATCGACCGGCAGCCGCAGCGCGCGCCGGGCCTCGCTGACCGACGGCGGGCGGCCGAGCACGAACCAGATCGCGGTGCGGCGCTGCACCCACGCCGTCCACAGCGTCCCGGCGAGCAGTGCCGCGGCGACGATGCCGGTCGCGGTCAGGCCGAGCACCCAGCCACGGTCGCCGACGTCGCCCGGCAGGCCCTGCAGCACGAGCAGCAGGGCGACCACGCCGGATCCGGCGACGCTGGAGCCGAGGCCCAGCGCGGCGAAGCCCAGGCTGGTGCGCAACACCACGCGGACGTTCTTCACGGCGATCTTGCGCACGGCGTTGATCGTACGGCCGAAAATGCGTGGCCACCGCCGGTGGCGGCTGGTTACCGTGCGTCCATGGACCCACTCGGCCAGGAGGAGATCCGGGCCTCGTTCGTGAACTGCACCCGCGGCGAAGCCAAGGGCGTGACGCTGCCCGCCCGGCCCGAAGAAATCCCGTGGGAGAAGCGGGACTTCCTCGGCTGGCGCGACCCCAAGGCGCCCGCGCGCGCCTACCTCGTGCTGCCCTACGGCGGCGAAGTCGTCGGGCTCGCCCTGCGTGCGGCACCGCCGCCGAAGTCACGCCTGCGCAGCAACACCTGCGGCTTCTGCACCACGACCCACGGGCTCGCCGACATCACGCTGTTCTCGGGCAAGCGTGCCGGGAAGGCCGGCCGCGACGGCAACACGCTGGGCATCTACGCCTGCGGAAACCTGGCCTGCAGCCAGTACGTCCGCGGCGAGCTGAAGTCCGACGTCCCCCAGCCGTTCGAGACGCTCACGCTCGAAGAGCGCATCACGCGGCTGGAGGAGAAGCTGCACAAGTTCGTGGCGCGGGTGCTGGAATCCGGTTAGAAGCGGTACCGCACGATGTGCGCGGTCCGGGCCAGCGGCGGGAAGACCTTCAGCAGCCGCAGCTGGAACCGGGTGACCGGGCCCATCTTGGCCAGCACGTCCGGGGTCGCCCAGTGCGCGGCGTCCAATGAGGACTCGAGGGTCAGGCCGCAGCGTTCGAGCTCGCGCGGGTCGTCGACGCCCCAGTACAGCGTCGCGCCCGCTTTGCGCACGGGCGCGTTGAGCTTCTGGATCCTGATGGCCGTCCGGTTGAACAGGTCGCAGATCAGCTCGCCGGACGGGAACTTCGCGGCCAGCCGGCGGAACAGCTCGGTGCCGGTCTCGGGCTTCAGGTACATCGTGAGGCCTTCGGCGACGATCAACGCCGGCCGGTCCGACGGCACCTGGTCCAGCCACGCGAAGTCGGTCACCGACGAGCCGATGTGCGTCTGGTTCGGCGCCTTGTCGTAGAGCTTCTCCCGCAGCTCGATCACCTCGGGGTAGTCGACGTCGTACCAGTGCACGCTCTCCGGCGGCGCGAGGCGCTGGAACCGGGTGTCCATGCCGCAGCCCAGGTGCAGCACGGTCGCGTCCGGGTGGGCGCGCAGGTACTCCGCGGTCCAGTCGTCGATCGGCTTCGCGCGCAGGACGACCGACACCGCGCGGTCCGGGGAGATGCCGATCTTGGTGAAGTCGTAGTCGATCCGGCGGACGGCGTCGTCGGCCGCCTTGTCGCCGAGGATCGGGTGGGCGCTGCGGTAGTCGAGCGCGCGGCCGTAGAGCGTGGCCAGGTTGGTGGCTTTCTCCTCCGTGAAGCGGACCTTCTCCATCACGACCCCCAGAAGTTTCACAACCTTGTGAAAAGTCTAGCGCGATTCCGGGTTCGCGGCGAAGTCGTGCGCGTAGGTCTTGGCCTCGACCAGGTGCCTGAGGGTCAGCTCGCGGGCCGCGGCCGGGTCGGAGCGGCGGATGGCGTCGAGGATGGCCCGGTGGTCGGCGACGGCCTTGCGGATCTGCCCCGGCAGCCGCAGCGCCGCCCGCCGCTCCTCGCCGACCAGGGCGAGCACGGACCGCAGCAGCCCGGCGACGTCGTCGTTGCCGGCGTTCTGGGCGATCACCCGGTGGAACTCGGCGTCGGCCGCGATGACGTGCAGCATGTCGCCGTCTTCGGCGGCCTGCGCCATCTCGGCGACGTTGTCCTCGAGCCGGCTGACGGTCCGGGCGGTGGCGTGCCGGGCGAGCCGCTCGGCCAGGGTGGGCTCGACGGTCGCGCGCAGGTCGAAGAGCTTCTCGACGAGCTGGTCGTGCTCGGTGAACCAGGTCCGCAGGGGCTGTTCCTGCTGCTCGCGGACGTAGGTGCCGGAGCCGGCCCGGATCTGGACGTACCCGATCGAGGCGAGGACGCGCAGGGCCTGCCGCAACGACCCCCGGCTGATCCCGAGCTCTTCGCAGAGGACGCGTTCGGCGGGCAGCCTGCTGCCGGGCGGCAGGTCGCCGGAGTCGATCCGCGCCCGCAGCCGGTCGACGGTCGCGCTCCAGACCTGCTCGGTGTCCACGGGCTCATCCTCTCAGCTCGCGGAACGGCCGGCGGCCACCCGGCGCCGTGGCCGGTTCGGCACGCAGGCCGGCGTGCTTCTTACGCGGCGGCCGCCCGAAGCGCTGCATCGCCGTGAGTGTCTGACCTGACACATCTGCCGCGCGGGAGCGGCCCACGATGCTTAGGCTCCGCACGTGATTGCTTCATGACGTGGTGGCACGCGCTGATCATCGTGGTCGCCGGGATCTGGGCGGGGACCATCAACGCCGTCGTCGGCTCCGGGACGCTCGTCACCTTTCCCGTGCTCGTCGCCCTCGGCTACCCGCCGGTCACCGCCACGACCTCGAACGCCATCGGCCTGGCCCCCGGCACCATCAGCGGGGCCTGGGGCTACCGGCACGAGCTCAAGGGCTACTGGCCGCAGACCGCGAAGTTCGCCGTCGCGTCCTTCCTCGGCGCCATCGGTGGCACCATCCTGCTGCTGTCGCTGCCGAAGGACGCCTTCGAAGCCGTCGTCCCGGTGCTCGTCGGGCTGGCCGTGGTGCTGGTCATCATCCAGCCGAAGGTGTCGAAGTGGGTCGCCGCGCGGCGCGAACAGAACGGGACCGAGCACAAACCCGGGCCGCTGCTGATGTTCTTCATCTTCCTCATCGGCATCTACGGCGGGTACTTCACCGCCGCGCAGGGCGTGATGCTGATGGCCGTGATGGGGATGCTGCTGTCCGAGCCGCTGCAGAAGCTCAACGGTGTCAAGAACGTGCTCGCCGCCGTCGTCAACCTGGTCGCCGGGGTCATCTACGCGTTCGTCGCGCCGGTCAGCTGGGCCGTCGTGCTGTGGCTGGCCGTCGGCTCGACCGCCGGCGGCTTCCTCGGCGCGAAGATCGGCCGGAAGCTGCCGCCGGCGGTGCTGCGCGGCGTGATCGTGGTGATCGGCGTCGCCGCCGTCGTCCAGCTGGCGGTCAAGCAGTTCGCGAAGTGAATTCGCGGGCCGCGGCCAGGAAGAGGTCGTTCTCCTCGCGGGTCCCGATGGTCACGCGGACGCCGTCGCCGGCGAAGGGGCGCACCACCAGCTTGCGGTCCAGCGCGTGCTCGGCGAACGGGACGGCCTGGTCACCGAGCGGCAGCCAGACGAAGTTCGCCTGCGTTTCCGGTACCCGGTAACCCGCCGCCAGCAGCGCTTCCCGCACCCGGCCGCGCTCGGCGACGATCTCCTGGCAGCGGGCCATGAGCTCGTCGGCCGCGTCGAGGGAGGCCAGCGCGGCCACCTGGGCCAGCATGTTCACCGAGAACGCCACGTACACCTGGCGAAGCGCGTCCGCGATCGGCTCGGGCGCCACCGCGTAACCGACGCGAAGGCCCGCGAGGCCGTACGCCTTGGAGAACGTGCGCAGCACCATGACGTTCGACCGGCTGCGCGTGTACTCGACGCCGTCGGGCACCTCGGGGTCGGTGACGAACTCCTTGTACGCCTCGTCCAGCACGACCAGCACGTGCTCCGGGACGGCGTCGAGGAACCGCTCCAGCTCGGCGCGGCGCACCGCCGTGCCGGTCGGGTTGTTCGGGTTGCAGACGAAGACCACGCGCGTCCGGTCGGTGATCGCCGCGAGCATCGCGTCGAGGTCGAGCTCCTGGCCCTCGGTGATCGGGACCTTCACCGAGACCGCGTTCGCGACCTGCGTGACGATCGGGTATGCCTCGAACGAGCGCCAGCCGAAGATGACCTCATCGCCCGGCGCGCACACCGCCTGGATCGTCTGCTGGCACAGCGACACCGAGCCGCAGCCGATCGCGACGCGCTCCACCGGCACGTCCAGCTCGCGCGCCAGCCGCTCGCGCAGCGCCTGCGAACCGGTGTCCGGGTAGCGGTTGATCCCCGCCGCGGCCTCGGCGATCGCCTGCGCGACGCTCGGCAGCGCACCGCCGGGCACCTCGTTGCTCGCCAGCTTGATCGCGCCTTCGATCGTCCGGCCGGGGACGTATTTCGGCAACGATTCGAGATCGGCACGCGGGGACACGGACGGCATCTTCGGCGCTCCTGGAATTCGACGGGACGACCCGCTCACCGTAGCTTTTCCGCCCGCCGCCCCGCGACTGCCTTCAGACGGTAACCACGGCAGTGACCTGCGACACTGAGTTCCTTCCGTTCACCTCGAAGTGATTGGGTGACGCAATGACGTCGACCAGCACCGTGGACTACCAGCGCACCGACGGCCGCACCCTGCGCCTGACCTTCTCGGAACCCGAGGGTGCGCTACGCGGCGGCTTGGTGGTGCTGCACGAAGCGGACGGCGTCACCGACGGCGTGAAGATGCTGCTCGCGGGCCTGGCCACCGAGGGCTGGCTGACCGTCACCCCGCACCTGGAGAACGCCGAGCTCACGCAGCAGGACCTGCTCGACGCGACCGACCTGACCCTCGCCTGGCTGGTCGAGCGGGGCGTCCAGGCCGACCTGCTCGGCGTGATGGGCTTCGACCTCGGCGGCACCGCGGCGCTGGTCGTCGCGTCGCACCGCAAGCTCGGTGCCGCGGTCAGCGTCGGCGGCCAGCAGGCCGCCGAACTGCCCGCGCTGGTCGAGATCGCCGGGCGGCTCACCAGCCCGTGGCTCGGCATGTACGGCGACGCCGGCGACGAGGCGGGTGGCGCCGAAGTCGAGCGCCTGCGTGACGCCGCCGCGTCGGCGAAGGTCGCCACGAACGTCGTCCACTACCCGGGCGCGAACCACCGCTTCGACGCCGATCCGGGCGCGGCCGCGGAAGCCTGGCAGCGCACGCTGAACTGGTTCGACGCCCACTTGCGGTAGATGTGGGCCGCACACATTCGTAGGCCGGGTTCCATGTCGGCTTCGACCACGGTGACTTCCCGTTCCGAACGATTAGGCTCGGGGCGTGACGCACACCGCCGACGCCCCCGAAGTGCTCTGGCGCCCTGCGCCGGGCCACGTTGCCGACACCAAGATCGAAGCCTTCCGCCGGTGGCTGCGCGCCGAGCGCGGCGTCGAGGTGGACGACTACCGCGCGCTGCACGAGTTCTCGGTCGAGCGCGGCCCGGACTTCTGGGCGGCGGTCGCGGACTTCCTCGGCGTCCGCTGGCACGACCAGCCCGGCGAGGTGCTCTCCGGCGAGATGCCGGACGCCGTCTGGTTCGAAGGCGGCACCCTGAACTACGCCGAGCACGCGCTCACCCCGGGCGTCGCCGGCGCGGCGAAGGGCGACGACGAGACGGCGGTGATCTTCCACCGCGAAGACGGCTTCGCGAGCCACCTGACGTACGGCGAGCTGCGCGCGCAGGTCGCCGCCGCCCGGGCCGCGTTCCTCGAACTCGGCGTCGGCAAGGGCGACCGGGTCGTCGCGCTGGCGCCGAACTGCCCGCAGACGCTGGTCGCCTTCCTCGCCGCGGCGAGCATCGGGGCGATCTGGTCGTCGTGCTCGCCGGACTTCGGGGTCCGCGCGGTCGCGGACCGGTTCGTCCAGATCGAGCCGAAGGTGCTCTTCGCGGTCAACGCCTACGCCTACAACGGCCGCCGGTTCGACATCCGGACGACGATCGCCGACCTGCAGGCACAGCTGCCGTCGCTGGCCGCGACCGTGCTCGTCGAGTACGTCGGCGAAGGCCGCATGGACGGCGCTCTCGACTGGGCCGAGCTGCTCGCGAAGCACGAGGGCGCGCCGCTGCTGTTCGAGCCGGTCGAGTTCGCGCACCCGCTGTGGGTGCTCTACTCGTCGGGCACCACCGGCCTGCCGAAGGGCATCGTGCACGGCCACGGCGGCATCACGCTGGAGCACCTCAAGGCGCTCGCGCTGCAGACCGACCTCGGGCCCGGCGACCGGTTCTTCTGGTTCAGCACCACCGGCTGGATGATGTGGAACTTCCTCATCTCGGGCCTGCTGGTGGGCACCACGATCGTGCTCTACGACGGCAGCCCAGGCTTCCCGGACCTGAACGCGCTCTGGCACCTGGCCGAGCAGCACCGCGTCACCTACTTCGGCACGTCGGCGCCGTTCATCCAGAGCTGCCTCAAGGCCGGCATCAAGCCCGCCGAGCGCTACGACCTGACCGGGCTGCGCGCGCTGGGCTCCACCGGTGCGCCGCTGAGCGTCGAAGGTTTCCGGTGGATCGTGACCGAGGTCGGGAGGAACGTCCAGATCTGCTCGGTCTCGGGCGGCACCGACCTGTGCGCGGCGTTCGTCGCGTCGGCGCCCGACGTGCCGGTGTGGCTCGGCGAGCTGTCCTGCCCGGCGCTCGGGGCCGCGGTCAACGCGTTCGACGAGGCGGGCAAGGCCGTCGTCGAGGAGGTCGGCGAGCTGGTCATCACCAAGCCGATGCCGTCGATGCCGGTGTTCTTCTGGAACGACCCCGACGGCTCGCGGCTGCGCGAGGCCTACTTCGAGATGTACCCGGGGTTGTGGCGCCACGGGGACTGGATCCGCATCACGAACCGCGGCTCGGCGGTGATCTACGGCCGCAGCGACTCGACGCTCAACCGCGGCGGCGTCCGGATGGGCACGGCGGAGTTCTACCGGGTCGTCGAGGGCTACGACGAAATCGCGGATTCCCTGGTCGTGGACACCTCGGCGGCCGGCAACGAGGACGGGCAGCTCATCTGTTTCGTGGTGCTGGCCGGCGGCGTCGCGCTCGAAGACGTCGAACCGCGGCTGCGCAAGGAGCTCCGTAGCGCACTGTCACCGCGCCATGTACCCGATCGGTTCGTCGTGGTTTCCGAGATTCCTCGTACCTTGAACGGTAAGAAGTGTGAGGTACCGGTGAAGAAGATTCTCGCCGGGGTGGCTCCCGACCGGGCCGTCAGCCGGGACGCGCTGGCCAACCCGGCGGCCTTGGCGCCGTTCGTGGAGCTCGCCGGGGGGTAGACGGGGGGAAGCATGATCAGCCACGGCGGGTTGTACGGGTGGTGACGGGGACACGCGCGCAGATCACCTGGAAGGTGGCGGGAACCACCACCGTCGGGGTGATCACCTGGGTGACCCGGCTGGCCGGGCTGCTGACCCTGGGCTCGATCCTGATCCCGGCCGGCCGGCGCAGCCTGCGCGGGCACCTGGCCGAGTGGCTGGAGCTGCCGCAGGAGGCCACGGTCGCCGCGGCGACCGTGGCGCTGGTCATGGGCGTGCTGCTGGTGCTGCTGGCCGCGGGGCTGCGGCGGCGCAAGCGCCGGGCCTGGCAGCTGGCGGTCGGCGCGACGGTGCTGCTCACGATGTCGCACCTCGGGCTCAAGCACGTCTTCGCGGCCGGCCTGGTGTCGGTGCTGCTGCTGGTGGGCCTGATCGCCAACCGGCGCTACTTCGTGGCGAAGCCGGACCCGGTGGTCGGGCGCTGGCGGGCGGTGCGGGTGTTCGTCCAGCTGGCGCTGGCCGGGTTCGTGATCAACGTCATCCTGCTGTCGGTGGCCCCGCGCACGGCTCTGGAGCCGATGAGCTTCGGCGACCGGCTCGCGGAGTCCGCGCTCGCGCTGGTCGCCGCCAGCGGCCCCGCGGTGTTCCACCAGATGTGGCTGGAGGACCTCACCGCCGCCGTCGGCCTGCTGTTCGGCCTCGCCGCGGTGCTGGTGTCGGCGTACTTCCTGCTGCGCTCGGCCGAGCCGGCGCCGCGGCTGACCGACGAGGAGGTCGCGCGGCTGCGCCGGCTGCTGGACGAGCACGGCGAGCGCGACTCCCTCGGCTACTTCGCGCTGCGGCGGGACAAGTTCGCGGTGTTCTCCAAGACGGGCAAGGCCGCCGTCACCTACCGCGTGATCGCCGGGGTGGCCCTCTGCTCGGCCGACCCGCTGGGCGACCACGAGGCCTGGCCGGGCGCGATCGAGGAGTACCTGGAAGTCTGCCGCCGCGGCGGCTGGGTCCCGGCGGCGATGGGCGTCTCGGAGCTCGGCGCGACGGTCTGGGCCCGCTTCGGCCTGGAGGTCCTCGAGATCGGCGACGAAGCGGTCGTCGACGCGGCCGGGTTCACCTTGGACGGCCGCACCATGCGCGGCGTCCGCCAGGCGGTGGCCCGCACCAAGCGCGCGGGCTACAAGGTGCTGGTGCGCCGGGCCGAGGACCTGCGCCCCGGCGAGCTGGCCGAGCTGGAGGTCCTGGCGGCCAACTGGCGCGGCACGGACACCGAGCGCGGCTTCTCGATGGCACTGGGCCGCATGGGCGACCCGCGGTCGGTGCTGGTGACGGCCGAGCAGGGCGGCCGCGTCCGCGGCGTGCTCCAGTTCGTGCCGTGGGGCAAGACGGGCCTCTCCCTGGACGTCATGCGCCGCGACCGCACGGCGGACAACGGCGTCAACGAGCTGATGATCTCGGAGCTCCTCCTGGCTGCCCGCCGCCACGGCGTCTCCCAGGTCTCGCTGAACTTCGCGGCGTTCCGCGCGTTGATGGAGCAGGGCCGTCGCATCGGCGCGGGACCGGTCGCCCGCATGTCGGCGAAGGTCCTGCACTTCTTCTCGCGCTGGATCCAGATCGAGACGCTCTACCGCTTCAACGCGAAGTTCCAGCCGCGCTGGGTACCCAGGTACCTGGTGTACCCGGGGGTCCGCGAACTCCCGCGCGTGGGCATCGCGACGTTCGAGGCGGAGGGCCTCGGCGGCCGCTCCCCACGCCTGCTCAGACTGCTGCGGCGGGCGTAAGGGGGGTCCCGTTCGAGGGGTGATCGGGGGTGTGTAACCTATCTGAGCAGTGGTCGTTGGGCCCAGGAGGCTTCGCCTAGTCTGGTCTATGGCGCCGCACTGCTAATGCGGTTGGGGGTAACCCCCCCTCCCGGGTTCAAATCCCGGAGCCTCCGCTGGTACCCGGTTCGCCGGGTGCTAGGTTACAACTGAACACGCGCCCGTAGCTCAGCTGGATAGAGCATCTGACTACGGATCAGAAGGTCAGGGGTTCGAATCCCTTCGGGCGCACGTCTGGTTGAGACAGCAGTACAAGGAACCCCCTGGTTTACGCCAGGGGGTTCCTTGCTGTTTTCGGCCCTCAGAAGTTCTTCTTGGACACCGTCCACGGGTACCTGGACGCGAGCCCGGACGGGTCCAGGATGTAGGTGCGGGCCGTGGCGTTGCCGTTGAGCACCATGTCCAGGAACTGGACGACCGTGGTCATGCCGTCGGTCAGCTGGTTCCCGGTGATGAAGCCGACGTGCCCGGCCTGGGGGTGCACCGCCAGCACGGCGGGCACGGTGGTCAGGTCGTAGTTGGCCCGGGTGTTGTCGTAGGCGATGTCGGACGGACCGCCTGCCATGAACAAGGTCGGCGAGTGGAGGCGGCCCAGCTCGGCTCGGGAGTAGCCGAAGGAACCGTCGGCGAAGAAGCCGCTGTCCAGCGAGACGGCGGCGGAGACCCGGCTGTCCTGCGCGGCGACCAAGGCCTCGAGGCCGCCGCACGAGTGGCCCGCGGTGGCCACCTTCGTCAGGTCGAGCCGCTGCGACAGTGGTGCCCCGGACCGGTTCTGCTCCCGCTCCGCCCACGTGATCGCTCCGGTCAGCAGGGACGGGATGGGGGAGCCGCTCGGTACGCCGTTGGCCGAGCCGGTCGCCGATCCGGTGTCCACCACGACGAAGCCCTTCGACGCGATGACCGTCAACGCGCGGGTGACCTCGCTGTTGTCCGTGTGCGCGCAGGCGCCGTTGCCGAACGCCAGCACCGGCATCGGCGCGCCCACCGCCTGCGGGTTCGACGGCCGGAACACGGTGTACCGGTTGTCGCCGTACGCCGCCTCGCGGGTGACCGGGAAGTTGTTGTTCACCGCGGGGTCGCCACCCGCCGGTGGGGTCGGTACCGAGCCGGTGCACGCGACGCCGTTGAGCGTGAACGCTGACGGGGCGGCCGAGCTGCTGCCGGCCGTGGCGTTGAAGCCGAAGGAAACCGTTCCGCCCGTGGCGACGGCGCCGTTCCACGACGCGTTGGTCACCGACACCTGGGCGCCCGACTGCGTGTGCGTGCCGTTCCACAGCTGGGTGATCCGCTCGTCGCCGGAGAACGTCCACGTCACCTGCCAGCCGTTCACCGCGCTGCCGAGGTTCGTCACCGTCACGGCGGCGCCGAACCCGCCCTGCCACTGGGAACCGATCGTGTAGTCGACCCGGCATCCGGCGGCGGCCGCGGCGGCCGCTGCCGTGCCGGCCACGGCGGGCGCGGTCGTCACCGCCACGGCCGCCACGACGGCCATCGTCCGCCGGACACGGGAATTCGTTGCGCGCAAGATGATCTCCTCTTCGCTGAGTGATCGGCCATCTTGGGAGCGCTCCCAGTCGCCGTCCTGACTGTGGACTCATTGCGGTACGCCCGTCAAGCAATGTGTCTGGCGACCCGCGGGTTTCACTCGGTTGGGCCAGGGCGCGTCCGGTCGTGGATCGTGCCGGAACCACTGCACTGCGTAATCGGTCTGGACCAGTACGGCGGCTGTACCGAGGACTGGTCTTGACCACTGGCCACGCTCCGTGGTGACGCTTCCCCTATTGGTCTGGACCACGTAACGTTTGCGCAAACGGCGCAAAACACCGCCCTGGTCCCCGCCGGCGGTGTGGGTTTCCGCCACCCTGCACCTGGCTCAAGGGAGAGCGATGTCCAGAAAGAGATGGCACCTCCTCGGTCTCTTCACCGCGGTCGGCGCGCTCGCGGTCGGCCTCGTCACCGTGCCGGCCAACGCCGCCGGCGGCGTCAGCGCCACCTTCGGCAAGGGCTCCGACTGGGGCACCGGCTACGAGGGCAAGTACACGATCAGCAACGGCTCCGGCTCGACGCTGCCGAGCTGGACCGTCGAGTTCGACCTGCCGAGCGGCGCGAAGATCTCGTCGCTGTGGGACGGCAGCTACACCGCGTCCGGCCAGCACGTCACGGTCAAGAACAGCTGGAACGGCAACGTCGGCAACGGCGGAACCGCCAGCTTCGGCTTCAACGTCGCCTACTCCGGCACCTACTCGGCCCCGGCCAACTGCAAGCTGAACGGCGGTTCCTGCGACGCCGGCGGCGGCACCCCGACCACCACGCCGACGACCCCGACGACGCCCACCACCCCGACGACGCCGACCACGCCCACCACCCCGACGACCACCACGCCGCCCCCGCCGGGCGGGCTGAAGAACGTCGGCTACTTCGTGCAGTGGGGCGTCTACGGCCGCAACTACCACGTCAAGAACATCGAGACGTCCGGTTCGGCGAGCAAGCTGACGCACATCAACTACGCGTTCGGCAACGTCAAGAACGGGCAGTGCACCGCGAACGACGACCCGTACGCCGACTACCAGAAGACCTACGACGCCGCGGGCAGCGTCGACGGCGTCGCCGACACCTGGGACCAGCCGGTCGCGGGCAACTTCAACCAGCTGCGCAAGCTGAAGAAGCTGCACCCGGGCCTCAAGGTGATCTGGTCGTTCGGCGGCTGGACCTACTCCGGCGGCTTCGGCCAGGCGTCGCAGAACGCGGCCGCCTTCGCGCAGTCCTGCTACAACCTGCTCAAGGACCCGCGCTGGGCGGACATCTGGGACGGCATCGACATCGACTGGGAGTACCCCAACGCGTGCGGCCTGTCCTGCGACACCAGCGGTGCCGCGGCCTACAAGAACCTGATGTCCGCGCTGCGGGCGAAGTTCGGCTCGTCGTTCCTCATCACCTCGGCCATCACCGCGGACGGCAGCAGCGGCGGCAAGCTCGACGTCGCCGACTACGGCGGCGCCGCGCAGTACGTCGACTGGTACAACGTGATGACCTACGACTACTTCGGTGCCTGGGCCGCGCAGGGCCCGACGGCCCCGCACTCGCCGCTGACCAACTTCACCGGCATCCCGACCCCGGGCTTCTACTCCGACGCGGCCATCCAGAAGCTGAAGAGCAAGGGCGTCCCGTCGAGCAAGCTGTTGCTGGGCATCGGCTTCTACGGCCGCGGCTGGACCGGCGTCACGCAGGACGCCCCGGGCGGCACGGCGACCGGCCCCGCGCCGGGCACGTACGAGCAGGGCATCGAGGACTACAAGGTCCTCAAGAACACCTGCCCGTCGACCGGCACCTTCGCCGGCACCGCCTACGCCAAGTGCGGCAGCAACTGGTGGAGCTACGACACGCCGGCCACCATCGGCGGCAAGATGTCCTACGCCAAGCAGCAGGGTCTCGGCGGTGCCTTCTTCTGGGAGCTGACCGGTGACACCACCGGCGGCGAGCTCATCACCGCGATGAAGAACGGCCTGTCGTGACGCGCCGGTGGTTGCCCGCACTCGGGCTGGCGGCCGCGGCCGCCACGATCGGCGCGATGTTCGTGATCGCGCCGGCGAACGCGGCGGGCGGCGTGTCCGCGACCTTCTCGAAGGGCTCCGACTGGGGCACCGGGTACGAGGGCAAGTACACGATCGCCAACGGCTCGGGCTCGACGCTCGCCACCTGGACCGTCGAGTTCGACCTGCCTTCCGGCGCGACGATCTCCTCGCTGTGGGACGGCAGCTACACGGCGTCCGGCCAGCACGTCACGGTGAAGAACACCTGGAACGGCAACGTCGCCAACGGCGGTAGCGCCAGTTTCGGGTTCAACGTGGCGTACTCCGGCTCGTACGTCGCGCCGTCGAACTGCAAGCTGAACGGGGGTTCGTGCGCCGCCGGGGGCACACCCCCGACAACAACACCGCCCACTACGCCGCCTGTGACGACGACCCCGCCGACGACCACCACGCCGCCGCCGCCGGGTGGCCGGGGTGCGCCCTACCTGTACATGGGCTGGGGCAGCCCGCCGAACCCGCAGACGGTGATGAACGCGACCGGGATCAAGTGGTTCACCATGGCGTTCATCAACGCCTCCGGTGGCTGCAACCCGGCGTGGGACAGCAGCCGTCCGCTCTCGGGCAGCGCCGACGCCACCGCGATCTCGCAGATCAAGGCGGCGGGCGGCCAGGTCGTGCCGTCCTTCGGCGGCTGGAGCGGCAACAAGCTGGGCCCGAACTGCTCGACTTCGGCCGCGCTGGCCGGGGCGTACCAGCAGGTCATCAACGCCTACGGGCTGAAGGCGATCGACATCGACATCGAGAACTCCGACGAGTTCGAGAACGAGGCCGTGCAGGACCGCATCCTGGGCGCGCTCAAGATCGTCAAGCAGAACAACCCGGGTATCCAGACGATCCTGACCTTCGGCACGTCGACGACCGGCCCGAACTACTACGGCAACCGGCTCATCGACCAGTCGAAGGCGCTGGGCGCGAACGTGGACGTGTACACGATCATGCCGTTCGACTTCGGTGGCGGCGCGAACATGTACAACAGCACGGTGAGCGCGGCGAACGGCCTGCGTGACAAGCTGAAGTCGACGTTCGGGTGGTCGGACGCCACGGCGTACGCCCACCTCGGCATCTCGGGCATGAACGGCCTGTCCGACCAGCAGGAGCTGACGGACCTGTCGACCTGGACCCAGATCACCAACTGGGCCAAGTCGAACAAGATCGCCCGGCTGGCGTTCTGGTCGGTCAACCGCGACCGGGGCTGCCCCGGCGGCGGCGTCCAGTCGGCGTGCAGCGGCATCGCCCAGAACGACTGGGACTTCACGAAGGTGACAGCGGGCTTCTGACGCTGTCGCAAGCGGCCTCCTTGCCTGCTCCCCGGGTGGGCAAGGAGGCCGTTCTCATGACATCTTGACGGCGTCACCGATCGCTTGGTCCAAAATGGACACGCCGAGCGAGATCTCCTCTTCGGACGCCGTGAGCGGCGGCGCGATCCGGAACACCCCACCCATCCCGGGCAGCTGCACGATGTTCATGTGCAGCCCCAGCTCGAGGCACCGCTGCGTGACCCGGGCGCCCAGCTCATCGGAGCTCCGCTTGGTCTGCCGGTCCACCACCAGTTCCACCCCGGCCAGCAGGCCGCGGCCGCGGATGTCGCCGACGACCTCGTGCCGGGACGCCATCTCCTCCAGGCCCCGGCGCAGCGACGCACCGAGCGAGAGCGCCCGCTCGTCGAGGCGGTCCCTGGTCAGCACGTCCAGCACCGTGTTGCCGACCGCCGCCGGGAGCGGGTCCGAGACGTGCGTCGTGAAGAACAGGTACCCGCGGTCGTGCGCCTCCTGCTCGATCTCCGCGCTGGTCACCACCGCGGCCAGCGGGAGCCCGGCGCCGAGCGTCTTGGACAGCGTCAGGATGTCCGGGACGACGCCGTCGCGCTCGAACGCGTACCAGTTCCCGGTGCGGCACAAGCCCGTCTGGGCTTCGTCGAGGATCAGCAGCATCCCGCGCTCGCGGCACTTCTCGGCCAGCGCGGCGAAGTAGCCGGGTGGCGGCTCGATGATCCCGCCGGAACTGAGGATCGGCTCGGCCAGGAACGCGGCCAGGCTGCCGACCGACTGCGCGTCGATCAGCTCGAACCCGAAGTCCAGCTGCCGACGCCAGTCCAGCTCACCCGAGGAGTCGGTGAAGTCGGGCCGGTAGGCGTTCGGTGCCGGGATGGCGAAGTTGCCGGGCGCGGCCGGCCCGTACCCGCGACGGCCCGCGCTGTAGGTCGCGCTCGCCGCCGCCTGCGTCATGCCGTGCCAGGACCGCGCGAACGAGACGATCTCGTGCTTGCCGGTGACCAGCTTGGCCATCCGGACGGCGGCCTCGTTCGACTCGGCGCCCGTGGTGAGCAGCAGCGCCTTCTCCAGCGGCGCCGGCAGCGTCTCGGCCAGCCGCCGCGCGAGGTCGACGACCGGGCGGCTCAGCATGCCGCTGAACAGGTGGTCGAGCCGGCCCACCTGCCGCCGGACGGTCTCGACGATCTCCGGGTGTGCGTGCCCGAGGATCGCGCTCATCTGGCCGGAGGTGAAGTCGAGGATCCGGCGGCCGTCTTCGGTGAAGACGAAACTGCCTTCGGCGTGGTCGATGATCTCGCGGGTGAAGGCGCCGCCGTAACGCACGAGGTGCCGGTCGACGTCACCCCAGAAGGTGTCAGCCATGGCATCGACGGTAAGTCCGCGGCGAGCGACACGTCCATCTCACAATTCCGGCTTCCTTGTTCGGTTCTGCCGAACAACAATGGCCCGCATGCTGAACCCGTGGCGCCTGCGGCTGCTGAGCAGGCTCGACACCCTGGGCACGGTCCGCGCGGTGGCGCAGGACGCCAACCTGAGCGCGTCGAGCGTGTCGCAGCAGCTGGCCGTGCTCGAAGCGGAGACCCGCACCCAGCTGCTGGAACGCACCGGCCGCCGGGTCCGGCTCACCCCGGCCGGCCTGATGCTCGCCCGGCGGGCGCGGGTGATCCTCGACCACATGGAGACGGTCGAGGCGGAGCTGCGCAGCCTCGGCGAGGAGCCGGTCGGCCTGGTCCGGCTCGGGGCGTTCCAAAGCGCGATCCACACCCTGGCCGTCCCGGCGGTGACCCGGCTCGCGCACCCGCACCTGGAGGTCCAGCTCCTGGAGCTGGAGCCGCACGAGAGCATCCCAGCCCTGCGCGGCGGCGACGCCGACGTCATCATCACCACGACCGACTTCGTCGAGCTCCCGCTGGGTCCCGACCTCGACATCGTCCCGCTGGCCACGGACCCGATCGTGCTGGTGACGCCGCCGGACGCACCCCGCGGCCCGGCGGACCTGTCGGCCTACGCGGACGCGCACTGGGCGCTGGACATGCCGCAGTCGTACATGGCGAACCTGACGCTGCGCCTGTGCCGCGAGTCGGGCTTCGAGCCGCGGGCGGTGTGCCGCTTCAGCAACTACCTGATGACGTTGCAGCACGTCGAGGCCGGCTTGTCGATCGCGCTGCTGCCGTGGCTGGCGGTGGACCCGCGCTACCGCGTGGCAACGCGCGAGCTGGCGACACCGGTGACGCGCACCATCGCCGCGGTGGTCCGCCGCGGGACGCCGTTGCGCGCGGGCGTGAACGTGGTCCTCGAAGCCCTGCGGCAGCTGCCCGACCTGCCCGAACTGGTCAGACTTCGGTCCTCTCCCTGACCGGCAGCTCCGGGCTCGCGCCCCACGCCAGCTCGGTCACCACACGCACCGCCGACGGCACCGCGGCCCCGACGGCGGCCGACAGCCCGAGCCCACCGTCCACGCAGGCCGGTTCGCAGCTCAGGACCAGCACGCGGCCCGCGTCGCCGCCCAGCAGGCGCAGCAGGCGGACGACCGCGTCGCCGGGCAGGTCGTGCGTGTCGGCCGCCGAGGTGAGGGACAGCGTGCCCGGTGGCCCGCCGTGCGGGGTCGCGTCGAGCAGGATCGTCGTGTCGTAGCCACCGGTCAGGTCGTACGCCAGGTGGACCGCGGCGATGTCGTAGTCGGCGATCTGCACCCACGGTGGCAGACCCGCCCGGTCCAGTTCCCGGAGCACTTCGACGCCGAAGCCGTCGTCGTGCAGGAAGACGTTGCCAATACTCGCGACCAGGACACGTGGCCTCATTGCGCAACCTCCTGGGGTGCGCCTTCAGGCTAGAACTGTGAATTGGATCACACAATAGGCTGTGACATCCAGGGCTGACATCCGGGGCTTCGCCCCGGGCCGGGGCTCCGCCACCCGGAACCCGCAAAACGGTCAGTGCTGGTGCTCCCGCTCGTCCTGCACGGTTTCGGCCCGCGCCAGCCAGAGCTCGGCCTCGTGGCCGGCGCCCCGCGCCCGGAGCATGCGCGCCAGGCTCAGCATCCCCTGGACGTCGCCGGTCTCGGCGGCGCGGCGGAACCACTGCTCGGCCTGCGCCAGGTCCTCGCGGTGCTCGGCGAGGTGGCCGAGGTTGGTGAGTGCCGGGATGCTGCCGTGCTCCGCGGCCTTGCGGTACCAGGCGGCAGCCTCGCCCTCGTCGCCGCGGTTGCGGGCCAGCACGCCCAGGTTGGTCATCGCCGCCGGGTCGCCGTGCTCGGCCGCTTCCAGGTACCAGCTTTCCGCCTCTTCGACGTCGCCGCGGCGGTGCAGCAGCAGCCCGAGCCGGGTGACCGCCTCGACGTGGCCGCCGCTCGCGCCCTGGCGGTACCACGATTCGGCGTCGCCCGGCCGGCCGAGCCGTTCGGCCTGCCTGCCGAGCTGGCAGGTGGCCGCCAGGTCGCCCGCCTGCACGGCGGACCGCCACCAGCGGGCCGCCTCGGCGGCCTGGCCGCGGTCGCGCAGCACGACGCCCAGGTCGATCATCGCGCCGGTGAAGCCCGCCTCGGCGGCCTGCCGCAGCCACGACTCCGCTTCGTCGCCCTTGCCTTCTTCGCGCAGCAGCCGGCCCACCGCGGCCATCGACGGCAGGTCGCCGGTCCGCGCCGCCTCGCCGTACCAGTGGCGGGCGTCCTCGCGCTTGCCGCGGCGCTCGCAGGACTTGGCGAAGTGCTGCATCCCGTGCGGCTCGCCGGCCAGCGCGGCCTCGTGGTACCAGCGATCGGCCTCCTCCCGCGCGCCGCGTTCGGCGAGGAGGTGGGCCAGCGCCGTCATCGAGACGCGGTCGCCGCCCATCGCGGCCTTGCGGTACCACGACTCGGCCTCGGCCAGCTCTCCGCGCTCGCGCATCGCCAGCCCCATCCGGGCCATGGCGACGACGTTGCCGCCTTCCGCGGCTTTGCGCTGGAAGAACTCGTCGAACTTCTTGAGCCGGCCGGGCATCGGCTGCTCCCTCCGGATGGGTCCTGCTCCGGTAGTCGCAGATGATCGGCTCCGTGTGACACATCCGCCGTGGGTGGGCGACGTCACATTCGCGCCAGGTCGTCGTGTCGGCGCGGTTGTCCCACGTCGGCAGAGGTGACACTACGCCGCGCGACCGCGCAGGTGAGAGGAGAAAATCGTGGCGGCCCGGGGCTTTCGGCTGAGCGTGACGCAGCGAACTCTGCTGGTAATCGTGGTTCTCGCCGTCGCGCTCTTCGGGTACTGGGCGACGAGAGGTGCGGGCGCGGCCCCGCCCACCTCGGGTGCGCCGGTTCCGGTCAGCGCGGCCGACGCGCAGAAGCAGCTCGACGAGCTGACCATCGCCGCGCGGACGTCCATGGACGGCTACTCGCGCGAGAAGTTCCCGCACTGGGACAGCCAGGGGTCCGGCTGCGACACCCGCGAAGTCGTCCTCAAGCGCGACGGCAAGGACGTCAAGACCGACAAGGACTGCAAGGCGCTGTCCGGCACCTGGACCAGCGTCTACGACGACGAGACCTGGACCAAGGCCACCGACCTCGACATCGACCACATGGTCCCGCTCGGGCAGGCGTGGGCGAGCGGGGCGAAGTCGTGGACGACCGAGAAGCGCGAGCAGTTCGCCAACGACCTGACCCGGCCGCAGCTGTTCGCCGTCACCGACAACGTCAACCAGCAGAAGAGCGACAAGGCGCCCGACCAGTGGAAGCCGCCGCTGGTGGCCTTCTGGTGCACCTACGCGACCGACTGGATCGTCGTGAAGCACTACTACGGGCTGACGATCACGCAGGCCGAGAAGACCGCCTTGACCGACATGCTCCGCCGCTGCTGAGCTGGCCCGTGTGACGACTTTCGCGCTCATCCACGGTGGCGGTGGCAGCGGCTGGGACTTCCACCTGCTCATCCCGGAGCTGCAGGCCCGCGGCCACGACGCCGTCGCCCCGGACCTGCCGATCACCGATCGCTCGGCCGGGCTGGCGGAGTTCACCGGCACGGTGCTGGCGGCGCTCGGCGACCGCACGGACGTCGCCGTCCTCGGCCACTCCTACGGCGGGTTCACCGCGCCGCTCGTCGCGGCGAAGGTCCGGGCGCGGCTGCTCGTGTACTTGGCCGGGATGGTCCCGGCGCCGGGGGAGCAGCCGGGGCAGTGGTGGGGCAACACCGGCTTCGAATCGCCGAAGGGCCTGACCGAGACCGAGCAGTTCTTCAACGGCGTCCCGGCGGAACTCGCCGAGGCGTGCGTGGCGCACGGGCGCGAGCAGGTCAGCAAGGAGTGGGACGAACCGTGGCCGCTCCCGGCCCACCCGGACGTCCCGACCCGGGTGCTGCTGGCGCGTGACGACCGGTTCTTCGTCCCGGACTTCCAGCGGCGGGTGGCCCGCGAACGCCTCGGCATCGAGCCCGACGAGCTCGACGGCCCGCACTGCGTGCCGCTCAGCCACCCGGCCGCGCTGGCCGACCGGCTGGTGAGCTACCTCTGACTGCGCCGATCGGCGCTTAAAGGTCTAGACCTATTGACTGTGTGGTCCAGGCCACTTACGGTCTTGACCAGCGGCGAACCCGCTCGCGTCACCTCCACCCGGTCCCCACCACGGAGGTTCCCGTCATGCGTCTCGCGCACGTCCTCGCGCTGGCGGCCTTCGCCGGCAGCCTCCTCGTCGCCCCCGCGGCCTCGGCCGCGACCCTGCCCGCCTGCCGGCACTTCTACAACGGCCCGATCCCCGACCGCCCGGTCACCGGCGGGCACGGTCCCGGCACCCTCGTCGGCGCCGTGGACGTGAGCAACCGCCTGCCCGCGCCCGGCTCGGTCAGCGGGGGACTGGGCAGCGACGGCAAGGTCACCTTCACCTTCGCCCGGGTCGCCGGCGCCAAGGCCTACCGCGCTTTCCGCAACGGTCAAGCTCTGCAGTGGATCAGCGACTGGGGCCAGCCGACGCTGACCGTCACCGACGCCAGTCCCTGCCAGGACGCGAACTACCAGCTCTACGCGATGACGGCGGAGGACAACTCCCCGGGTTCGCTCGGCCAGATCTCGACCGCCTACCGCCTCGACGGCGCGAACCGGCTCTCGGCCTACCGCATCCCGGCGGGCACGACGCTGAGCTACCGCGTCACGTCCTACAACGACGTCGCGCAGACGGCGCTGGGCTACCAGGCCGGACCGGGTTTCTGCGCGGTCGACGCTCGCAACATCCCGTGGGGCACCCGGTTCTCCGTCCCCGGCTACGGCGAGTGCTACGCGGCCGACATCGGCAGCTGGATCTCCGGCGACATCGTCGACGTCTGGCTGCCCGGGTCCCAGGCGGACGCCTGGGGCATCCAGCGGCTCACCCTCACCGTGCGGTAGGCCACCTGACCGCCGAAAGGCCGTGACGGCCTCCTTGCCGACGTCCCCCAACCGCCCCGGCAAGGAGGCTTTCACGGGTCACCAGCGGTCGAGGTGCAGGACCTCCTCGAGGGGCTGGCGCGCCGCCGGCTTGAACCCCTCGCCCGTGTAGAAGGCCGTCGGGACGAGCGCCGCCTGGTGGACGTTCTTCGGCAGCTCCAGCACCTCCGCCGCCTCCTGCTCGTACTTCAGGTGCAGCGTCGTCCACGCCGTTCCGAGCGTCACCGAACGGGCCGCCAGCATGTAGCTCCACACCGCCGGCAGGAGGGACGCCCACAGCCCGGCCTGGTTCCCGGCCGGCAGCTCCGAGGACGGCGTCTCCAGGCAGGGGACCACCAGCACCGGGACGTCACCCATCCGGTCGGCGAGGTAGGCGACGCTGTCGCCGACCCGCTGCTGGACCGCCGCTCGCGCCGGGTCGTCCGCGAACAGCTTGCCCGCCGCGTTCGGCGACTCCAGGTACTCCTGGCACGCCCGGCGGTAGATCTCGCCGAGCGCGGCGCGCTGCCCGGCGTCGGTGACGACCAGCCACTGCCAGCGCTGCGTGTTCGAACCGCTCGGCGCCTGGAGCGCGACCTGGACGCAGTGCTTGACCAGGTCGAGCGGCACCGGCCGCTCGAGGTCGAGGCGCTTGCGGACGGTCCTGGTCGTGGTCAGGAGCTCTTCGGGCGTCATCATCGGCCCATCATGCCGGGCTCACCAGCGATCGTGCACCAGCGGCCGGATGAGCTCGTCGTAGGTTTCGCGGACGCCGGCGGCCGCTTCGGCGGACAGCGGCGGCAGCGCGGCCGCCTCGGTGTTGGCCGAAGCCTGCGAAGCGTTGCGGGCGCCCGGGATGACCGTGCTGACGCCCGGCTGGTCGATGATCCAGCGCAGCGCGAACTGCGCGAGCGTCTGACCGGAGGGCACGAGCCCGCGCAGCCGCTCGACGGCCTCCAGACCGACCTCGTACGGCACGCCGGAGAACGTCTCGCCGACGTCGAACGCGTCGCCGTGGCGGTTGTAGTTGCGGTGGTCGTTCTCGGCGAACGTCGTCTGCGCGCTGTAGCGGCCGGACAGCAGGCCGGAGGCCAGCGGCACCCGCGCGATGATCCCGGCACCCGCCTCCGCCGCCGCGGGCAGCACGCGCTCCAGGGGCTTGAGCCGGAGGCAGTTCAGGATGATCTGGACGGACGCCACATGCGGCCGGGCCAGCGCCGTCAGCGCCTCTTCGCAGGTCTCGACGCTGACGCCGTAGGCCTTGATGCGGCCTTCGTCGACCATCGCGTCGAGGGCGTCGTACACCGCGTCGGAGGAGTACACCGGCGTCGGCGGGCAGTGCAGCTGGACCAGGTCGAGCGTGTCCACGCCGAGGTTGCGGCGCGACCGGTCGTTCCACTCGCGGAAGTTCGCGGCGACGTAGTTCTCCGGCACCTGCTCGACCCGGCGGCCCATCTTGGTCGCCACGAAGACGCCCCCGCGCTCGGCGAGGAACCGGCCGACCAGCCGCTCGCTGCGGCCGTCGCCGTACACGTCGGCGGTGTCGAAGAAGGTGACACCGTTGTCGGCGGCCGCGTGCAGCACGCCCAGCGCGTCGTTCTCGTCGACCTCGCCCCAGTCCGCCCCGAGCTGCCAGCAGCCGAGCCCGACGACGGACACCTCACGGCCCAGGCGGGCGATCTTCCGGTTCTCCATGGCGCGATCCAAGCACACGCCCGGCGCCTATGATTCGCCGTCATGGCGATGACGGGCGACTGGGAACGGCGGGGCCCGGACGGACTGGGGACCCGGATGCGGCACGTCCTGGAGATCTTCGAAACCGATGTCGCACGCTTCCTCGTCGACATCGGCCTCGACGACTACCGGCCGCGGTACTCGCCGGTGGTGCGGGCGCTGCTCGCCCGCGGCCCGCTGGCCATCCGCGACCTGGCCGCGGAGGTCGGCGTGACGCACTCGGCGGCCAGCCAGACCGTCGCGCAGATGAACCGCGCGGGGTTCGTCACCCTCGAACCGGGCGCGGACGCCCGGCAGCGGATCGTGTCGCTCACCGAGAAGACGCGCGGCCTGCTGCCGCTGATCGAGGCGGAGTGGACGGCGACGACCGAGGCGTCCGAGGCGCTGGAAGCCGAGCTGCCCTACCCGCTGCGCGGGGTGCTGGCGGCGATCGTCGAGGCGCTGGAGCGGAAGCCGTTCCGGCAGCGGATCGCGGAGACCACCGCCGCGCGGGAGCTGCTGGAGCGCTGATCAGGCGTCCGGCAGCGGGAAGACGGCCCAGACGTACTTGCCGCCGGGGCAGCGTTCGAAGCCCCAGTCCAGCGACAGCGCCTGGACCAGGACCAGCCCGCGGCTGCGCGCCTCGGCCGGGGACGGTGCCCGCAGCTCGGGCAGCATCCGGCCGGTGTCGTGCACCCGCAGCGTCAGCCGGCCCCCGGTGCACTCCAGCTCGAGCCGCTGGGGCCGTTCGCCGTGCTCGAAGGCGTTGGTGACCAGCTCCGACGTGGCCAGCAGGACGTCCTCGAGCTGCCGCTCGGGCACGCCGAACCTCAGCAGCGCCGTGCGGACCTCGTGCCGGGCCAGCGCCGGCGCCGTGACGTCGGCCGGGAGGAGCACCCTCAGCTGAGCGATGGCCGCGGCTGCGCGCTGCGGCGTCTTCGACGTCGTCATCCGGTCCCCCTCCCAGTGAGTTCGGTACCGCCCGCCAAGTACCCAAGCGGCCGATCGGCTAATCAGGTGCCGTCGGCCAGCTCGGATTCGTCCAGCCCGGACCGCAGTTTCTTCAGCGTCGCGGCCAGCAGCCGCGAAACCTGCATCTGGGACACCCCGACGCGGCGGGCGATGTCGGACTGGCTCATCCCCGAGCCGAACCGCAGCGCGACGATCTTGCGCTCCCGCTCCGGCAGGCTCTCCAGCATCGGGCGCAGCGCCTCGCGCAGCTCGGCCTGGCCGAGTTCGGCGTCCGGCGCCCCGAAGCGCGTGTGCGCCGCGTTCTCCAGCAGGTGGTCCAGCGAGGCGCCGTAACGCCCCTGGCCCGCACGGAGGCCTTCGTAGACGTCCTCGATGGGCACCCCGAGCCGCGCGGCGATCTCACTCGGCTTGGGCGCACGCGAAAGCTGCACGGTGAGCTCCTCGCGCGCGGCGGAGATGTTCGCGTTCAGCTCCTTGAGCCGTCGCGGCACCCGCACCGACCAGCTGTTGTCCCGGAAGTGGTGGCGCAGCTCGCCGGAGATGGTCGGCACGGCGAACGCCAGGAAGTCCGTGCCCTGTTCTGGGTCGAACCGGTCGACGGCGTGGATGAGCCCGACCGTGGCGATCTGGACCAGGTCCTCCATCGCCTCGTCGCGGTTGCGGAACTTCCGGGCCAGGTTCCGCGCCAGCTCCAGGTGCGCGCGCACGAGGGTGTCGCGGATGCGTTCGCGTTCCGGCGAGTCCGCCGGCAGTGCGGCGAGGCGGGAGAACAGCGCGCCGGCGTCGAGGTCGCCCCCGCTGCTCCCGGCGGGATCGCTCACGAGTCCGCCGCCTGGCTCTCCCGGACGAGGTCCACTCGCGACAGGTAGCGGCCGTTCTCCGGGGTGATCGTCCGCTCGGCCGTCGTCGCGAGTGCGGTCAGCAGCTGCCACGACAGGCCGGCGTCGTCCTCGTGGTCGGCGCTGTCGGACAACACCGAGACGGAAACCTCGATGCGCGGCCCGTTCCAGGAGAAGACACAGGTCAGGCGGCCGTCCGCGCTGGCGGGGAGCAGCAGCGAGCAGGCTTCGTCCACCGCCATCCGCAGGTCCTCGACGGCGTCGAGGTCGAAGTCCTGGCGCATCGCGATGTCGGCCACGATGGTCCGGAGCGTGGGCACGACGTGCGGGATCGCTGCCGTCCGCACCTCGATGACCTGCGCGCCTTCCGGGACGAGCGGGGCGTTGTCCTCCACGTTTGTTCCTTTCTCCGCACTCGCGCTGCCGGGGATCGGCGGTCTCTGCCACGCCCGGTCAGCGAGATGCCCGTGGGGTGAGCAAACCAAACCCGGGTTTGATCCGCTCCACCGGCGGGCATGTAGCGGTCGACATGCTGATCCTGGGAAAGGCGGGGACGACATGGCTGACGTGAGCCGGCTGCCCAACGTGGTTGCTGAAGAGTGGGACTGGCAGCTGCACGGCTCGTGCCGGGGTGCGGACAGCAGCCTGTTCTTCCACACGGACAACGAGCGGGGTTCGGCGCGGGAGCGGCGGGAGGCGCGGGCCAAAGCGATCTGCCAGTCCTGCCCCGTCCTGGCCCAGTGCCGCACGCACGCGATGACCGTACAGGAGCCGTACGGCATCTGGGGCGGCCTCGGCGAGATCGAGCGGCGGCAGCTGTTCCTGCGCCAGCGCAGGGCGGCCCGCAAGACGATGAGTGCGCACTGAGCAGAGCGCTGAGCAGGCAGGATTTGATCGCCGGTGAGCAGTACACGCGAAAGGGCGGCGGCCGTGGCGGGCGTGGCCGCTTCCTGGGTTAGGGTTGGCCCCGGAGTTGCCTTGACCGTGCCCGGCGCGAGCTTTGGGAAGGCACGGTGACACGGTTGCCGCTTGAGACAGCAGGCGCGTACCCGGCGCAGGAGCAGCGCCTGACGAGGAGAAACTGCATGCCCGCAGCCGACCAGAACGCCACCCCGCCCGGGTTCGGCATCACGCTGGACACCGACGCGACGGAACCCCGGGTGGTGGTCACCGGCGAGCTCGACCTGCTCACCAGCCCGCAGCTGCAGGAGGCCCTGGCCGGGCTGATCGCGGACAAGCGCGCCCAGCGGGTCGTGGCCGATCTGACCGGGGTGACCTTCTTCGATTCCTCCGCGCTGAACGTGGTGCTCCGCGCACAACGCCAGGCCGGCGAGCAAGACGTCGAACTCGCGGTCGTCCCCAGCCCCGCCGTGAGCCGAGTGATCGAGCTCACCGGCGTGGCCGAACACCTGAGCGTGTCGGAAGACCCCCAAGCCTGACCGCCCGCTACGGTTCCGCGGACCGATTTTCCGCGCGGACCTGGGGGCGGCACGATGATGGGGCGGACGCATGCCCTGACCGGCTGGTGCGCGGGCTTGGCCCTGGCGCCCGCGGTCGGGGCGGGCTCGGTGCACCAGGCGGTCGTCTTCGCGGCGACCACGGCGGGGTTCGCCCTGCTGCCCGACCTCGACCACCCCGGAGCGAGCGCGTCCCGCCTCCTCGGCTGGCTGACGGGCGCGTTGTCGTGGGTGCTGCGCCGGGTGTCGGCGGGCTTCTACGCGCTGACGAAGGGCCCGCGGGACGAGAAGGTCTCCGGCAAGCATCGCCACCTGTCCCACACAGTCCTCTTCGCGGCCGGCCTGGGCCTGCTGACGTCGTGGGGGACCGTCCAAGGTGGTCCCTGGGCCGTGGTGGGCGTGGTGGTCTTCGGCCTGATGCTGGCCGAGGGGGCGCTGGGCGACTGGCTCCTCCCGGTGAGCGGGGCGGCGGTGGCGTGGTGGTTCTTCACCGCCCCACCCGACCGGGCGGGTGAACTGGCGGCCATTTCGGGCTGGCTCGGCGTCGCGGTGGCGGCCGGCTGCGTGACCCACTGCCTGGGTGACGCGCTCACGGAGGCCGGCTGCCCGTTCCTCTTCCCGATCCCGATCGCGGGCGAGACGTGGTACGAGATCCGGCCGCCGAAGGCCCTGCGCTTCCGGACCGGCAAGAAGGTCGAGAAGCGGTTGGTCTTCCCGGTGTTCGCGCTGCTCGGCGTGCTGCTGGTGCCGGGTGTGTGGGAGCACACGGTGAGCACGTTCGAGCGGCTGTTCATCCCGCCGTCGTCCCAGCAGGCGACCACGCCTTGAGCCGCTCGGCCGCCGCGGCGGTGTCGGTGTAGTCGCGGGAGTGGGTGATCAGGCCGTCCCGGATGGTCAGGACCAGGACGTAGGACGCGGTGAACGCCGTGCCGTGGACCTCCTGGTGCAGGTCGAACTCCGCCACCAGCACCGAGGGGTCCGTCGTCTCGTGGACCACGACGTTTTCGGCCTTGGTGACCCGGCGCAGCCCGGCGGCGGCGTGGAAGCGGCGGCGCAGCTCTTCCCGGCCCTTCGTCACGCGGGGCATGCCCGGGAGGGTGAAGGGCATCTCGAGGGTGACGTCCTCGGCGTAGAGGTCGGCGAGGTCGTCCCACCGGTTCTCCACCGAGGCGGCGAGGAACCGGTCGAACACCGCGCGCGTGAGTCCCGAAAGGGCCGACACGTTCGGGTAGTCCCGGTAGGACGTGATCTCGCCGTCGGAGACGGTCACGATGCCCACCGACGACGGGAACTCCACGCCGGGGCCGGAGACCACCACCTCCACCACGAACCCCGACTCCGTGATGGTCGTCGTGACCTCCGCTTTCGTCAGGCCGGCCGCCCGCGCCCGGTCGCCGCCGCCGGACAGGGCCGACACCACGGCGTCGCGGCCTTCGATGCGCTGGCCCAGGAACGGCACCTCGAACACCGCGTCGGCGGCGAACAGGGAGGTGAACCGCGAGGCGTCCAAAGCGGACATTCCGGTTCGGACCAACGCGGCGATTTCGGGCACGGTGAGCGGCATCGGAATTCTCCTGGGAGACTTGGCGTTGAATCGGAACGGTGAGCCCGCTTACGACGATACGGAGTACTCGTTCCGGTTGTCAACGAGGAGACGTGATGGAGAAGATGCGCGCCGACGCGCGGCGCAACCGGGCCAAGGTGCTGGCCGCCGCGGAGGAGGCCTTCGCCCTGGACGGCCTTGCCGTGCCGCTCGACGACATCGCGCGGCTCGCCGGGGTCGGGGCCGGGACCGTCTACCGGCACTTCCCCAGCAAGGAAGCGCTGTTCCAGGCCGTCGTCCTCGAACGCATCCAGCAGTTCGCCGAGGAAGCCCGCGCGCTCGCCGAAGCCGACGATCCCGGCGAAGTGTTCGTCGAGTACTTCGTCCGCGTCATCAAGCAGGCGTCGCTCAACCGGGCCATCTGTGACGCCCTCGCCGAGTCCGGCGGCCACGCCGTCAAGGCCGGCGCCGGCGACGAGTTCCGCGCCGCGCTGGCCGAGCTGCTCGCCCGTGCGCAGGCGGCCGGCGCCGTCCGCGCCGACATCGACGGCGACGACCTGCGGGCGCTCATCGTCGGCTGCCTCGCCGTCGAGCGGTACGCGCCGGGGAGCGCGCACCTGGTCCGGGTGGTCATCGACGGCCTGCGGGCGTCAGATCGCGCAGCTTCCGCAGCGGCGACCACACCATGATCGCCGCCGAGGCCAGGACGCCGGCCGCGGCGACGTGCAGGGTCGCCCGCATGCCGATCGGGCCGGCCAGCGCGCCGCCGAGCAGGCTGCCGAGCGGCACGACGCCGTAGACCAGCGTCTGCGAGATGGCGTTGACCCGGCCCAGCAGCTCCGGCGGTGTCACGGCCTGCTGGAAGCTCACGCCGAACACGCTCAGCACGATCACGCTGTAGCTGGTGAAGAAGCCGGCGAGGACGTAGCAGGTGAGCGCCCAGCCGCGGCCGGTGAACGGGTAGAGCTGGTAGGCCAGGCCGAACAGCACCGCCGCACCCCACAGGGCACGTGCCTGGCCGATCCGGTCGCCGAGCCGGCGCGCGGTGAACCCGGCGGTGACGGCGCCGGTCAGCGACGCGGTGCCGAGCACCCCGATCACCCAGGGCGAGAGCCCGAGGTCGCGGGCGAGGAAGACGATCACGATCGCCAGGTGCGCAGACTGGAAAAAGCTCGACACGGCGCCGTGCGCGCTGATCGCCAGCAGGACGCGGTCGCCGCGCACCAGCCGCAGCCCCTCGCCGATCTCGCGCCACAGCCGCCGCTCCCGCGGCGCGGGCCGCGTGTCGGGTGTTTCGATCCGGCGCAGCCAGAGCGCCGACCAGAGGTAGCTGACGGCGTCGACGGCCAGCGCCGCCGCCACGCCGAGCGCCTGCACGATCACCCCGGCGAGGCCGGGGCCCGCGACCGCCGCCATCGAGCGGTTCGTCTGGAGCCGCGCGTTGGCTTCGGGCAGCTGTCCGGACGCCACCAGCCGGGGGACGTAGGTCTGGTGGGCGACGTCGAAGAAGACACCGAGCAGGCCCACGCCGAGGACCACCGCGAGCAGCTGGGCCATGCCGAGCACGCCGAACAGCGCGGCGACCGGGACCGAGGTGATCAGCACGGCCCGCCCGGCGTCCGCGGCGATCAGGACCGGGCGGTGGCGGATCCGGTCGCACCAGGCGCCGACCTGCAGGCCGAGCACCAGGTACGGCAGGGCTTGCGCGGTCCGCAGCAGCGAGACCTCGAAGACCGGCGCGCCGAGCGCGGTGACCGCGAGCAGCGGCACGGCCAAGACGTCGATCCGGCTGCCGAGCTGACTCACCAGGTCGGCGAGCCAAAGACGGCGGAAGTCTCGGTTCCTCAGTACCCCCATCGTTCCAAGCTGGCACATGAGCGTAGTCGGCGCAAGAAACTTGAGGCTCATCCGCTCAAGGTGCACATCGGGTAACACCACGTAAGATCAACGCGAGTTAGTCCTCGTACCTGCGCTGCGCGTGGCGAGGGGGTGCCCGATGAGCGGCCGACCTACCTGGGGCTCCGCCGCGGTCACCGGCCTCGCGGGGTTCGCCACCGGGCTGCTCGTCGCCGCCATGCTCGTCGCCGGGCGGCCCGCTCCGCGCAGCGTCGAAACGCCCGCGCCGCCGACCAGGACCGTTTCCGCGGTGCCCGTCACGGTGACCGAGTCCGCGCCACCGGCCACCGTCACCTCGGTCGAGACGCCGTCGCCGACGACCACCACCAGCGTCGTCGAGGTCACCGTGCAGCCGCCGACCTCGGCGACCTCCGTCACGCCCACCTCGACTTCGCCCCCGCTGCCGCTGACCTCGATCTGGCGCGACTGAGGATGCAACCCGGCGGGCCGCCGGCGCCGTCTGGTCGGCATGCGTTGGGTTCTGGGGTTCGCGGTGCTCGCCACCGCCGTGGCCGGGTGTGCCGGGCCGGAGCGCGCCTGCACGGCGATCGGCGTCCCGATCGGCATCAGCCTGTCCGTTCCGGCGCCGAACGGCGTCTCGAAGGCGACGCTGGAAGCCTGCTGGCGCGGCCAGTGCGTCACCCGCGACGTCGGCCTGTACCCCGAGACGTCGGCGGGCGCGACGACCTGCACGGGCACCGGCCCGGACAGCTCCTGCGGCACGTCGATGGTCCCCACCGGCGGCCTGCACGGCTTCGCGGACATCCCGGGCCTGCCCGCCGAACCGGTCAAGGTCACCGTCCGGTTCGACGACGGGAAACCGCACACCGTCGAGGTGACCCCGGCCTTGACCGAGGCGAACGGGCCCGGCTGCGGGAAGGACGGCCCGCAGGCGCAGCTCGTGGCCGGTCCCGACCACGAGCTGCGGGTGCGTTAGCCGACGTCCCGGCGCTTCCAGCCGGCCAGGCCGGCGACCAGTGCGACGACGGCGACCGCCACGAGCCAGACCAGCGGGGTCGCGGTGAAGGCCTGGCCGGGGAGCTTCGGCGGGTGCTGGAACGGCGAGACGTCCAGCACCGCCTGCGGCAGGTTCACGACCGGGCCGAACAGGCTCAGCAGCAGCGCGAGCGCCCCGACGGCCCAGGCCGCGGCCGAAAAGCCCGGCAGCAGCCCGAAGATCGCCACCGCCAGCGCCACGACCACCCAGGCCGCGGGCAGCTGGACCAGCATCCCGGCCAGGGTGTCCGCGAGCGAGCCGCCGACGTCGCCGGTGCGCAGCCCGTTGGCCAGGCCCATGAACACCCCGCCGGACAGCAGCAGCGCCGCCGTGCCGAAGAAGGCGAACACCAGGTGGCCGCCCGCCCAGCGCAGCCGTCCGACGCTGGTGGCGAGCACCGGCTCGAGCCGGATCGCGGTCTCCTCGCCGCGCATCCGCAGCACCGCCTGCACGCCGTACAGCGACGCCACCATGGCGAACATCCCCGCCATCGCGGCCAGGAACGCCTGCGTGAGCGCGTGGCTGCCGCCCAGCCGCTCGAAGATCTGCTGCGCCTGCGGGCTCGACCCGACGAGGTCGCCGATGCCGCTGGCGATCGAGCCGAACACCGCGCCGACCACGGCCGTGCCGATCGTCCAGCCGAGCAGGGGGCCGCGGTGCAGCCGCCAGGCGAGCGCGAGCGGTGACCGCAGGCTCGCCGCGGCCCTGGCCGGCCCCGGTCGCGGCGGCAGGATGCCGACGCCGACGTCGCGGCGGGGCAGCAGCCAGTACCCGAGCGCGCCGACGACCAGCGTGCACCCCACCGGCAGCAGGAGCACCCACCAGCGTTCCCCGGCGAACGCCCGGACCTGCTGCACCCAGCCGATGGGCGACAGCCAGGACAGCCAGCGGGCGTCCACAGTGGAGTCCCCGGCGCCGCGCAGCAGGAACGCGGCGCCGACCACGGCGGTCCCGATGCCGTTGGCGGTCCGGGAGTACTCGGCCAGCTGGGCGGCGACCGCCGCGACCGCGGTGAACACCAGCCCGGACAGCGCTTCCGCCGCGCCGAAGGCGAGTGAACCGGCCGCGGGCAGGCCGGCGCCGATCATCGTGACCGCCTGGACCAGCCCGGTGAGCACGCTCGCGCCGCCGGCCACCAGCAGCGCCGCCGTGAGCGCCGCGTACCGGCCGACCACCGCGGAGGCGAGCAGTTCCGCGCGTCCGGTGTCCTCCTCGGCGCGGGTGTGCCGGGTGACCGTGAAGACGACCATCAGCCCGGTGAGCAGGGCCAGGAACCCGCACATGCGCCAGGCGATGAACCCGCCGGCCGTGGTCAGGTCGAAGGGCGGGCCGTAGAGCAGCGCGTAGGACGGGTTCGCGTTCGCGCCCGCCTGCAGGGCGAGCCGGTCGGCGACGGTCGGGTAGAACTGCGTGAACGTGTTGACCGTGCTCGCCGGGACGACGCTGAGCAGCACGATCCAGATCGGCAGGATCACCCGGTCGCGGCGCAGCGCGAGCCGCGTCAGGTGCCAGGTGCCGGCCAGTTCGCGGGCGGGTGCCACCACGGCCGGGCGTTCGAGCGTCGCGGTCATTTCGCGCTCGCTTCGGTCGTGTAGTGGCGCAGGAACAGCTCTTCCAGCGTCGGCGGCTGGCTGACCAGGCTGCGGACGCCGACCTCGGTCAGCTGCCGGAGTGCTTCGTCGAGCGAGCGCGTCTCGACGTCGAAGCGGACGCGGTTGCCTTCGACCTTGAGGTCGTGGATGTTGGCCAGCTTCGTGAGCCCGTTCGGCGGCCCGGCGAGCTCGGCGGTGATCGACGTCCGGGTCAGGTGGCGCAGCTCGGCGAGCGTGCCGGACTCGACCGTCTTGCCGTTGCGGATGATGCTGACCTTGTCGCAGAGCGCCTCGACCTCGGCGAGGATGTGGCTGGAGAGCAGCACGGTCCGGCCCTGCTCGCGCTCCTCCTGGATGGCGTACTGGAAGGTCGCCTCCATCAGCGGGTCGAGGCCGGACGTCGGTTCGTCGAGGATCAGCAGGTCGACGCGGGAGGCGAGGGCGGCGACGATGGCGACCTTCTGCCGGTTGCCCTTCGAGTACGTCCGCCCCTTCTTCTTCGGGTCGAGGTCGAAGCGCTCGATCAGGTCGGCGCGGCGCTTCTCGTCCAGGCCGCCGCGCAGGCGCCCGAGCAGGTCGATCACCTCGCCGCCGGAGAGGTTGGGCCAGAGGTTGACGTCGCCGGGCACGTAGGCCAGGCGGTGGTGCAGGCTCGCGGCGTCCTTCCAGGGGTCGCCGCCGAGCAGCCGGACGTCCCCGGAATCCGCGTGGAGCAGGCCGAGCAGCACCCGGACGGTGGTCGACTTCCCGGCGCCGTTGGGGCCGAGGAAGCCGTGCACCTCCCCAGCGGGCACCTGCAGGTCCAGGCCGTCGAGGGCCTTGGTCCGGCCGAACGACTTGTGCAGGCCGGTGACCGAAATGGCGTTTTCCATGGTTCGGAAGCTACACTTGCTTCACGAAGTTGTGAAGTTAAGAAAATGTCTAGATCGAGTGATCATGGGGGAGGGGTACGGAAGGATGGGCCGATGACGACGCCTGAAGTGAAGCGGGATGAAGACGCCGTCCGCCGGTACGTCGAGAGCCTCGGGCTCGTGCTGTCGCAGATCGGGATGCAGCGCATGCCGGCGCGGGTGTTCGCCGCGCTGATGACCACCGACGAGGGCAGGCTGACCGCCGCCGACCTGGCCGAGCAGCTGTCGGTCAGCCCGGCCGCGGTCTCCGGCGCGGTGCGCTGGCTCGAGCAGATCGGCCTGGTCGCCAAGGAGCGCGAGCCCGGCGAGCGGCGCGACCACTACCGCCTCTACGACGACCTCTGGTACGCCACCTTCCTCAAGCGCGACCGCATGATCATCATGTGGCGCGACGCCGCCGACAACGGCATCGACGCCCTCGGGGAGGACACGCCGTCGGGCAAGCGCCTCGCCGAGATGCGGGACTTCCTGTCGTTCATGCTCGAGGAGCTCAACGGCATGTACGAGCGCTGGCACAAGCTCCGCGAAGAGCGGAACGCCTAGAGGCCGGCGAGCAGGACGTCCGTGAGCCGCTCGGCGAGGTCGGCCGGCTCGCGCTCCTCGAACGTGGCCAGGAAGGCCTGCTGGAAGCACGCGCCCAGCAGCAGGGCCGCGGCCGCCTCGACGTCGGTGTCCGCGTCGATCCGGCCCAGCGCCCGCTCGGCGCGCAGGTAGTCCGCGACCCGCCGCACGGGCAGGTGCGGGCCGTGCCCGTGCAGTCGGTCCCGGTGTGAGCGCAGCAGTTCCCGCGACGAGAACATCGAGACGGCGATCGGGAAGCTGTCGGCGTAGAACGCCAGGCCGAGCCGGGCCAGCCGGACGAGGTTGTCCCGCAGCGGTGCCCGCCCGGGGTCCGCGGTCAGCTCGGCCAGCAGGGTGCCCAGCGCGGGCAGCTCCTCGGCCAGCACGCTGCGGAACAGGTCGGTCTTGTCGCGGAAGTGCTTGTAGAGCATCGCCTCCGAGTAACCCGCGGTCTGCGCGATCACCTTCGTCGTCGCGTGGGCGTAGCCCTGCTCGCGCATGACCTTTGCGGCCGCGGCGACGATCTCTTCGCGGCTTCCCATGGCGGCTCCCTGAGTGCGTTCTCAGCGCGGTTAGTGAACACTCACCCTACCTGGTGAGTGTTCACTAACCGAGGAGGAGACCCATGAAGATCACCGTGCTGGGGGCGACCGGCGGCGTCGGCGGCGAGGTCGTCAAGCAGGCACTGGACCGTGGCTGGGACGTCACGGCCGTCGTCCGCGACCCGGCCAAGCTGCGGCTTCCCGCCCGGGTCGTGGTCGCCGGGCTGCAGGACCACGAGAAGCTGGCGGCGGCCGTCGAAGGCCGGGACGCGGTGATCTCGGCGGTCGGCTCCCGCGACCGCGGGCCGACCACGGTCTGCGCGGACGGCGCCCGCGCGGCGATCCGGGCCGGGGCGAACCGCCTGCTGGTCGTCAGCGCCAGTGGCATGCACACCGAAGGCGACGGCTTCTTCACGCGCACGCTGGTGAAGCCGCTGCTCAACACCTTCCTGAAGCACGGCTGGGCGGACATGCTCGCGATGGAGGCCGTGGTCGAGGCCAGCGGCCTGGACTGGACGATCGTCCGGCCGCCGATGCTGCTCGACGGGCCGCGTACGGGCAAGATCGCGAGCCGGCTCGACGGCAACGTCCGCACGTTCACCATCCGGCGCGCCGACGTCGCCGCGTACCTGCTCGACGCCGTGGCGGACCCCACGCTGATCAGGGCGAAGGTCTCGATCGCCCACGGATAATCCGCCTTCCTCCCCGCCGCCGCCCTCAACGGAGGCGCTTCGCGCCGCTGTTCTAATTCCGGCATGGTCCTCGTCACTCAAGCTCTCTACGTCAAGCGCAAGACCCCGCGGCTCCCGGGTGCGGCCGGACCGGCGGAGGGGCTGGTCCCGGGCGAGGGCGAACCCTTCCGGCTGGCCGTCCTCGGCGAATCCACCGTGGACGGCGTCGGCGCGGCGAGCCACGAGGAAGCGCTCACCGGCTGCCTCGCCCGCGAACTGGCCCGCGACGGCCGGGCGGTGCGCTGGCAGGCGGTCGGGCGGACCGGCGCCAACGCCCGGGTGGCCCGCGCCGAGCTCGTCCCCCTCCTCCGCCCGGCCGACCTGGTCGTGATCGCACTGGGCGTCAACGACACGATCGAGCTCCGGACGGCCGCGGCCTACCGCCGCGACCTCCTGCGCCTGGTGCTCGACCTGCGCGGGCGCCTGGGTCCGGTCGACGTCCTGCTGGCCGGGGTGCCGCCGATGTCCCGCTTCCCGGCCCTGCCGCGCCCGCTGCGGGACGTCCTCGCCGTCCGTTCCGCCGCGCTCGACAAGGCCGCGGCGACCCTCGGCCGCCTCCCCGGCGTCCGGCACCTCCCGATGGATCCCGCCCTGCTCGACCCGGCCGCCTTCGCGAGCGACCGCTTCCACCCGGGCCCCGCGGGCTACGCCCGGTGGGCGGGCACGCTGGCACGCGCGGTGATCAGTTAGCCGCGCTGCGTCGATTTTCAAAAAAAGTCGCCGGTTCCGGTATCTGGCGGTGCCCCCACTGCGTCCTGTGGAGCAGCCAAGCACGAAAGGAACACGACAGGGGGTGTCGCGTTCGCAGTGAACGCGGTGGCCGGGAGCCGAGGGGGCTACCGGACACCGTTGGCCGGGTGCTCTTCGGGGGAGGGGACATCCGGCGGGGCCCGTTGGGGAGCGGGTCCTTGAGGGAGGGGAGTATCGGCCGGCGCGGGTCCACCCGCCCGTGTCGGCCGGTACCTCCCGCAGTGACCCCTCGTGGAAGAAGACACTGTCCGGTAGTGCACGACCGAACGAAGTAAGTGACCTTGATGTATCCGAGATCCACCTGCACGCTCCTTCCCCCCGAAGGACCCGCGATACTGCCATTGCCGACTCGAAGACTCTTCCGAAGAGGGGCAGATACGGTGACCGACGTGCAAACCACAGAGGTAGATCCGCCTTGGGAGGGCCTGACCGGCGCCGAGCTGCACGCTGCGTGCATGCAGGCCGCCAGAGACGGTGACCGCCGGGCGATGGCCCGCCTCGTCGAAGAGCTGACCCCGCTCGTGTGGCACGTCGCCCGGGCCAACGGCCTCGACCGCTCGGTCGCCGAGGACGTCGTCCAGACCGTTTGGCTGGCCTTGTTCAGCCAGCTCGGCAAGCTCCGCGACCCGAAGGCCCTCGCCGCCTGGCTGATCACCACCACCCGTCGCGAGGCCACCCACCCGTTCGGCCGCCGCATGCAGCCGGTGCCGCTGAGCGACGAAGTCGCCGAAGCGATGCCGAGCACCCAACCGGCACCCGAAGACGAAGCCGTCCGCGCCGACCGCGACCGCCGGGTCTGGCGCGCCTTCGTCCGGCTGCCCCACCGCTGTCAGGAACTGCTCCGGCTGACCGTGCTCGCGGGTCGCGCGGAGTACCAGCTCGTCGCCGAGGCGCTGCGCATGCCGCGCGGCAGTGTCGGACCGACCAGGGGTCGCTGCCTCGACCAGATGCGCGATCTCCTCGCCAGTGAAGGGGGAAGCCGATGAACGACCTCGGGGCGCCGGGGGGCCAAGCCTCCTTCGGCGACGACGTACTGCTGGCCGACGTCGGCCGCTTCCTCGACGAATTGGACCCGCCACCGGGAGACCTGGTGCAGCGGGTCCAATTCGCGCTCGCCCTCGAAGACCTCGACGTCGAGGTCGCCCGCTGGGAGCGGCTGGACAACCTGGCCGGCGTGCGCGGCGGCGGCACCGGCACGATCACGTTCACCGTCAGCGACCTGACGGTGATGATCAACCTGACCAAGATGGGCAAGCTGCACCGCATCGACGGCTGGCTGGTCCCGGCCGGCCAGTACGGCGTCGAGGTCAGAGTGGCCGAGCACGGGACGACGTCGACCACGGCGGACGAAGGCGGCCGGTTCGTGCTCGACAACGTGCCACGCGGGACGACGCAGATCCTCGTGCACCTCGGCGACGTGTCGTGCCGCCGGACCGTCGTGACACCGACGGTCGTGCTTTAGCCCAGGAAGTCGGCCAGGGGGACGGGCGTGAGCCCGTCCTTCTTGGCCCGCTCCACGAAGGCCAGGTAGTCCTCTTTGAACGTCTTCCGGAAGTGCATCAGCACGATGTCGCCCGGCTTGAGCTTGTCCCCGGCCTGGAACTGCACGACCCCGTCGTTGACCGCGGCCGTCCACAGCACCGACGCGCGCATGCCGCACGCCGCCGCCGCCTTCAGCGTGTTCTGGTCGTAGTTGCCGAACGGCGGGCGGAACAGGCTCGGGCGGACGCCGAGGCTCTTGGCGAAGTCGTCGGCGTCGTCGCAGATCTCCTTGCGCTGGAACTCGTACGGCTTGCCCTTGAGGTTCGGGTGGTTGACCGTGTGGTCGCCGAGCGTCGCGCCGGTGGCGTCGAGGATCTGCTTGAAGTAGGCCTCGTGGCCCTTCACGTACTTCTCGTTCAGGAACAGCACCGGGTGGGTGCCGTTCTGCTGCATCAGCTTCAGCGCGTCGGGGTCCTGCACGGCGCCGTCGTCCATGGTGAGGAAGACGTACGGCTTGTCGGTGGTGATCCGGCGGATCAGCGGGACCTGGCCGTTCTCGATCGGCGGCACCTTCTGCTGGACCGTGCCGAACGGGTACGGAGCGGCCACCTTGACGTCGGGGGCGGCTTGCGGCGCCGGGTTCGGCTGGCTCGTTCCGGGCGCTTGCTCGTCCGGCCCGTGCGTCGAACACGCGGTGAGCGCCAACGCCACCACGGCCAGTGCCGCCACCACTCGCTTCATCCCGCGTCCCCTCTCTCCCCGGCGGTCCTGAAGACCACCCGAAAGAGTGACGTCGAAGGGGTGGGAGAAGTTGCGTCAGATGATCTTCTGTGGTGCGGCGCACCCAGGTCAGCGCCCGGTTTCGGCCGCCTTGACCAGCTTGGCCGAGAACAGCCGGATCACGATCCGGAGCGTCGCGGCCAGTGCCGGGCCGCTGCCCCGGACCGGTTCGGTGAACGAGCCGGTCCACCGCAGGTGCGTGCCGCCGCCGTCCGTCGGCGTGAAGGACACTTCGGCGCGGTAGTCCTTGAGCGGCTTGCCGGCGGCGAAGGCGTAGACGTGCTTGCGGCCCGGCTCGTACTCGAGGGTCTCCTCGCGGATCAGCACCGGCCACATCCCGACCTCGCGGACGGCGCCGACGCCGTCCGGCTCCGCGGTGCCCCGTCGCGCCCAGCGGGCCTGGACGATCAGTGGCTTTCCCCACTCCGCCCAGCGCGGGCCGTCCGCTTCGAGCGCGAACAGCGCCTCCGGCGGCGCGGTGCTCGTGCGGTTGACCTCGTAGGAGTACTTGCGACCCACCGGTAACCTCCCGCGTTGTTGACAGACCGATAATTAATCGCGTCCGGCCGCGTAGGTCAAGATGAGGGGGTGAGCACGCCGCGCCCCGACCTCGCCGCGCCGCACTGGCTCGTCCAGCTCCTGCGCAGCTCGCCGGTGCCGGTGCCGTGGAACATGGTCGCCCGGGCCGTGGTCGCGCTGGCCGTCCCGCTCGCGATCGCGTACGCGGCCGGCGACATCGCCGTCGGTGCGCTCATCTCCACCGGGGCACTGCCCGCGGTGCTGTCCGAATCGGCCGGGCCCTACCGCTACCGCGCCCGGCGGCTCGGCGGGGCGACGCTCGCCGCGACCGCCGGTTACCTCGTCGGCCTGCTCACCGGCGGGACGCCGGCGCTGTCCGTGCCCGCGGTGATCCTGGTCGCCGCGGTGTCCGCGGTGATCAGCGCGGCCGGCAGCAACGCCTCGGTCGCCGGGTTGCAGATGCTCGTGTTCTGCGTGCTCGCCACCGGACAGCACGCCACCGGCGTCCGCGTCGAGATCCTGTTCGGCTGTTTCTGCCTCGGCGCCGCCTGGAGCTTCCTGGTCGCGCTCGCCACCTGGACGGTCCGGGCGACCAGCCCCGAACGCACCGCCGTCGCGCACGTCTACGTCGAGCTGGCCGCGATGCTGTCGGCGACCGACGAAGCCGTCTCGCGGGTCGGCCGCCACCGGCTGACCACGGCCATGAACACCGCCTACGACCAGCTGCTCACCGCGCGCTCCTGGCTGTCCGGCCGCGACGCCGCCTACCGGCACCTGCTCAACCTGCTCTCGGCGACGACTCCCGCCGTCGAAGCCTCGGTGGCGATGGTCAACGCCGGCCGCCGCCCGCCCCGCGAGGTCATCGACCACTTCGTCGCGCTTTCGGCGGCGGTGCTGGCCGGTCAGCCCCTGCCGCCTCCGCCGCCGGTGCCGCCCGGCGACCCCGACCCGGTCCTCGCCGCGCTCTACGCGGGCCTGGTCCGGATCGGCAAGGGCGACGACCGCAAGCGCCGGGAACCGACGCCGTGGCACCGCCGCCTGCGGGCGTGGGCGGGGTCGCTCGCGTCCGGCCCGCTGACCTGGATCGCCGCGCTGCGCCTGACGTTGTGCGTCGCGATCGCCGAGGTCGTCGGCCTGCTCGTGCCGCTGGAGCGGTCGTACTGGATCACCCTGACCGTCGGGATCGTGCTCAAGCCCGACTTCGGGTCCGTGTTCGGCCGCGCGGTGCTGCGCGGGATCGGCACGGTCATCGGCGTCGGGATCGGCGCCGCGGTGCTCGGCCTCGGCGCGAACGGCTGGGTGCTGGTGGTGCTCAGCGCGGTCTTCGCCGGCGGCATCGCGGTGGGCAAGGTGCGCAACTACGGCATTCAGAGCGCCTTCGTGACGCCGTTGATCATCCTGCAGATGGGCCTGGCCCACACCGGGAACTGGAGCGTGGTGCTGGCGCGGCTGGTCGACACCGTGCTGGGCTGCGTGATCGTGCTCGTCTTCGGCTACCTGCTCTGGCCGGGCAGCCGTCGCCCGCGGGTGGGCGGGCGGCTGGCCGACGGTTTGGACGCGGTGGCGAAGTACGTCTCGCACGCGCTGGTCGAGGCCTCGTCGGGGGAGGCGCGGCTGGCCCGGTCGCGGGCGCGGCGCGGGGCCTACCGGGCGCTGGCCGACCTGCGGACGGCGTTCCAGCAGGCCGTCGTCGAGCCGTCCGCGCACGGACGGCAGGCGGTGGCGTGGTGGCCGGTGATCGCCGCGCAGGAGCGCGTCGCGGACGCCGTCACCGAGGTCGGCGTGACGATCGGGCGGGGCGTCCCGCCGCCGGACCCGGCCGACGTCGAGCTGCTGACGGCGGCGCTGGGGGAACTCGCGTCGGCCGTCCGGGAGCAGCGGGAGCCTCGGTCGATGCCGCTGCCGGACGCCCCGCGGCTGTCCGGGGTGGTCGACCAGCTGGAGTCGGCGTTCGACGCCGTCCGCGGCCCCGACCTGGCCGAACGCCCGCCGCCGGGGCTGGTCCGGCGGTTCCTGCCCTATCCCAGGCGCGGCTGAGGCTCGTGCGGTTCAATGCACCCATGGGAATCGACTTCGAAGCGTTGAAGGGCAAGGCCGAAGAGGCCCTGCGCGAGCACAACGACAAGATCGAGGAAGGCCTCGACAAGGCCGCCGACTTCGCGAAGTCGAAGTTCGGGCACGAGGGCCAGATCGACACCGGTGTCGAGAAGGCGAAGGACTTCCTCAACAAGTTCGACGACACACCGGATCGGTAACCCTACTGGACCTCGCCGGTCGCGATCCCGTCCGTGAGGCCGGTGATCCGGCCGCCGCGTTCCCCGAGGGCGATCAGGCCTTGCCGCGCGTCCGGCGCGGCCAGGCTGATCCGGACGCCGGCGCGCTCGACGTCGAGGCTGGCGGCAAGCGCTTGCGCGCCTTCGTATCCCGCGTTGATCGTGGCCGCGAGCCCCCCGGTCGAGGCGAGCGAGCCGCGCGCGGCGCCGAGCCGGCCGAGTGCCTCGTCGACGATCGGCAGCAGCGCGTCCCGGTTGCCTTCGGTCATCGCGCGCACGAGCTGCGGGTTCGAGCCGGCGACGCGCGTGCCGTCGCGGTAGGACCCGGCGGCCAGCGACATCGCCAAGGGGCCGCCCTCGGCGCCGATCGTGGCCAGGATCGCCGCCAGCAGGTGCGGCAGGTGCGAGATCCGGGCGACGGCCTCGTCGTGCGACTCCGCCGGCAACGGCACGACGTGCGCCCCGATGTCCAGCACCAGCTTCGCCACTTCGGCCCAGGCTTCGAGGTCGGTGTCCTCTTCGACGGCGACCACCCAGGCGGCGCCCTGGAACAGCGAAGCCTCCCCGGCCAGCCAGCCGGAGTTCGACGTCCCGGCCATCGGGTGCCCGCCGACGTACCGCGTGTACGGCACCCGGCGGCGGACCGCGTCCAGTACCGGCGCTTTCACGCTGGTCACGTCGGTGAGCAGGCAGTGCGACGCGTGCTGGTTGACCAGCCGCAGCAGGTCTTCGACGGCGGGCAGCGGCACCGCGAGCACGACCATCGCGTCCTCGGCCGCGGCCCGGTGCAGGGCCGCTTCGACGTCGGTCGTGACGTCGTAGCCCGCTCTGCTCGCCGCGTCGGCGTCCACTTCGGATACCGCGGCGCCCCACGCCGTGCGGCCGCTGGCGGCCGCCGCGCGCAGCAGTGACCCGCCGATGAGCCCGAGCCCGATCACGCATACGTCTCGCACGGGGCCCATCCTGCCAGTGCCGGACCCTCTGCGGGCTACAGCGCGGCGGCGAGCCTCGTTCCCTGGTCGATCGCGCGTTTCGCGTCGAGTTCGGCGGCGACGTCGGCGCCGCCGATCAGGTGCACCGGCAGCCCGGCCGCCCGCAGTTCGTCGGCGAGGTCGCGCACCGGCTCCTGACCGGCGCAGACGACCACCGTGTCGACGTCGAGCACCCGCGGCTCGCCGTCGACGGTGATGTGCAGGCCGTCGTCGTCGATCCGCTCGTAGGTGACGCCGGTGAGCTGCTCGACGCGCTTGGCCTTGAGGGCGGCCCGGTGCACCCAGCCGGACGTCTTGCCGAGCCCGGCGCCGATGCCGGACTTTTTGCGCTGCAACAGGAACACCTGCCGCGGCGACGGCTCCGGCTGCGGCGTGCCGAGCCCGCCCGCCGCCTGTTCCGGGTCGGTGACACCCCATTCGGCCAGCCACGCGTCCAGGTTCAGCGCGGGCGACTCCGCGTGCGTGAGGAACTCGCTGACGTCGACGCCGATGCCGCCGGCCCCGATCACCGCGACCCGCGCGCCGACCGGCTTGCCGTGCTTGACGACGTCGACGTACGACCGCACCTTCGGGTGGTCGATCCCGGGCAGCGACGGCACGCGCGGCGTGACCCCGGTGGCCAGCACGACCTCGTCGAAGCCGATCAGCTCGGCCGCGGACACCCGCTGCCCGAGGTGCAGCTTCACCCCGGTCACCTCGAGCCGCCGCTGGTAGTAGCGGATGGTCTCGGCGAACTCCTCCTTGCCGGGGATCTTCCGCGCGATGCCGAACTGGCCGCCGAGCTCGTCGTCGGCTTCGAAGAGCTCGACGCTGTGCCCGCGTTCGGCCAGCGCGGTCGCCGCCGAAAGGCCCGCGGGCCCGGCGCCGACGACGGCGACGTGCTTCGACCGCCGCGTCGGCGAGAGCGTCAACGTCGTCTCGTGGCCGGCGCGTGGATTCACCATGCAGGACACGAGCTTGCGCTTGAAGGCGTGGTCCAGACAGGCCTGGTTGCACGCGATGCAGGTGTTGATCTCGTCTTCGCGGCCGCTCTCGGCCTTGCGGATCCACTCGGGGTCGGCGAGGAACGGCCGGGCCATCGACACGAGGTCGGCGTCGCCGCTGCTCAGCGCCTCTTCGGCCACCTGCGGCATGTTGATCCGGTTCGACGTGACGACCGGGATGGTCACGTGCGGCTTGAGCTTCCCGGTCACCCAGGTGAAGGCGGCGCGCGGCACCGACGTGACGATCGTCGGCACCCGGGCTTCGTGCCAGCCGATGCCGGTGTTGATGATCGTCGCGCCGGCCGCTTCGACTTCTTGAGCGAGCGCGACGACGTCTTCCCAGCGCTGGCCGCCGGGGACGAGGTCGAGCATGGAGAGCCGGTAGATGATGATGAAGTCGTCGCCGACCTTTTCCCGCGTGCGCTTGACGATTTCGACGGCGAACCGGCGGCGCTTCTCCGGCGTGCCGCCCCAGGCGTCGGTGCGCTTGTTGGTGCGCTCGGCCAGGAACTGGTTGATCAGGTAGCCCTCGGAGCCCATGATCTCGACGCCGTCGTAGCCCGCTTCGCGCGCGAGAGCGGCGCAGTCGGCGAAGGCGCGGATCTGCTGACGCACGCCGTGGCCGGTCAGCGCGCGCGGCCGGAACGGGTTGATCGGTGCCTTGATGCTCGAGGCCGACACGCTCAGCGGGTGGTAGGCGTACCGGCCGGCGTGCAGGACCTGCAGCGCGATCTTGCCGCCTGCCTCGTGCACGGGCGCGGTGAGCTGCCGGTGCTGTTTCGCTTCGGCGGCCGTCGTCAGCTTGGACGCGAGCGGCAGCAGCCAGCCGGTGCGGTTCGGCGCGAAGCCGCCGGTGACGATCAGCCCGACGCCGCCGCGGGCGCGTTCGGCGTAGTACTCGGCCAGCGCGGGGAAGTGCGCGGCCTTGTCTTCGAGGCCGGTGTGCATCGAGCCCATCAGGACGCGGTTGCGCAGCGTCGTGAAGCCGAGGTCCAGCGGCGAGAGCAGGTTCGGGTACGGGGTCATCGAGCGTCCTTCGGGTGGTGGAGGGGGACATCCATGGCTCGAAGGACTTCGTCGAACCACTCGACCTGGCCCTCTTCGACGCGGATGCCGCCGCGCAGGACCAGGTACTGGTGCAGGTGCCTGCCGTGCAGGCCGGCGGGCGCGGGGAAGTCGCGCTTCTCGATCTGGCGGTAGACGTCGAGGCGTTCCGCGTGCCGCGCGCGGTGCCGGACGATCTCCTCGGCCACCTTCGCCGGGTCGCCGAAGGTGGCGCCGCGGATCTTCACGGCCAGCTCGACCGGCCCGGCGGACGGGTCCGGCTCGGCCAGCCAGCGGACGAGCTCGGCGCGTCCGGTGTCGCTGACGGTGTAGACCTTCTTGTCCGGCCGTCCCGACTGCGCGACGACGTCGACGGCCACCCAGCCGGCCTCTTCCATCCGCTTCAGCACCCGGTAGATCTGCTGGTGGGTGGCGCTCCAGAAGAGCCCGATCGACTTCTCGAACCGGCGCGTCAGCTCGTAGCCCGAACCGGCGCGCTCGGACAGCGAGACGAGGATCGCGTGCTCCAGTGCCATGGTTGGAGGGTCCTATGCAACGAGTTGCAGTGCAACGAGGCGCGCATCACTTCACCCCCCTGGGTCAGGCAAAACGGGTCGACTTCGTGCGGGAAAAGACCAGGATGGGAGGAGTGCACCCGGTACTCGAACTGATCTCCGAACGGATGGCGGCGGGCAGTGTCCCGGGCGAACGCACCGACGGCAGGCGGCTCGCGCTCGCGATCGAGGGCGGCAGCAGCCGCGGCACCTACTCCAGCGGCATGGTCCTGGCGCTGGACGAACTCGGCGTGACACCGGCGTTCGACGCCGTCTACGGCTCGTCGGCCGGCGCGCTGAACGGCGCCTGGCTGCTCTGCGGCCGGTCCGCCACCGGTGTCCGGACCTGGTGGAACCCGGTCGTCATGCGCCGGATCATCAACCCGCTGCACACCCTGCGCGGCCGCGCGGTGATCGACCTCGAATACCTCGTCCACCAGGTCTACTCGGTGCTCGAACCGATGGACTTCCCGGCGATCCTGGCCAACCCGGTGACGTTCCACCCGCTGGCCACCGACGCCGACACCGGCGAGTCCACCGACCTGCACCCGTTCCTCGACGACGTCGACGCGATCAAGGTCGCGCTCGCCGCGTCCTCCTGCATGCCGGTGCTGGCCGGACCCCCGATCCCGATGGCGAACCGCCGGTTCGTCGACGCCGGGGTGGCCGAGCCGATCCCGTACCGCACCGCGCTCGCCCAGGGCGCGACCGACGTCCTGGTGCTGCGCACCCGCCGCGCCGACGAGCTGCCGGTGCCGCCGCCGCGGGCGTACGACGTCGTCGTGCCGAGGTTCCTGCGCCGCCAGGCGCCCGGGGCGATCCCGGCCTGGCAGGACACCTACCGGCGGGACGTCGAGGACGAGGAGACCTTGGCGGCCGACTCGCGCATGCTGAGCATCCGTCCACCGGCCGGCGCACCGGATGTGGCGGTGCTGGAGCGCGACCCGGAGGTGCTGCGCAAGGCCGTCGACCTGGGCAAAAGCGCCGTTATCGACGTGCTGGAAAGCCTGCGCGAAGCCTCTTAGGGCTTGCGCGCGACGCCGCCGATCACCCGCGACTCGGACGGCGAGGCGGCGAACACGGTGTGCGCGTCCGGGTGCCACGCCGGGGCGTAGACCAGCCCCGGCTCCAGCATCGGCCAGCCGCCGAAGAAGCGCTCGAACTCGGCCATCGTCCGCAGGAAGCCCGGGTTCGTCGTGGTCTCGTAGTACTCGAGCAGGTCGAGCAGCGCCTGCCGCTCGTCGTCGTTCACCGGGTTCTCGTTGGTCATCTGCGACAGCACCAGCAGCGAGCCGGGGGCGAGCCGGCTGCGGTAGTACTCGAGCAGCTGGTCCGGGTTCTGCTCGTCCTTGACGAAGTGCATGACCGCGTTGATCACCAGGGCGACCGGCTTGCGGACGTCGATGATGTCCGAGGCCTTCACCCGCTCCCAGAGGTCGTCCGGCTGCAGGAAGTCCGCGGCGATGGCGTGGTGGCGGTCCGGGTCGGCGGTGTCGGCGAGCAGCAGCGTCGAGTGGGCCAGCGCGATGGGCTCGTTGTCGATGTAGAGCACCCGCGTGTCCAGTTCGGGGCGGGCGTCGTCGGCGACCTCGTGCACGTTGCCCGCCGTCGGCAGGCCGGAGCCGACGTCGACGAACTGCCGGATGCCTTCGCGGACGCACTGCCGGACCGCGCGGCCGAGGAACTGACGGCTCGTCAGGCAGTAGTCGCCCATCAGCGGCAGCCGGGCGCGGACCTTCTCGGCGAAGTCCCGATCGATGGCGTAGTGCGTGTTCCCGCCGATGAAGTAGTCGTAGATCCGCGCGGCCGAGGGCCGGTCGAGACTGCTTTCGACGGCCTTGAGCGCGTCGTCGTGGTTGATCATGGCCACCCCTTCGTGACCCATGCTGCCACGGGGAGGATCACGCGGGGGACAACGCCTCCCGATAGGCGTTGACCGACTCCGTCAACCGGTCCAGTTCGGCGCGCATCCGGGCGAGCCCGGCTTCGTCCAGGTTCATCGCGGCGCCGATCACGTCGGGAATGCCGCGCGCCTTCTCGTGCAGCGCCTGGCCGGCGTCGGTCAGGCTGATGCGGACCGAGCGCTCGTCGTCGGCCTGCCGGTTCCGGGTCACCAGCCCCGCCGTCTGCAGCCGCTTGAGCAGCGGCGAGAGCGTGCCCGAATCGAGGTTCAGCTCGGCGCCGAGCTCCTTCACCAGGCGGTGGTCCCGCTCCCAGAGCGCCAGCATGACCAGGTACTGGGGGTAGGTCAGATCGAGGTCTTCCAGGACGACCCGGTACAGCGACGTCACCGCGCGCGACGCCGAGTACAGCCCGAAGCAGAGCTGGTCGTCCAGCCGCAGCGACGCCATGGCGTCCTCCTCTCTCGTAACAACCCATGGTCCCCGTGATCGAGCTGGGTGGCAACTTAAGTGCGCTGCATCTCATTGAGCATCATTTGGTTGTGCACAACTGAGTTGCGAGCTACCTTCGGGGCATCAGCTTCCACCCCGAGGAGGACGAGATGACCGCCAACCCGCACAACCTGGCCCTCGAACCGGCCGCGCAGGCCTTCGCGGAGGCCACCGACCAGCCGCCGTACCTGTTCCAGCTGCCGCCGGAGGAAGGTCGCAAGGCCGTCGACGGCGTCCAGGACGGCGAAGTCGCCATGGCCGACGCGTCGATCGAGGTCATCAAGGTGCCGGGCGGCCCGACCGGCGAGGTCGAGACCCGGATCGTGAAGCCGGCCGGCGTCGAAGGCCCGCTCCCGGTGATCCTCTACATCCACGGCGCCGGCTGGGTGTTCGGCGACTTCCACACCCACCAGCGGCTGGTGCGCGAGCTCGCCGCCGGTGCCGGCGCGGCCGTCGTCTTCCCCGAGTACGACCGCTCGCCGGAGGCGCGGTACCCGGTCGCCATCGAGCAGAGCTACGCCGTCGCGAAGTGGGTCGCCTCGAACGGTGCTTCGCAGGGGCTCGACACTTCGCGCATCGCGATCGCGGGCGACTCCGTCGGTGGCAACATGACCGCGGCGCTGACCATCCTGGCCAAGCAGCGCGGCGACGTCACCTTCAAGCAGCAGGTGCTCTTCTACCCGGTGACCGACGCCTCCTTCGACACCCCGTCGTACCACGAGTTCGCCGAGGGCTACTTCCTCGGCCGCGAAGGCATGAAGTGGTTCTGGGACCAGTACACGACGGATCCCGCGCAGCGCGCGGAAATCACCGCCTCGCCGCTGCGCGCGTCGCTCGACGAGCTGGCCGGGCTGCCGCCGGCCCTGGTGATCACCGGCGAGGCGGACGTGCTCCGCGACGAAGGTGAGGCGTACGCGGCGAAGCTGCGTCAGGCCGGGGTGCCCGTCACCGCCGTCCGGTACCAGGGGATCATCCACGACTTCGTGATGGTGAACGCGCTGCGCGAGACGCACGCCGCCGAGGCCGCGATCACCCAGGCCGTCACCGTGCTGTCGCGGGCACTGGCGAAGTAGTTGAGAAATCCCTGAGCCCGCCGCGCGTTGTGGATCTATGACGGACCTCACAGGTCCGCAACGTGCGGTGGGGCTCAAACGTGATATGTACGCGAGTCCTGCGATCCGGGCGCGCATTTCCGCCCGCCCGGAAGGACCGTTGCCGTGCACCTCAGCCGAATCCGGCTCGACTCGCCGATCACGATGACCATCGTGGTCGTGGTCGCGCTGCTGGCGATCATCGCCGTCCCGTTCTTCTGGGAGCGGTGGAAGCGGAAGCTGCTGTGGCGCTCGGTCACCATCCTGTGCGCGGTCGTCTCCATCGTCGTCACCACCGGCCTGGCCGGCAACATGATCGGCGGCTTCTTCCCCACGCTCGGCTCGCTGCTCGGCACCGGCGTCTACGCGGCCAACAGCATCGACGCCGAGACGAGCGAGAACGGCGAGAACCTCGAAGTCGTCCGGGAGGTGGGTGCCGCGCACGCCAAGGACGGCAAGGGAACCGTCGTCCACATGAAGGTGACCGGACGGCGCACCAACCTCACCCGCGACGTGACGGTGTACCTCCCGCCGCAGCACTTCGACCCGGCCTACAAGAGCCTGCGGTTCCCGGCGATCGAGTGGATCCCGAACTACCCGTCCGGGCCCGAGGTCGTCACCGACGGGTACAAGCTCCCGGACCAGCTCGACGCGGCGATCGCCAAGCGCGTGCTGCCCCCGGTCGTGGTGATCATGCCGGACCCCACGGGCGTCCCGAAGATCGGTCACGACACCGAGTGCGTCGACGAGGTCAACGGCACCGCGAACGACACGTACCTGACGGCGGACCTGCGGGAGTGGGCGCTGCAGAAGCTGCGCGTGGCCGCGGACCGGAAGGCCTGGACCTTCGCCGGCTGGTCGTCCGGCGGCTACTGCGCGATGAACCTGGTGACCCGCCACCCGCAGTGGTATGGCCAGGCGGTCAGCGTCAGCGGCTACGACCGCGCCCAGATGGACGCCGAGACGGAGAACCTCTACAAGGGCCGCCAGGACGTCGACGACGCCAACAACGTCGGCATCACGGTCCGCCTCCACCCGTCCCCGGTGGACATCCTGGCCATCTGGGGCGAGAACGAGAAGTTCGAGAGCGCGGCGGCCGAGCTGATCCGCGCCGGCGTCCGGTCCCCGGTCCGGTTTTCGGCGTGGAAGGTCCCGGACGCGGGCCACAACATGAACACCTTCAAGTCCCAGATCCCCGAGATCCTCACCTGGATCGGTGCGCACACGACCGCACCCGCCACGGCGGGCCGTCAGGTCGAGACCACCGGCGGGGTGCAGCCGTGGCCGCTGCCGCGCTCGGGCGCGGCCGGCGGGCTGGCCGACCTCGACCAGTAACCCCGCGCTCAGCGGAGCAGCGTCGCAACGATGTCCGTGACCCGCTTGGACCCGGTCGCGTAGTCGACCTTGGCGGGGTGCTCGCTCAGCACCGCCACGATGGAGTGACCGACCACGCCCGAGGTGTGCAGCATCCGCGTCGGCCGGCAGCACGACCACCCCTGCTTGACCGCCCACTGCTGCCCGGCGGCCGCGTCCGGGATGCCGAAGTACTGCCGGAAGCCGTCGGACCCGCGCTCGGTCGCGTCGCCCAGCGCGTTCAGGATCGTCGTGGACTTGTGCTCCAGCAGGTACTGGTAGATCTTCACGACGTCCGCGGCGGTGATGAGCGTGTCGCCCCAGCGGCCGGGATCCTCGGGCGGCCGGGTGCCGGTGAGGCCGAGCTTCACCACCCAGCGCCGGACGATCGCCGTCCCGCCGTAGGCCGTCCAGAAGCGGCTCGCCAGGTCGTCGTCGCTGCGGGACAGCATCCGCTGCACGTCCGCCGCGGGACCGCCCTGCTCGAGCACCGAAAGCGCGATCAGCAGCTTCACGAGCGAAGCCGAGGTGTACGCGCGGTCCGGGCGCACGGAGACGGTCGTCCTGCCGCTGTCCCGGTCGAAGACGACCGCGCTCACGGTGCCTTCGCGCATGATCTTGTCCAGCGCGGCGGCGGTCACCCGGCCCGGATCCGCCTTGGCCGCCGGCGTCGGTGTCGGTGTCGGTGTCGCGGACGTCGCCGGTGCCGCGGGCTGGGTCGTGGCCGGCGTCGGTGTCGGTGTCGTCACGACTTCGGTGACCGCGATCGGCTGGGGCGCCGCGGCGGTGCTGTCACCCGCGGTCACCACCACCGCGCCGATCGCCCCCAGGCACAGCCCCACCAGGAAGATGCCGCTCAGCTTGCGCATGCTCCGGATTGCCGGGAGGGCCGTGCGCTGTTCGCCGGAACGGGCCGGTTTGTGGGATAGCTCTCGAACGGGACCCGATCCGGGAACGCACCGGGGGCCTGCGGGCAAGCGCCGTCGTTTCGCTCACCGTGGTCACGGGGTACCCCAGCGCGGTGACGGTCGTCACCACCCGCTGGGAAGGACTGGAGTCATGGTTCACGCGAAAGGCGCACGCATCCGGGTCCGAGGCCTGCAGCCGGCGCAGGTGCTGGCCGGACTGGCCGGGATCGCGTTCCTCGTCGTCGGCATCATCGGATTCTCAAGGACCGGTTTCGGCAACTTCGCCGGGCATAACGACGCGGGGTTCTGGCGGTTTTCCGCCAACCCGATGATGAGCCTGGTCCGCGTCGTGACCGGCGTCGTCGGCCTGCTGCTCGCGTTCGGCTCGGGCCGCGCGCGGACGTTCGGCTGGCTGCTGTTCATCGGCTACGGCCTGCTGTTCGTGTGGGGCCTGATGATCGACGGCCTCATCTCGACCAACCCGTTCGCCAACGCCGGCAACCCGCTCGACCTCGAGCCCGCCGACACGTGGCTGCACCTCGGCGTCGCCGCGCTGGGTCTGCTGATCGCGGTCCTGCCGGCCCGCCGCACCATCCTGCTGCCCGAGGACGAAACGGCCGACGAGCCGGTGGTCGCCGAGCAGCGCACCGAGGTGATCGACCGGACCGGCCGCACCGACCGGATCGACCAGGTCGACGGGGACACCGCCGAACCGCGCCGCCGGTCGTTCCTGCGTCGTGACCACAAGGGGCGAGGCCCGGAGGTCACTCGCGAAGAGCGTCCGCCGGGCCTCGCCCACTAGGAGGTTCGGGGTGGTTCAGTAGGTGGTGCCACCGGAACCCGAGGAGTTGCTGGCACCGCTGTCGGCCGCAGGAGCCTGCTGCTGGCCGGCGGCGGTGTTCGGGTTGCTGCCGAGCTTGCAGCCGGCGGGCTCGATGACGAACCACGTGCCGTTCACGCCCTGGCCGTTCGCGTCACCCGGCTTGGTGTCCTTCGAGAAGGTGTAGACGGGCCAGCCGCCGACGGTCACCTGTTCCGTGCCGTCCTGGCGCTTGATGCTGCCGAGCAGCTTCGAGTCGATGCCCTGCAGTTCGACCTTGCCCTTGGAGAGCACCGGCGGCCAGGTCTTGGCGCAGTCGCCGTTGCAGGCGGAGGCCTTCTTCTTGGTGTCCTTCTGGAACAGGTAGAGCGTCATCCCGTTCTGGTCGACGATCGCGTCACCGAGGCCGTCGATCTTGCTGGCGCTGAGCTTGACACCACCGGCTTCGGAGCCGGCCGCGGCGGCCTGCCCGGCCTTCCCGCCCTTGGCGTTCGCCGCGTACCAGGCGCCACCGACGCCCTGGCCGGTCGCGTCGCCGGGCTTGGTGTCCTTGGCGTAGCGGTAGAGCGCCCACCCGCCGACGGTGATCTGCTCGGTCCCGTCGGAGCGGGTCACCTTGCCGACCAGGCTGTTGTCGACACCCTGGACTTGAACGTCCCCGGTCGCCAGCATGGGCGGCCAGGCCTTGGCGCAGTCACCGTCGCAGTTGGACTTCGGCGGCTTCGCGGTGTCCTTGTCGAACCGGTAGAGGGTCATGCCGTTCTGGTCGGTGAGCACCTGCCCGACGTTGGCCACGTCCGCGACGACCAGTTTGCTTTCGTTCGACGCCGGAGCGGCGTTGCCCACCTGGCCGTTGGCGGCCTGGCCGCCACCGGTGCCACCCGCCGCCGCAGGAGCGACAACCGGCTGAGCAGTCTCGGCACCCGAGCAAGCGGTGAGCACTGCCAGCCCGGCTGCCGCCGCGGCGACGGAGACGGCGATGCGCGTGCGAAGCATGGAAGTTCTCCTTGTGTCCGTTGGGGTTTCCCGGCCGCTCGGTGCGGCTGCTTGATACCCACTACACGGACCCCCGCCGGAGGCGGTTCAAAGAATTTTCGCGCGGGGCCGGTGGCCTGGTCTTGGGGGAGATCATCAGTCGCCGACCTTGGTCGCGGCGTTGGGTGCCGGGGCAGCTTCTACTGGGGCCGCGGCTCCGCCGGCGGCCGCAGCCCTCTGCCTGCAGTCGCAGCTCTGCCTGCGGCCGCCGCTAGTCGGAAGCGCCCAGCTCCGGTCCGTCGCCGGGAGCGCGGTCGTCCGGAATACGGCCGCCGAGGGCGCGGTCGACCAGGGCGCCCGCCGCGCCGGTGTAGGCGGCGGGGTCGAGCAGCTCGTCCAGCGCCGCCGCCGTCAGCACGCCGGTGATGGCCGGCAGCTCGTCCAAGACGTCCCGCAACGGCCGGCCTTCGCGCACCGCCCGCCGGGACGCCTCGCCCAGCAGCTCCTTGGCCGTCACCTTGCCGAGCAGCGGCGCGAGCACGGCGGAGAGCCGTTCGGAGACGATCAGCCCGTGCGTCGACGCCACGTTCGCCCGCATCCGCTCGGGCTCCGCGGTGAGCCCGCGCGCCAGCTCGGCGGCGGTGTGCGCGGCGCCGCCCGTCAGCCGCAGGCACTCGCGGACCAGCTGCCACTCGGCGTGCCAAACCCCGGCCGACCGTTCGTCCTCGGCGAGCATCGACTGCGTGACCCCCGCGGCCAGCACCGGCACCTGCAGCGCAGCCGACCGGATCAGCGTCGCGAGCACCGGGTTCCGCTTGTGTGGCATCGCCGAGGAGCCACCCCGGCCGTCGGCGGCAGGCTCGGCCACCTCGCCCAGCTCGGTCCGGCTGAGCGTCTCGACGTCGACGGCCAGCTTCCCCAGCGCCCCGGCGGCGAACGCGAGCGCGCCGACGAGGTCCGCGACCGGCGTCCGCAGCGTGTGCCACGGAAGCACCGGAGCGGCCAGCCCGGCCTCCTCGGCGAACGCGGCGGTCAGCCGTGCCGCGTAGTCGCCGACGCCGGCGTCACGAGCCGTCGCCGAGGTGCCGAGGTCCGCGGCCGGTGTGGTGTCGTCGCCCCCGCCCCCGCCCCCGCCCCCGCCCCCGCCCCCGCTCGCCTCGTCGGCGAGGCGCGCGTACTCGATGTACGCCGCCAGCGTCCCGGCCGCGCCGCCCAGGGAGACCGGCAGCCCGCCGTCGAGCACGCGCCGGATGCGGACGGCCGCGTCCAGCACCAGCTGCCGCCAGCCCGCGGCCTTCAGCCCGAACGTCGTCGGCACCGCGTGGGCCGTCAGCGTCCGGCCGGCCATGGTCGTGTCCCGGTGCGCGCGGGCCAGCCCGGCCAGCGCCTCGGCCGTCGCGTCGAGCTCGGCGGCCAGCGGCCGCAGCGTCCGGTCCGCGACCAGCATCATCGCCGTGTCGAAGATGTCCTGGCTGGTCGAGCCGCGGTGCACGTACTCGGCGGCACTGGGCGCGAGTTCGCCGACGGCCGACGTCAGCGCCTTCACCAGGCCGACGACGGGGTTCGCGGTCGCCCGCGCCCCACGCGCCAGCTCGGCGACGTCGATCCGTGCCGCGCCGGCGGCCTCCGTGATCGCGTCCGCGGCCTCCGGCGGCACCGTTCCGAGCCGCGCCTGCGCCCGCGCGAGCGCCGCCTCGGCGTCGAGCATCGCGCGCAACCAGGCCTCGTCTCCGGTCGACGCTTCGGCCGGCGTGCCGGCCCGCACCGGGGACAGGAGTCCGGAATCGGGGTCGACGGTCATGGCGTCAGCATCGCACGCGGCCGACCTCGGCGGCGGCCGCCCGACCGGCTCTGGCACGCTCATCCGCCATGACCAGCGCCCCGTCCGCCGAGGACACCGCCGGCTCCGAATCCCGGGGAATCGCCGCCGAGCGGCTGACCTTCTTCTCGGACGCCGTCGTCGCCATCGCGATCACGCTGCTCGCGCTCGAGCTGCCGCCGCCGGAGGGCGCCACCAACGCCGAACTGCTGCGGTCACTCGGTCATCACCAGTCCGAATACGTCTCCTTCCTGATCAGCTTCGTCGTCATCGGCGGCCACTGGCGTGCCCACCACCGCCTCTTCAACTACGTCACCACGCTCGGCGGCGGGCTGGCCCGCCTCACCTTCGGCTGGCTCTTGACGCAGGTGATCATGCCCTTCGCCACGAGGGTGCTCGCCGAAGACGGAGTGTTCGAGTTCCGCTTCGTCTTCTACGCTCTCGTGCAGGTCGTCGCGCTGACGCTGTTCCTCCTCATGGCCTGGCAGATCCAGCGGAACCACCTGTACCGCGCGGACACCCCGCCGGAGCTCTTCGGCGCGGTCTACCGCGGGGTCGGCGCGATGGCCGCCGCCTTCGCCGTCTCGATCCCGGTCGCCTTCTTCACGCACTGGGCCTACGCGTGCTGGATCGTCGTGCCGATCGTGGCCAACCTCCTCTTCCGCTTCCGCCGCCGGACGGCCGCCGCCTGAGCCGTCACTCGCCGGTCGCGCCGTCGATCCGCTCGCGGATCAGGTCGGCCTGGCCGATGTGCCGTGCGTATTCGCCGATCATCCGCAGCATCACCCAGCGCAGGGTGAACGGTTCGCCGGTGCTGCGCCGGGTGCCGGTCTGGTCCAGCGAGCTGCCCGCGACGATCTCGCGAGAGCGCGCACATTCGCTGTGCCACAACGAGAACGCTTCGGCGACGTCGCCGCCCAGATCCGTGAAGTCCTGCTCCGGGTCGTCGTCGGAGTAGTAGAGGTTCGGGACGTCCTCGCCGGCGAACTGCATCCGGAACCACCAGCGTTCGCAACCGGTGAGGTGCCGCAGCAGCCCGTGCAGGGTCAATGTGGACGGTGGTACCGAGCGTTCGGACAGCTGTGCGTCGTCCAGGCCGGCGCACTTCAGCTCGAAGGTGCGCCGGTAGTAGTCGAGGCTCTCGCTGAGCGCCTGCCGCTCGTCCGCGACCGGCGCCGGGTCGGTTCTGGGGCCGGTCAGGCGGGTCGGAGCCGCCACCGGAGTGGTGTGTTCGGTCATGCGCGGAGCGTCTCACAGGGGTCCGACAGTTTCGGATCACCGGTGCGGTCGGTGACCGGGCAACCGTGGCAAAAGCCCAGTTCAAGCACGGTTTCGAGAACCCGGTAACGAATCTCGGGGTGCGGCGATCTGATCTTCGTCACCCCCGCTGCGCAGGCCGGTGTCACAGGTCGGAGCGCACCCCTCGGTTCGGAACCAGGAGATCACGAATATGCAGCGAACCGGACGAAGAACTGCTGTGCTGGCCGCGCTGACGGCAGCGGCTCTGTGCGCGACGCCCGCCATCGCGTCCGCGGCCGCGCCCCCGAGCACGATCGACGTCAGCGCGACCACCGTGCGCGCCGGCACCACGCTCACGGTCACGGAGCAGCTGACCAACCCGACGGACTTCACGGTCACGGGCGCGAAAGCGGCGCTCTACGTGAAGGAGAAGCCGATCGCCGACGTGGTGGACCTGGTCTCCTGCACCGGGGCGATCGCACCGTGCGCGCCGTACCTCAGCAGCTTCCGCGGCGGCGTCGGCGACCTCGGCGCGGGCGAGAGCCGGACGGTGACGTTCACCCTGCGCGTCAAGGACGACGTCCAGCCCGGCCAGTTCACGCTCCAGCACCAGTTCGCCGGCGACAACTACGCGTTCGGCGTCGAAGACGGCCCGGTCGTCACGATCGCCCCGCCGGACGAGGCCGACGTCCAGGTCGCGCTGACCGCCACCCCGCGCATCGGCCTGGTCGCCCGCGTCGACTACGTGATCAAGGTGTCGAACACCGGCCCGGCCACGGCGACCGGCGTCCGCGTGACGGCCAACCCGGGTTCGGCCCGCACGATCGTCTCCACCACGGGCTGCACCCAGGCGGGCGCGGCGCTGAACTGCGCGATCGGCACCCTGGCCCCGGGTACGTCGACGACGGCGAAGTTCACGTCGGAGGGCGGCTTCTTCGCATGGGGCGCCTTCACGGCAACGGCCCAGCGAGCGGCGAGCGCCCCGGCCGACCCCGAGGCGGCCAACGACAAGGCGTCGAAGAAGTGCACGGCTTACACGGGCCTGTTCGTCCAGTGCTGATGGCGTGATGCGCGGGGCCCGGCTCGGGTCCCGCGCGTCCGTCCACAGGGGATCAGAGCACGAACGCGGCCGAGCGGGCCCGCACCGCATCGGCGGTGTGCGCCGACGTGTCCATGACGTGCGGTTCCAGCTCCCCAAGCCCGACGAAGGCCGGCGTGCATCCCCTTCAGCGGCTCGACGTCGGTGAGTTCGGTGCGTCGCGGGCGGTGCCCCGAGCGAGGGTGACGTCGAGGCTGGGAAGAAGCACGTCGTAGTCTCCACGCGCGTAGCAGCAGGCGGCCTCGGTCCGGGGCCAGACGTAGAAGGCATCATGGCCGGTCTGCGAGCGGAGAACCAGCCTTGACCTTCCCGTGAGCCTCAGCCGGACCCGGCGTGTGAGCGGCCGACGGGGGCCTGGCTAGACTGGTGGCGAGGGCCGTTAGCTCAATTGGTAGAGCTGCGGACTTTTAATCCGTAGGTTCTGGGTTCGAGCCCCAGGCGGCCCACTCAAACTCCCTGGTCAGCGGCCTGCCGGTCGCTGCTGGTCAGGATCGGCTCCCCGGGTTGTCCCCGGTGTTGGGGTCGGAGGGGCGTTGGCACGCTCGTGTCGCCGAGAGCGGTCGTCGTGGGTCTTGCGGAAGTTGTCCGATCCACGGATGTGCCGTTGGGGTCGGCGCGTCCTGGGGCGTGTCTTTCGCCGCCCGGCACCCACGCCGCTTGAGCACTCCGTCGCCCGCTGTCTTGGTCTACAAAGGACAGATAAGGCGTTGAAGGGGCTGCCCGGCAGACCAGGCAGCCCCTTCGTGGCATCGAGAATCGCAGCGCATAGGCGTCCAGCCGGAAACCGGAACCCCGCGCCGCGGGCGTTCAGAGTGCGGACTGGAAGTACACGTCCCGGGTGAGGTTGGTGATCCGGCTGGCGGAATCCTGCCAGGACAGCGTGGTCGGCTCCAGGGTCAGCACCACCACGATCTTGCAGTTGTTCGCGCCCACCGTGCCGCTCGTGTGCATGGCGCGGCTGGTCAGGTCGATGTCCTGGGTGCCGAACGTCCGTGCGTCGACGGGCGTGCCTTCGCCGCTGGACGCCACCGCGGTCGCGGCCTTGACCTCCGGCGAACGCAGCACGCGCAGCACCCGGGCGTCGGTCTCGGTGCATTCCTGACCCGGTGCGGGCGCGGCACCGAAACCGGACCATCCCTGCTTGACCGCCTTCGGGCCGGACACCGCGCTCGGGAGGCCGAACGACTGGTCGAAGCCGTCCGAACCGCACTTGGTCGACAGCGCCAGGTTGCCCATGATGAAGTCGCGGTACTTCGGGTTCGCGTCGTGCAGGATGTACTGGTACGTCTTGACGATGTCCGCGGCGCTGATCGCGGTGTACCCCCACTTGCCCCGGCTGGCCGGCGGCGCGGTGTCGGTGAGGCCGAGCTTCGTGACCATGCGCTTGACGATCTCGTCCCAGCCGTCGCGCACCCACAGCGTGCTGGCGGCGTCGTCGTTGCTGGAGCGCAGCATCGGCTGCAGCAGCGCCAGGTCGTCGGCCGGGATCTCGTAGTCGGGGCCGTGCGATTCAAGGTAGTCCAGGGCGATGAACAGCTTGACCAGCGAGGCGGAGCGGTACTGCTTGTGCTCGTCGGAGCCGAAGGTCGCGCCCGTTTCCTGGTCGACGACGAGGTAGCTGGCGGTCATCCCCTCGGGGAGGTCGACCGAAGGCGTCGCCGCCGCGGCCGGTCCGGCCGCCATCGCCACACTTGCCACAACACCGGTCGCGATCGTTGCCAAACGCCGGATTTTCCGCACGTCAACCACCCCAGGTTCGCTAGATCAACTTTGTTGGGGGGTCACCCTATCGGGTTATTTGTTTTCAGCGTAGGGGTGTCCCTGTATTCCGCTCGCGCGTGCGGCTTCGGCGCCTCCCGTCGCGGTTAGGGTGGCGGGTATGGACGAGACCAGGTGGCTCATCGTTGCCCGGCACGCGAAGTCGGACTGGTCCGAGGGGCTGCCCGACCACGAGCGGCCCCTCGCGCCGCGAGGCCTGCGCGACGCGCCGAGGCTCGGCCGGTGGCTCGTCGAGGAAGGGCACGTTCCCGAGCTGGTCGTCTGCTCCACCGCGCGTCGCACCCGGGAAACCTGGCGGCGGGTGAGCGACGAACTCCCCGCGCGGCCGCCCGTCGAGTACGACGACGACCTCTACGGCGCCGACGTTCCCGAGCTGCTGGCCGCCGCCGGCCGGACGCCGGGCGACGTCACCACGCTCGCGCTCGTGGGCCACGAGCCCGGGGTCAGCGAGGTGACGCTGTACCTCGCCGGGAACGGGGCGGAGACCCTGCCGATCCAGGCCAAGTTCCCCACTGGTGCCGCGGCCGTGCTCGCGACCTCGGATCCCTGGGACGCGTTGCGCACCGCCCGGCTCGTCGCCTTCTTCCGGCCGCGCGACTTCGCCGGCTGACGGGTTCGGACACGAAGGTCCGGACCAGGCATTGCCTCGGCTGTGTTCACATGCGTACGCTCCATTCACTCACAGGGCTGATGTTCATATTTGTGAATGGAGCGGACATGGTTTTCCGCCACACCGTCGTGGCCGCGCTTGCCGCGCTCGGCCTCGTCGCTTCTTTCGCTGCGCCGGCTGAAGCCGCGTCGCGACCCGCCGCCTGCAGTGTCCCGGTCATCGGGCCGGTGTGCGCGCCGGCAACCGTCGTCCTCGATGGCACGCAGCTGCTTCGCACCAAGCTCGCCGCGCTCGTCGGTGAGAAGACGTCCCGCACCGCGTTGAACAACCTGCTCGCCGCCGCGAAGACCGATCTGACGACGGGGCCGTGGAGCGTCACGTCGAAGAAACAGGTCCCGCCCAGCGGCGACAAACACGACTACCTGAGCCTGGCGCCCTACTGGTGGCCGACAACGCAGCCGACCGCCGAAAACCCCTGGGGCTGCCCGTTCGTGCAACGCGACGGCCAGCGCAACCCGATCGTCGACGAGATCACCGACCACGCCTTCCGCGGTCAGGCGTTCGCCGCGATCTACCGCCTCGCGCTGGCCTGGTACTACACCGGGGATGCGCGGTACGCCCAGCGCGCGGCGCTCGACCTGCGCACGTGGTTCCTCGACGCGGCCACGAAGATGAACCCGAACATGAACTTCGCCCAGGGCATCCCGTGCAAGGTGGACGGCCGCGGCATCGGCATCATCGAGTTCTCCTACACGCTGAGCCAGGTCGTCGACGCCACCGCGATCCTGGCCACCGGCGCTCCCGGCTGGACGAAGACCGATCAGGCCGGCATGACCGGCTGGTACACGCAGTTCCTGGACTGGTTGCGCACCAGCAAGAACGGGACCGACGAAGCCAAGGCCCAGAACAACCACGGCAGCTTCTACGACATGCTCGTCGCCTCGCTCGCCCTCGGCACGGGACAGCGAGACCTAGCGGCGGCCGTCGCGCGGGACGCCGGTCCGAAGCGGATCGCGCCGCAGATCCAGGCCGACGGCCTCCAGCCGCAGGAGACGAGCCGGACGCGCAGCTGGCACTACTCGGCGTTCAACCTCGTCGCGCTGACGCGGCTCGCGCAGGTCGGCAGGCACGTCGGCGTCGACCTCTGGCACTACACGGCGCCGAGCGGGGCCACGCTGTTCGCCGCGGTCGACCTCCTGATCCCGGGAGCCACGCAGGGGCAGGCCGCGTGGCCGTACCCCGAGCTGGATTTCCGGCCGTACGCGGCGCTGGACGTCCTGCACGCGGCGGCCGACGCGGGCGACAAGGCGGCTCGGGTGGCCCTGCCGCGGGTGCCGGCGGAGCCGGGCGGAGACCTCTACCCCGTGCGGCCCGCGGCCGAACAGCTCGACGATATTTCCACGTCCTGACGGCAAAGGGCCCGGCCATTCGAGGCCGGGCCCTTTCCAGGTGGAATCAGACGCCCGCCACCTGCGAAATCCAGCTGCGGTAGCGCGTGATGTTCGTGTAGGCGGTGTTGTTCGACCGGTCGCTGGTCGAGGCGACGCCGACCTGGCGGCCGGACGCGAACATCGGGCCGCCGGAGTCACCGCCGGCGGTGATGCCGTCGACGCGGTTCGCGCACACCGCGACGCCGCCGGTGTAGTCGCTGCAGCCGATGGAGTTCACCCGCACGGTCGCGACCTTCAGGTACCGCGACTGGCAGTTGATCTCGGAGCCGCACTGGCTGGTCGCGCCCCAGCCGTAGACCGAGACGTTCTGGCCGACCGAGACGTCACCGACGCTGCCGAGCGGCGAGTAGGTGGCGTTGACCGAGGTGGTGAGCCGGACGATCGCCAGGTCGGCCGAGCCCGGGTACCGCGTGATGGTGGAGCCGGTGGCCATCGTGCCGCCGCTCGACTGGTCGAGGCTGCCGATGCGGAAGGTGTAGGTGCCGGAGCTGCTCACGCAGTGCTTGGCGGTGAGGATGTACTGCGGGGCGATGATCGTCGCGGTGCAGTTCTGCTGGCCGTTGACGAACAGCCGGGCCGCCCAGGGGCCGCTGGTGGCGGTGCTGCCGCCGATGATCGACGGCTGGGCCTGCGGGGTGCTGTCGGCGGACGCTGGACCGCCGAGGCCGACGACGGCCAGCGCGGTGCTCGCGGCCAGCAGGACGAACTTGCCGAATTTCACGCTCACTCCTTTTACGCGGGAGAGAACCGCGTGGGGGAAAGCCGGTGGGGACCGAACTCGAAGATTGTCCGAGTTTTCGGTGAATGTCCGGAACCGACGAAAGTCGCCGGTCGAATCCGTATTTATTTCCCGGAGTGGGCTACGTGCAGTTCCCGTACTGTTCCGCGCTCTTGGGGCGGCTTGCCGTGTTGCGCTCTCGGTGTCCAGTGACGCGCGCTGGCGCCGGCCGAGTGTGCCGGCCGCGTGGTGGCTTGCCGGTCAGGCGGCGATCTTCGCCGGGGCGGTCTTGCGCAGCCAGTACAGGCCGATGACCGGCAGGACCAGCGGGATGAACAGGTAGCCCTCGCCGTAGACCGACCAGACGGTCGGGTGCCGGAAGGCGGCCGCGTCGACGAGGCTCAGCGTGCCGATCGTCAGCACGCCCAGCAGCTCGATCGAGCAGGCGACGAGGGCAACGCGCCACCAGCCGTCACCGCGCCGGGCCAGCGCGACGGTCGCGACGATGTAGACGGCTGCGGCGAACGCCGAGAGCAGGTAGGCGAGCGGGGCTTCGTGGAACTTCGTGCCGATCTGGACGCCGGCTCGCGACGTCGCGGCCAGCGCAAAGATCGCGTACACGGCGACGAGCACCCGGCCGGGGCCGGTGGCCGTCCTACGCTGTTGCTCCACTCCACACCTCGTTCAGTCGCAGCACCATCACCGGGATGGCCAGGCAGGCGATGCCGAGCACGGCGGTGCTCGACCGGCTCCGCTCGGCCAGCGCCCAGGCGGCGCCGATCGGCAGCACGACGAGGCTCCCGATCAGGTAGGCCAGGTAGGTCGCCAGGCTGCCGGGCCGGTCCCCGCCGACGAGCAGCACGATCCCGATCACCAGCTGCGCGACCAGCAGCAGTTCGATGGCCGCGAGCGCGATCAGGAGCGGGTTGTCCGGAAGCCGGTTCCGAGCCGACTGGACGAAGCTCCAGAGCGCGACGAGCGTGGCAGCCACGGCGACCGTCACGGCGAATCCGAAGATCACCCGTTCCTCCTTCCGGTCCGCCGGCCGTCAACTTACTCCGTGGTACCGGCGGGCCGGTTCGCCGAGGTGTCGCGGGGTGGCGCAGGCCACCGCCGTGGTCGTCGGTCCGGGCGAGCGAGCTCTACGGGAACGGCACCTATGGGGAAAGTCGCTCACTTGCCGAGCTTGATGGCATTCTGCCAATTCGGTGGCTTATTCGGCCCGATCCTCTGGTGGACCTGCGGAAATGCCGAAAAGATCTTCACGTTACATCACTATCGTGTGGTAGTTCAACTGGACAAAATCACCCTGAGTTCGTGTACTGGTCGGTAGGCGCCTCTTTTGCCTACCTCGGATAGCCCAGCTGAACCGCTGGGTTGGCGGATTGGCTCAGAGCTGTCCGGCATGGGGGAATATTCCTCGTCTCGGGGGCTGCGATGCTCGAGGCTCGCACGGAGGGGTATCACGGATGGACCTGCGCTACGAAGCTTTTTGCTTCGCCGACCCGTTGTTCTACGACGAACACCAGGGAACCGATGCGCCGGTCGAAGACTTCATCACGGCGCTCCCTGTGCCGGGCACCGACTGGGTGACATTCGAACGGGGAGTGTGGCGCGCGGTTCAGCCGGAGGGGCGAGTTCTTCCCGCGCAGGGCTGGAAGATCCACGTCTCCGCAGGTCTCGACAATGCGGCCCGGGTGCTCGCGCACGTCCACCAGACCTGTACCGAGCACGCGGTCGCCTACGAGCACCTCCGCTCGCCGCTGACCTTGCTCGCCCGGAATTCGAAATACGCATCCCGGGACGGCGTCGTCGAAGTGGCGACCATTTACCCGGTCGACCACCACGAACTCGAACGTGTGCTCATCGACCTGTCAACGCCCTTGGAAGGTGAACGCGGCCCTGTTATTCCGAGCGCCTTGCGGTACGGCGACGGGCCCCTCTACGTGCGTTACGGCGGATTCGCCGAACAGTGGGTGGAACACAACGGCGACCGCGTTCCGGCAGTTCGCAAGCCGGACGGTCGGCTGGTGCCCGAGAAGCGGGAACTGGCGTTTTCCGTGCCCGACTGGGTGAAGCTTCCGGCCTGTCTACAAAGCTGTGATGTCCCCGCGCGCAAACCGGGTGTCCCAGTCCAGTTCCCTTATCGGCTGTTGAGGCCACTGCAGGCTTCGCACGGCGGTGGCAGCTACCTCGCCGATCCCAAGGCGGGCGGAGAGCAGGTCGTCCTGAAGGAGGCCCGCCCGAACGCGGGCTTCGACGAGGCGCGGATCGACGGCGTTGAACGGCTGCGCCGAGAGCGCGAAGTGCTCGGGCGGCTCGCCGGCATCCCGGGCGTGCCGCAGGTCGTCGAGCAGTTCACCGTCTCGGACCGCCACTACCTGGCCACGGAGTACCTGTCGGGCATCTCGCTGGCCAGCTGGCTGACCCGAAACTACCCCCTGACCAGGCGCAACGCGACTACCGCTGACGTCGCCGCATACACGCGGCGCGCGCTGGACATCGTAGCGAGCGTGGAAAAGGTGATCGCGGAGGTCCACGCCCGCGGCATCGTCCTGGGTGACCTGCACCCCATGAGCATCTTGATCGACGAGGACGACCACGACCGGATCTCTTTGACCGACTTCGGGACGGCGGCGGACGCCGAGGCCGCCGACCGCCTGGTGCCGGGCACGCCTGGCTTCCGCGTTCCGGCAGACCGCCGCGGCTTCGCGGTCGACGAGTACGCGCTCGCGGCGCTGCGGCTGTGGTTGTTCCTGCCGCTATCGCCACTGGCCGAGCTTGCTCCGGCCAAGGTGCGTCGTCTCGCCGACTTCGTCGAACGTCGGTTCGCGCTGCCCGAGGGGGATGCCGACGCCGCAATCGCGGTGCTGGCCCAGCGTGAAGTATCAGCGGATTCGGCGCAGATCCACACGGAGCTTGACCACGACAAACCGGACTGGCCGCTGGTTCGCAAGCAGATCGCCGAGGCGATCCTCGCCAGCGCTACCCCCTCCCGCCAGGATCGGCTGTTCCCCGGCGACGTCGAACAGTTCCGTGTCGGCGGTGCGTGCTTCGGTGTCGGTGCCGCCGGCGTGCTGCACGCTCTCGACGTCGCCGGGGTCGGCCGCTTCCCCGAGCACGAACGCTGGCTTGTCGAGGCGGTTCGCCGGGAGCCGCCGACCCGGCCTGGTTTCTACGACGGCAGCTCCGGCATCGCCTACGTGCTGGAGAGCCTCGGGTACCACGACCAGGCCGGCAAGCTGCTGGCGTCGTCCGCACGGCTCGTGGAGCAGACGACGGACCACTCGTTGGAGCGCGGCCTGGCAGGCATCGGGCTGACCATGCTGCACTTCGCGACGGTCCGCCAGGACAACGAGTTCGGTCGCCAGGCACTGAACACTGCAGTTCGGTTGGCCGAGGCCTTGGAGACGGCGGCGCCGCCGGGTAACTCGGCACGCGCCGGTTTGCTCTCGGGCTGGGCCGGGCCGGCGCTGTTGTTCGTGCGGCTCTTCGAGCGCACCGGCGAGTCGGCCTGGCTCTCCTTCGCCGACCAGGCGCTGAGCCGCGACCTCGAAGAATGCATCGAAGTCGACGACGGCTCGCTGCAGGTCCGCGATGGTGCCGGCCGAACCCTGCCGTACGCCGGAGTCGGCAGCGCCGGGATCCTCCTGGTCGCCGAGCAGCTGGCGCGACACTGCCCGGACGCGGAGGCCAGTGACAGCCTGTCCGCTTTGCGTGAGTCGTGCCTCGGCGAGTTCGTGCTCCACCCTGGCTTGCTCAACGGCCGGTGCGGGCTGGCGGTCGCGCTGGCCGCGAACCCGGACGTGGATGAGCCGAGCCGGGTGGCGGCGATCGACCGGCACCTCGCGTGGTTGGCTTGGTACGCGGTGCCGTACAAGGGCGGCCTCGCGTTTCCGGGCAACGGGTTGCTGCGCCTCTCGATGGACGTCAAGACCGGCGGCGCCGGAATTCTCCTCTCTCTCGCCTCGCTCCTTGACGGCAAGGAGGTTTTGCCCTTCCTGGGTGGGACGCCCGCACCTTCAACTACCGGTCGCTGATCAGTACCGACACGACGGCCGGCGGGGCAGCCAACCGCCCAGCAACGGGAGGCGGCTGCCCCTTGGCTGTGGTGCGGCCCGCCGCCGGGGCGCCTTCCGGCGACGGGGTTCGCGACCACTGCCAGGCCGTCTGCGGTGGGTTGCGGTCGTCGGTGGGACGCCTTCCGGCGACGAAGCCGCGATCTCCACCAGGCCACCTGAGGCAGTGGCGCGCCCGCTCCCGGGGCGTCTGCCGGGAGCGGACGCGCGACCACCACTTTGGTCCACTTCTGTGCTCGGGTGCCGCGACCGCCGCAGGGACGCCTGCCGGCGACGGGTCCGGGACCACTCTCAAGCTGTCGGCTCACCACTCTGCCGCCGCAACCGGATCGACGCCTAGGTCGCCATCCGTGTTACTAGCCGATCCGGTGAGGGAACAGCTCATCCACTGTGGACCGATTTCATGCGCTTCCGAGCTTATCGCTGCCGAGGGGGTGTGGAACCCCTCGAAACGAATCTGTGGACAACTCTCCTGTTTCCGGGTCGGCTGTGGACAACTCGAGCCGATCGCCCGGTTTTGTCGGGGCGGTGAGGCATGATCGGAAGGGCAGTGAGAACACAGCCCGGATCTGCGCCGTCGGAGAGGAGGTGACACGGCGGCGGTGCACGTCAGCTGGGTTGCAGTGCTTCCAATGCCTCGCGCAGCTTGCCGGCGACCGGTGTCGGCCGGCGGGACTCGCGGTCCACGAAGACGTGCACGAAGTGCCCTTCCGCGACCAGGGACTCGTCGGCCGCGTACATCCCGATCTCGTAGCGCACGCTGGACTTCCCCAGGTGCGCCACCCTCAACCCGATTCGCAACGAACCAGGAAAGGACACCGATGAGTGATACGCGCAGTGCGACTCGACGCACAGCCCGATCACCGCCCCGATTTCGATGTCGAGGCCGCCCTGCTCGATGAGCCACGTGTTGATCACGGTATCCATCAGCGAGTAGTGGACGACGTTGTTTACGTGCCCGTAGACGTCGTTGTCCTTCCATCGCAACGGGATCGTCTGCCAGTGCGGGTAGCCGTTCACCACAGTGACACCGACTCGCGCAGGATGGCCGACAGGTCGTCCGCCGACGCCTCGCGAGGTGCGGTGGCCAGCAAGCGCTGCTGCTTGAGGGTTCCCTCGACGAGGGAGTCCACATCGGACTCCGTGTAGCCGACGGCGCCGATGCCGTCCGGGATGCCGATCTGACGCATCAGGTCGATCAGCACCGCGGGCAGGTGGTCGGCGAAGTCGCCGGGCCACTCGAAGTCGGGCGCCAGGAGGCGGGCCACACGCAAGTGGCGGTCCGGTGCCGCGTCGAACGTGAAGCGGAACGCGGCGGGCGCGGTCAACGAGACGGCCATGCCGTGCGGGACCATGGGCTCGTCGCCCGGGTAGCCGTCCGGGTGGAAATCCCTGACCTGGCCGGCGATCGGGTAGGCGTTCGCGTGCGGGATGTGCACGCCGGCGTTGCCGAAGCCGAGCCCCGCGAACGTCGCGGCTAGGGCCATGGCCTCGCGGGCCTTGAGGTCGGCACCGTCGCGCACCGCGGCCGGGAGGGCCCACGACAGCAGCCGCAGCGACTGCTCGGCGAACATGTCGGCCAGCGGGTTCGAGCCGCAGTACGGCACGCGCTGCTCCGGGCGCTTGCGCTCGAACTCGGTGTACGGCTTGGCGGTGTAGCTCTCCGCGGCGTGGCACAGGATGTCCATGCCGCTGGCGGCCGTCACGCCGGGTGGCTGGCTGACTGTGAGCCGCGGGTCGACGACGGCCAGGGTCGGGCGCAGCCGGAGGTGGCTGATCCCGCTCTTGACACGCAGCGACAGCACGTCCAGCACGCAGACCGTGGTGCTCTCGGAACCCGTGCCGGTGGTGGTGGGCACCGCGACCAGCGGCTTGAGCGGCCTGGCCGGCGCGCGGCCGCCGCCGACGGGGGCGTTGACGTAGTCCATCAGGTCGCCGTCGTTGCTGGTCAGGAGGTTCGCCGCCTTGGCGGTGTCGATGGCCGACCCGCCGCCGACGGCGACGAAGGCGTCGTACGGGCCCGTTCCGCGGGCGAAGTCGACCGCCTTCTGCATGCTGACGTCGGTGGGCTCGACGTGGACGCCGTCGAAGACCTCGGTGTCGATGCCGTAGCCCGCGATGCCGTCGGCTATGCGGCGGGGCCAGCCCGTCGCGGCGACCTGCGGATCCGTCACGACGAGCACGCGGTGCGCGCCGTACTGGGTGAGGTCGTAGCCGATCTCATCGCTGGCGCCGGTGCCGTACTTCAGGGCCGGGGCACCATAAGTAAAAACAGTTTCATGTTCGGTCGCGGCCAAGTCTGCGGTCCTCGCTCCCTTGATCGGCTAGCAGTCGGTCAAAGCGGACATTCGGCGTATCCTTGTCCGGTTTCGGTGAAGATCACTTGACTGCACTGAACGGTGCCCGCCTAAGCTCTCCTCATTAGATACCAACTGGGAGCGACCGTCGCCCAGACGGCCGTGCGGATCCTGACCGAGGCGCGTGTCCGCCGCGTGTACGCGGTGGTCGGTGAGTCCTTCCTTGAACTGCTCGACGCCCTGCAACGCGAGCGGGAGATCACGCTGGTCTCGGCGCGTCACGACGCGGGCGCGGCGTTCATGGCGGAGGCCGAGGGGAAGCTCACCGAACGGCCCGCCGTGCTGCTCGCCAGCCGGGGGCCGAGCGCGGCGAGCCTGGCCATCGGCGTCCAAACGGCGTACCAGGACGAGACGCCGATGGTCGTGCTGCTGGAGACGCCGGCGATCGAACCGGTGCCGTCGTCGTCGGGGGAGCTGCCGACGTCGGACCTCACGGCCATGTTCGAGTCGATCGCCAAGTCGACATTGCGGGTGACCGACCCGGACGGGCTGCCGGGGTTGCTCGCGCACGCGCTGACGACGTCGCAGGAAGGACGTCCGGGGCCGGTCGTCCTCGGCGTGCCCTGCGACATCTGGGGGATGCCCTACGACGCGGCGAAGCCGATGGCGCGGGTGCGGCCGCCCGCGTCCGGGACGCTGGGCCGTTCGGCTGACGCCGTGGCGCAGCTGGTCGACGAGGCCAAATACCCCGTGGTCATCGTCGGTGGGCGGGCGCGGTCGGCGCGGGACGAGCTGATCGCCGTCGCCGATGAGCTCGCGCTGCCCGTCTACAACGCCTTCCGGCGGCAGGACGCCTTCCCCGAGAACCACGCCCGCTACGCCGGTCACCTGGGGCTGGGCATCCCGGCCCGGCAGCTGGACGCGCTCGAGCGCGCGGACCTGGTGCTCGCGCTCGGCACCCAGCTCGACGAGGTCACGACGCAGGCCTACCGCTACCCGACCGCGCAGCAGACGCTGGTCATGGTCGGCACCGGCATCGACGTCAGCCCGAAGCGGCGGGGGCTGACCTTCCGCGTCGACTCGGAGGTCGAGCCGTTCCTGCGGGAGCTGCGGGAGGTGGCGTCGCCGCGGACGAGGCGGGCCTCGGCGGCGAACGCGGCCGTTCACACCTTCATGACCCCGCCCGACACCAGCGGGAACACCCGGGTGCACCCGGTCGACGTCGTCCGCGCGCTGCGGAAGCTCGCGCCCGAGGACACCATCGTGACCAGCGACGCGGGCAACTTCGCGCAGTTCATGCACCGCTACTGGTGCTTCACCGCGCCACGCAGCCAGCTCGGCCCGAGCAACGCCGCCATGGGCTACGCCGTGCCGGCCGCCGTGGCGGCGAAACTGGCCGAGCCGCGGCGGACCGTCGTGGCCATGGTCGGGGACGCCGGGACGCTCATGACCGGCCAGGAGATCGAAACGGCCGTCCGGTACCGGGCGCCGGTGATGGTGGTCGTCTTCCAGAACGGCGTGCACGGCGCGCTCGCCATGCACCAGGCGCGCACGTACGGTCGGCTCACCGGGGTGTCCATCCCGTTGACCGACTTCGCTTCGTGGGCGCGCGGGCTGGGCGCGGCCGGGTACACCGTGGACGATCGGGAAGAGCTCGAGCCGATCATCGCCAGCGCGCTGGTGAGGCAACGGCCGTGCGTCATCGACGTGCGCACGGACCCGGACGTCGTGACCCCGGACGTGCGGATCTCGGCCCTGCTCGGGCAGGCACGTCCGCAACCTCCCGCCCAGTAACGGTTTTGCTCGGTTTCGTTCCGGAAAATCCGGGAATGTCGTGTGGTAGCAGGGCGTTGGCTCGGGTAACCTGACGGTGTTCCGGTGGTGGTTCACCGCTGAACCTTCCCGGCCGGGTCCCGGCGGGAGACAACCGGTTTCTGTCGGTGCCGCACGGCACCATCACGGTCATGACCCGCGCCGAAGCGGGCAGGGAACGAGGGGAGTTTCGACGTGACCGATCACCAGCACGCATCCGAACCGGCGCGGAAGTCCTCCGGTGTCGTACCGGTGCTGTTCAGCGCCAGCTCAGAGGCCCACGACGACGCCGTGGTGGCCGCGGACAGGGACGCCACCTGGCGGTCGCCGTTCGCCACCGAGGGGCTCCGCCCGGCGAGTGGCGAATAGCTCACCCCGCGCGGGTGAAGATGGCTTGTCCGCCCTGGTCAAGGTGTGCTTTACTACTTAAGGTCTCGGTTTTTGTGTTCGTGATGAGTCACGCTCGCAGGAATTCAGCGGGCGTAGTGTCTCCTCACCGAGGAAGCAAACCGTCCGGGTGCTGACCCGGGTCGCCGAAGTGGCTTCCTGTTTTGGTGTTACACATGGAGATTTTTGATGACTCAGGGCACTGTGAAGTGGTTCAACTCCGAGAAGGGGTTCGGCTTCATCACCCCCGACAACGGTGGCGGCGACGTCTTCGTTCACTACAGCGAGATCCAGGGTAACGGCTTCCGCACCCTCGAGGAGAACGCTCGCGTCGAGTTCGAGATCGGCCAGGGCCAGAAGGGCCCGCAGGCCACGTCGGTCACCGTGATCTGACTTTGATCTTGGGAAAGGGCCGTCACCCGTACGGGGTGGCGGCCCTTTTCGTAGGCTGCGCACCATGATCGAGCACGGTTACACCGTTTCCGGGATGAGCTGCGGGCACTGCGCCCAATCGGTCACCGAAGAAATCGCCGCGCTGCCCGGAGTGGCCGGAGTGGACGTCGATGTCGCGGCCGGCCGAGTGCTCGTGCGCGCCGAATCCGCCCTGCCGGAGGGCAACGTCCGGACTGCGGTCGAAGAGGCCGGCTTCACCTACGACGGCGTCGCCGACCTGGTCCCGTAGCCCCCGGCCAGGATCCCCTCCCGGTTGGTTCTTCCCCGCCCGCCACTCCCGGTTGGACAGTCCACTGGAGATCACCAGGTGAGACGCGCGGTGTGATCTGCGTCGCCGCGGCCGTGCGGTCGCCGGCACTGCAACGCCCTGCAACCCTTCCGTTTCGCCCGTTCACGGAGTCTCCTGTTCTCCGGCGAAAGAACGGGAGGCCCGGTGGGTGAAACGGTGGCGGGGATCGTCGCGAACCCCGCATCGGGGCGGGACATCCGCCGGCTGGTCGCGCAGGCGTCGGTGTTCCCCACCGCCGAGAAGGCGAACATGGTCCAGCGGCTGCTGGCGGCGTTCGCCGTCACCGGGCTCGACCGGGCCCTCGTTTCGACCGACCTCGGCGGGATCTCCGCCGCGGTCCTGCGCGCCCTCGGCCGCGGCGGCTCGTGGCCGAAGGTCGACTTCTGCGAGGACGACGCCATCACCGGCACCGCCGCCGACACCACGAACGCGGTGCGCCGCATGGTCGAGGCCGGCGCCGGGGTCATCGTCGTCCTCGGCGGGGACGGCACCGCCCGCGTCGCCGCCGCGGCCTGCGAAGACGTGCCGCTGCTCGCCCTCTCCACCGGCACCAACAACGCCTTCCCGCAGATGCGGGAGGCGACCGTCGCCGGCCTGGCCGCCGGGCTGATCGCCACCGGCCAGATCGATCCCGACCTCGTGACCCACCGCGTCAGCGTGCTCGAGGTCGTCACCAAAGCCCGCCGGGAGATCGCCCTCGTCGACGTTTGCGTGTCGCTGAGCAGGCACATCGGGGCACGGGCGCTGTGGGACCCGTCCTCACTCACCGAGCTGTACTGCACCTTCGCCGAGCCGGACGGTATCGGCCTCTCGAGCGTTCCAGGCCAACTCTGTCCCAGCCCTCGCTCGAGCCCGGACGGCGTTGCGCTGCAGCTCGGGCCGGTCGAGGAGACGCCGTACGTCGTGCACGCGCCGATCGCGCCCGGGCTCGTGCGGCCGGTCGGCGTGCGCGGCTGGGGGCTCCTGCAGCCCGGCGTACGCGTCGAACTCGCCGCGGCCGGCGGAGTCATCGCGCTCGACGGCGAGCGCGAACTCGAGCTCAAGACCGGCGAGAGCGCGTTCGTCGAGCTCAAACCGGACGGGCCGTGGGTCGTCGACGTGCGGGCGGCGATGGCGGAGGCGGCGCGAAAAGGCCTGTTGCGCGCGGAAACCGATCTGGGGAAGGAGCGTCGCAGATGACGGACGCCCTCCGGGGTGCGTACCGCGTCATGCGGACCATCCGGGCCGTCGAAGAGCAGGTCCGCGCGACCGGGGACTGCGCCCACCGCGACGCCGGTGAGGAGGCCCTGGCCGCCGGCGTCTGCCTCCACCTCGACGGCCGCGACGCCATCGCCGGCACCCACCGCCGGCCGGCCCACCGCATCGCCAAGGGCGTCGACGTCCGGGCCGTCCTGGCCGGGGTCCGGCACCACCGGCTGCCCGCCACGGAAACACGAGGTGGAGTCCCGCTGCTGATCTGCGGCGCCGCCATCGCCGCCAAACAGCAGGACACCGGCGGCGTCGGCGTGGCTTTCCTCGCGGACGGCCCGGGGACGACGCTGGAGGCGCTGAACCTCGCGTCGGCCTGGCACCTGCCCGCCATCTTCGTCACCGATGACACCGGTTACGCCGATCGGGTGGCCGGGCTCGGCGTGCCGGGGATCGTCGTCGACGGATCCGACTTCTTCGCCGTGCACGAAGCCGCCGGGGAAGCGGTCGGCCGGGCCCGTGGCGGCGGCGGCCCGACGCTGATCGAAGCCGGCTTCCCGCGGCACGCCGGCGACTGCCTCCAGCGGTTCCGGACCCGCGTCACCGACAGCGGTGAGCTGCGAGAACAGGTGCTCGACGCGATCGACGCCGAAGTCGCCCGGCTGATCGAAAACTCGGCCTCCGCTCCCGAATCCGCTGCGGACGACCTCGAAACCGACGTTTACCTCTCTTACTGACCGCAAAAACCGCGACGCTCGCCACCTACCGATCACCCGGCCGAGACGGCAGACTCCGAGGAGGCACAGCACTAGGAGCGGCGGTTGGGGCAGCGAGACCTCGAGGCGGCGTTGCCGGCCGGGGCGGATCCCCGGCGGCACGCCCGTGTCCTCGCGCAGGTGCACGAAGCGGCTCTGAACGGCCAGGCGCTGCCCAGCCGGCTCCGGCCGGTCATCGGCGCGTCCTGGCAGCGGATGCGCCGCCTCGGCCTGGACCCGGACAGCCGGGCCGCCGCGCCCGTCCTGAGCCTCGAACAGCTGGAAGCACGCCGCCGGGCGAGCGGCCTGGCCGAGGCGCTCCCCGTCCTGCGCGGCGGCCTGATCAGCCTCGCCGAGCAGGCCGCGCACATCATGGTCATCGCCGACGCCGGTGGCGCCGTCCTCTGGCGGGACGGCAGCGCCGCCGTCCGCCGCCGCGCCGACCGGCTCGGGTTCGTCGAAGGCGTCGACTGGCAGGAGGAGTCCGTCGGCACCAACGCCATCGGCACCGCGCTGGTCGCCCGCAGCCCGATCCAGGTGTACTCCGCCGAGCACTACGTCCGCGCCCAGCACTCCTGGACGTGCGCGGCCGCACCGCTGCACGACCCGCGTGACGGCAGGCTGCTCGGAGTCGTCGACCTCTCCGGCCCGGCCCCGACCGTCCACGCCACGACGTTGGCGCTGGTCGACGTCGTGACACGGCTCGCGGAAGCCCAGCTGCGCACCACCCACCTCACCGAGCTCGAACGCCTTCGCGGCTTCGCCGTCCCGGTGCTCGCCAAGGTCGGCGGCCGCGCGATGGTGGCCGACGAACACGGCTGGGTCGCCGCGGCCGCCGGGGTCGCGCCGGTCGAGAAGGTCGCGCTGCCCACCGGCCTCGGGCCCGGGCGGACCTGGCTGCCGACGTACGGCGACTGCTCGGTCGAGCCGGTGCCCGGCGGCTGGCTGCTCCGGCTGACCGAGAACGACGCCGCCCCGCCCACCCGCGTCGTGCTCGACGTCCGGTCGCCGCGCGCACCCGAGCTCATCGTCGCCAGTGCCGCCGGGACCTGGACGCACCGGCTCAGCCCGCGCCACGCCGAGGTGCTGTACGTGCTGGCCAGCCACCGCGACGGCCGGTCGGCGTCCGAGCTGTCGGGCGACCTCTTCGGCGACGCCGGCCGGACGGTGACCGTCCGTGCCGAGATGTCCCGGCTGCGACGGCACTTCGGCGGCATCCTCGGCGCGAAGCCGTACCGCTTCGCCGACGACGTCGAGGTGATCGTCCGCCGGCCGCCGGACCCCGAAGCGGTGCTCCCGCACTCGCTCGCCCCGGCCATCCGCGGCTGACCCACCCGGAACACGCGATCATGGACGCGTGCCGAACCGCCTGCCCGACACCATCGCGCCGAGCTGGCTGGTGGTGCAGCTGCTCGGCACGCTCTTCTTCGCCGCGACCCTGATCACCGCCCGCGAGGCCGACCCCCGCGTCTGGATCGCCTACGGCGTCGCCACCGCCTGCTGGCTGGGCTTCGTCCTGCAGACACGACGGCGGCCGAGGACGGCGGCCGCGCTGCTCGCCGCCGCGAGCGCGGTGCCGGCGGCGATCGTCGGCTGGGCCGGGGACTCGTCGGCGATCCTGCTGTCCGTCATCGCCCTCGGCCGGCTCGCCACGCTCACCTCGGTCGGCGTCGGCGCGATCCTCGCCGCCGGCCTCCTGGACGTCGCACTGGCGGTGACGTCGCACGCGCTCGCCGGACAGTCACTCGGCGAGTCCCTCGCCGACGCCGGCGTGATGCTGCTGCTGGTGCTGCTCGGGCTCAACCGCCGCCAGTACGAGGTGCAGGCGACGCAGAGCGAGGCCCTGCTGGAGCAGACGCGGCTCGCTCAGGCCGAACACGCCCGCGCCGCCGCGCTCGACGAACGCACCCGGATCGCCCGCGAGCTCCACGACCTCCTCGCGCATTCCCTTGGCGCGCTGGGCGTCCAGCTCGAGCTCGCCGAAGCGCTGCTGGCCGAGAAGTCCGATGTGGACGGTGCACTGCGGTCCGTCCGGCGCTCGCGGAAGCTCGCCGCCAACGGCCTGGCCGAAGCGCGCGACGCCGTCGCCGCGCTCCGCCGGGACGTCCTGCCGCTCACCGAAACCCTGGCCGCGACGGCGTCGGCGCACGCTCGCGACCACGGCGTCACCGTCGCGTTCGACGCCGACGGCGAAACCCGGCCGCTCACCTCGGCGGCGGTGGTCGCCCTGGTCGGCATCGCGCGGGAAGCCCTGACGAACGCCGGCAAGCACGCGCCGGGCCAGGACATCCGGATGCGGCTGACCCACGCACCCGGCGTCGTCCGGCTCGACGTCCGCAACGCGCTCGCGGGATTCACCCGGACAGGTGAAGGATTCGGCCTGGCCGGCATGCGCGAACGGCTCGCCCTCGCCGGCGGCACGCTGACGGCGGGCCCCGAAGACGGCCAGTGGCGCGTGCTGGCGGAAGTCCGGACCTGATCACCGGTGTGCGCCGGAACACATCCGCCCAGATCACGTGCTGATGACAGCGGGCGGTGCCGGTGCCCGCGCGCGCGGCGACTCGGCTACCTTCTGCGGGTACGGCTCACAGCGATCTTTTTCGGGGGCTCCGGGTCGCCAAGCCCCCAGCCTGGGGCGAGGCCCCGGATGGCAGGGGAGGAATTCCGGGATGACCAGCACTGCGACGGCCCCGGCGCCCGCGCCGGCACCCCAGCCGTCGCCACCGGACGGCGGCGACCGCACCGGCGGCCGCAGCGGCCTGCTGGGGCTGCTCGACCTGCCGGGCCAGGGGGTCCGCGCGGTCATCCGGTCGGCCGCGACCACGCCCGGCAGGCTCACCGTGATCGCCGTCGGGCTGGTGCTGCTGGCCCTCGTCGCCGGGCTCGTCGCGACGCTGTCGGTGCAGGACCGCGACGACACGATCTCCGGCGTCATCGACCACCGCGAACCACTCGCCGCCGCGTCGCAGCAGGTCTACCGCTCGCTTTCGGACGCGGACGCGACCGCCGCGAGCGCGTTCCTCTCCATCGGCACCGAGCCACCCGAGCTCCGCCAGCGCTACGAGCGGGACATCGCCGAAGCCGGCGCCGCGCTCGCGAAGGCCGCTTCGGACGCCGCGGACGTCGCCGACGCGGCCACCCCGGTCGACATGCTGAACCAGCAGCTGCCCGTCTACACCGGGCTCGTCGAGACGGCGCGGGCGAACAACCGCCTCGGCTACCCGGTCGGCGCGTCCTACCTGCGCGAGGCGTCCGAGCTGATGCGGGCGAAGATCCTGCCCGCCGCCCAGGACCTCTACCGGATCGACACCGAACGGCTCATCGAAGAGCAGGACAGCGCCACCGGTTTCCCGTGGCTCGCCACGATCCTGGTGGTCGCCCTGCTGGCCGCGCTGATCGTCGCCCAGGTCTACCTGACCCGGCGGACCAACCGGCTGCTCAACGTCGGGCTCGTCGTCGCCACGGCCGCCGTCGTGGTTTCGCTGCTGTGGGGCGCGGTCGCGCTGATCGTCCAGGGCAGCCTGGTCGGCAGCGGCCAGGACGACGGTTCGCACCGCGTCGACGTGCTCGTCCGCGCGCGGATCGCCGCGCTGCAGGCCCGCGCCGACGAAACGCTGACCCTGGTCGCCCGCGGCGACGGCGGCGCGTACGAGAAGGACTTCGCCGACAAGGCGGTCCAGCTGGTCGGCCAAGACGGCCAGGGCGGCCTCCTCGCCGAAGCCCGCGGCCTGATCAAGGACGGCGCCGGCGCCACCAAGGTCGACGACGCGTCGAAGGCCGCGACCGACTGGCTGAAGGCACACGGACAGGTGCGCGACCAGGACAACGCCGGGGCGTACCAGGAAGCCGTGAACTCCGCCGTGCAGGAAGACGCGAACGGCGGCTCGGCGCCGGCGTTCCGGCGGCTCGACGACAGCCTCCAGGCGGCGATCGACGTCGGCAGGCAGGACTTCCTCGACGACACCCACAACGGCGACCGCGCGCTGACCTTCCTCGCCCCCGGCCTGGCCGTGCTGGCGATCGTCGCCGCGGCGGGTGTCACCATGGGAATCCGGGAGCGACTGAGGGAGTACCGGTGAGCAGGCGGCGTAACACGGTCCGGGCGGGCGTGCTGGCGGTCGTCGCGCTGCTGGCGGCGGCCTGCGGCAGTGCCGGCAAACCGGTCGACCCGGCGCCGGTCAGCAACGCGGCCTGGCCGCAGCCCGCGCACGTCGGCGGCCCGGACGCGACGGCGGGCGGCGGCTCCGACACCAGCTGCAACCCCTTGGCCAGCCTGGCGCCGGCCGGCAGCACGGCGGTCCCCGAAAGCTCGACGATGTCCGACATCAAGAAGCGCGGCAAGCTGATCGCCGGCGTCGACCAGACCACCTACCTCTTCGGGTTCCGCAACCCCACCTCGGGCAACCTCGAGGGCTTCGACATCGACATGGTGTACGCCATCGCCAAGGCGATCTTCGGCACGGCCGACGGCCACGTGCAGTTCCGCGCGATCCCGTCTTCGCAGCGCGAGGAGGTGCTGAAGAAGCACCAGGTCGACATCGTGGTCCGGACCTACAGCATCACCTGCGCGCGCAAGAAGGACGTCGCGTTCTCCTCCGTGTACTACGTGGCCGGCCAGAAGATCCTGGTCGCGAAGGAGTCGAAGGCGCAGAAGCTGTCGGACCTGAGCGGCAAGCGGGTGTGCGCGACCAAGAAGTCGACGTCGCTGGCGAAGATCGCGACGGACCCGGCCAAACCGCTGCCGATCTCGGTGGACAACTGGTCGGACTGCCTGGTGATGCTCCAGCAGGGCCAGGTCGACGCCGTGTCGACCGACGACACCATCCTCGCCGGGATGGCCGCGCAGGACTCGACGCTCGAGGTCCGCGGTGACCCGCTGACCCAGGAGAACTACGGCATCGGCGTGCCGAAGGACCGCGAAGACCTGGTCCGGTACGTCAACGCGGTGCTCGACCAGATCCGCGGCAACGGCGTGTGGCAGGACAGCTACCGCCGCTGGGTGGAAGCCCGGCTCGGACCGGCTTCGCCACCGTCGCCGCAGTACCAGTGAACGCAACTCGAGCGCGACTAGAATCGATCTCCGCACGTCGCAGGGATCCGGGAGGTAGCAGTGTCGGAGGAGCCGCGCCGTCCTCGGCACGCCGCGCCGGACGAGGGGCAGGTGGCCAAGCCGAACTGGCAGCCGCCGCCACCGGTGCGGTGGGAGACGCCGGAGCCGTCGATCTCCGGCCGCCTGGACGAGGGTGAGCCGTCCGGCGGCGAAGAGACCGTCTTCCACGCCCCCGTGCGCCGTCCGCCGACGCCGCCGCGCGGCCAGCCCGCCCCCGCGCGCGGACCGATCCCCGGCGCGGACGACCCGACGCGCCCGCCGGGCAGCATGAACCCCGTCGCGCCGCCGGTCGAGCCGACGCAGGCCGTGCGCCCGGACCCCAACGCGCCCCAGCCGACGAGCGTGCTCGCCGCGCCGGCGCCGGAAACCCAGAGCATCATGCCGCCGCTGCCCCGGCCGGACACCGGGCCGGGCACGCCGTTGCCGGACCCCGGCACCGAAAGCGTGCTGCCCGAGCGCACCAGCGAAGGACGGCACACCGGCACGGGTACCGGCACCGGAACGGGGACCGGCAGCGGCTCCGGCTCGGGACCCGGCTCGTTCCCCGGCACTTCGCGACGGACGTCTTCGCGGACGTCACGCTCGCGCCGCGGCCGGCTCGGCGCCGGGCTGGTCGAAGTCCCGCCGGTGCCCGCGCGCGACCCGGCGTCCGCGGTGCTGACGAACCCGGTGGTGTCGGAGGAAAAGCGGTTCTGCGGCAGCTGCAACGCGAAGGTCGGCCGCGGCAAGGACGGGCAACCCGGTTCGCCGGAAGGGAAGTGCGAGAACTGCGGCGCGCCGTTCTCCTTCCTCCCGAAGCTGCAGCCGCACGAGCTGGTCGGCGGCCAGTACGAGGTCCTCGGCGCGATCGCCTACGGCGGCCTCGGCTGGATCTACCTGGCGCAGGACCACAACGTCAGCGACCGCTGGGTCGTCCTCAAAGGACTGATCGACACCGGTGACGCGACGGCGATGGCGGCCGCGGCCAACGAGCAGCGCTTCCTCGCCGAGGTCGAGCACCCGAACATCGTCAAGATCCACAACTTCGTGCAGCACCCGGACGCCCACAGCGGGACGACCACCGGCTACATCGTCATGGAGTACGTCGGCGGCCAGTCGCTGCGGCAGCTCGCGCTGGCGCACCACCGGGAAAGCCGCCGCCCGGAGCCGCTGCCGATCGGCCAGGTCATCGCGTACGGGCTGGAAATCCTGCCCGCGCTCGGCTACCTGCACAGCCAGGGCCTGCTCTACTGCGACCTCAAACCCGACAACGTCATCCAGACCAACGAGCAGCTGAAGCTGATCGACCTCGGCGCGGTCCGCCGCACCGACGACTACGAAAGCCCGCTGTTCTTCACCACCGGCTACAGCGCGCCGGAACTGCCGACGCAGGGCGCGTCGGTGGCGTCGGACCTGTTCACCGTCGGGCGCACGCTCGCCGTGCTCAGCTTCGAGTTCACCGGCTACACCAGCAAGTTCAAGACGACCCTGCCCGGCCCGGACACCGTCCCGCTGTTCACGCTGTTCGGTTCCTACTACCGGTTCCTGCGGCGCGCGACGCACGCGGACCCGGACCGGCGCTTCCTCTCCGCCGAGGAGATGGCCGACCAGCTCACCGGGGTGCTGCGCGAGATCATGGCCCTCGGCACCGGCAAGCCGCGGCCCGGCGTGTCCACCGTGTTCGGCCCGGAGAGCCGCACGTTCGGCGTGCAGCTCGTGGTGCCCGAAGCCGGCGCCAGCGTGCCGCTGCCCGGCGCGGACGAGGTCGTCGCCGGGCTGCCGATCCCGCAGGTCGACACGGACGACCCGGCCGCGGGCGTGCTCGCCACCACGACCGCGCTCGACCCGCGGGCCGCGATCGAGGCACTGGCCGGCGCGCCGCGGGAGTCGATCGAGGTGCGGCTGCGGATCGTGCGCGCCCGGGTCGAGCTGGGCGAGTTCGCCGAGGCGCAGCGGCAGCTGCAGGCCGCGCAGTACCTGGCCATCAAGAACGGCTTCCCGCACGACTGGCGGATCGACTGGTACCGCGGCCTGATCGAACTCGCGGGCGGCCGTTCGCGGGTCGCGCACGTCGCGTTCGAAGCGGTCTACGACGACCTGCCGGGCGAAGTCGCCCCGAAGCTCGCCCTCGGCATCAGCGCCGAAGGCGTCGGCGACTACTTCGCCGCCGCGCGGTTCTACGAACTCGTCTGGCGCACCGACCGCACCTACGTCAGCGCCGCCTTCGGCCTCGCCCGCGTGTACCTGGCGCAGGGCGCGCGGGCCAGCGCGGTCGAGGTGCTCGAGACCGTGCCGCCGTCCTCCACCCACTACGTCGACGCGCAGGTCGCGGCGATCAAGATCAAGACGACGACGACCAAGGCCAACGGCCGCGAGACCCCGGTCACCGAGCACGACCTGCTCGACGCGTCCGCCCGGCTCGAACGGCTCCGGCTGGACGCCGAACGCCGGACGCAGCTGTCCGCCGGCGTGCTCGAAGCCGCGCACGAATGGCTCAAGCAGGGCAAGCCGACGCCGGGCGCGCGCGTGCTGGGGTGCCGGCTCGAGGAACGCGAACTGCGGTTCGGCCTCGAGCGGTGCTACCGGGCGCTGGCGCGGCTGGCGGGCACGATCGAGCAGCGCATCGAGCTGGTCGACCGGGCCAACGCCATCCGCCCCCGCACCCTCACCTGAGGCCGTCGCGAGCGGTCAGGGGTTGATTTCCCAGTCGCGCTCGGCGCGTTCTCGCTGGTTCTTCTCGTGCTGCGCGGCCAGCTTCTCCAGCGCCTGCGGGTCACCGTGGGTGTTGAAGTGCTCGAAGCCGACGACGACGAACAGCGCCCGCGCGCTCACCGCGATCGGGCCGTCCTCGGCGTCGAGGCGGCCGTCCGCGCTGACGTAGATCTTGCGGCCCGCGATGCCGTCCAGCCGGGCCTCGATGAACAGCGTCGAGCCGACCGGCACCGGCCGCCGGAAGTCCGTTTCGAGCTTGCCGGTCACCGCCGGGCGGCGCATCAGGTTGCCGACCGTCGAACCGAGCGCCTCGTCGAACGCGCAGGCCAGCAGCCCGCCGTGGGCGAGCCCAGGAGCGCCCTGGTGGGCCGCGGTGACGGTGAACCGCGAGTGCACGACCTGGCCTTCGCCGACGGTCGAGCGCAGGTGCAGGCCGGCGTCGGCTTCGTCGCCGCACCCGAAGCACTCCGCGAAGTGCACGCCGAGCTCGGTGCCCGGCTCCGGCGCCTTCGGGTGCGGGACCGCGGGCTCCACCTGCACCGGCGGCCAGGGTTGAGAAACACGACTCATGCGCTGACGTTAACCGGCGGGTAGCCGGCCGTCGCGCCCGACCCGCGAGGTATGTCGGCAACGTGCGTCTCTCAGTAGCCGGAAAGTTCCCCACCGTAGACAATTTCCGGCTCAGACTGCCGAGGCGGGAGAGCCGGTCAAGACTGGGCTGATGAGCTCGAACGGCCCAGTGGGCACTGCACGGGAGGAGTCGTCGCCGGCATGAGCGAAACAGCAGCAACGACGGGCAAACCGTCAGTGGACGAGAGAACCGTCAAGCGCGCCGTGTGGGCGTCGGCCATGGGCAACGCCACCGAGTGGTACGACTACGGCGTCTTCACCTCGGGCGCGATCGCGGTGAGCATCGGCACGCAGTTCTTCCCCGGTGAAGGCAACGCGGTCCTGAAGTCGCTCGCCCTGCTGGCGGTCGGGTTCATCGTGCGGCCGTTCGGCGGGGCGTTCTTCGGGCCGCTCGGCGACAAGCTCGGCCGCAAGCGGGTCCTCGCCATCACCATCCTGCTGATGTCCGGCTGCACCTTCCTGGTCGGCGTCCTGCCGACCTACGCGGGCAGCTACAGCATGGGCATCGCGGCACCGATCGCGATCCTGCTGCTGCGGATCATCCAGGGCTTCTCCACCGGCGGCGAGTACGGCGGAGCGGCGACGTTCATCGCCGAGTACTCCCCGACGAAGCGCCGCGGCTTCTTCGGCAGCTTCCTCGAACTCGGCACACTGGCCGGCTACGTGCTCGGCAACCTCGTGGTGCTGTCGGTGACGCTGTCGATGCCGCCGGAACAGGTCGACGCCTGGGGCTGGCGGATCCCGTTCTTCGTCGCGCTGCCGCTCGGCCTGGTCGGGCTCTACCTGCGGAACAAGCTCGAGGACACCCCCGAGTTCCGCCGCATGGAGGCCGCGGGCGAGGCGCCGAAGAAGGCGCCGCTCAAGGAGATCTTCGTCCGCAACTGGCGGATGATCCTCAACCTGATCGGCATCGTGCTGCTGCTCAACGTGGCGGACTACCTGCTGCTGACCACGATGCCGACGTACTTCACCGACACGTTGAAGATCAACGACAACACGGCGACGTTGATCATCATCGCGGTCGAAGTCATCCAGATGGCGATCATCATCCCGCTCGGCGCGCTGTCCGACCGGATCGGCCGGAAACCGTTGCTGCTGACGGCGGCCATCGGGTTCCTGGTGCTGAGCTGGCCCTGCCTCAAGCTCATGCAGTCCGGCAGCATCCTGTGGCTGTTCGTCGGGTTCCTGATCGTGGCGATCCTGCTGGTGTTCATGCTCGCGGTGATCGGCTCGACGTTCCCGGCGATGTTCCCGACGCGGGTGCGCTACGGCTCGTTCGCGATCGGCTACAACATCTCGACGTCGCTGTTCGGCGGGACCTGCGGTGTCATCGTGACGGCGCTGATCAAGAGCACCGGCAACGAGGACTGGCCGGCGTACTACCTGATGGCGGCGGCGCTGATCGCGATCATCCCGATCATCAAGATCCCGGAGACCTCGCAGGTGCCGATGGAACAGATCGACACCGAGGACAACAGCGGCCACCTGGCCTCCGCGGCCGCTCAACGCTGAGCGGCTGCCGGATAGCCGTGTGCCCCGCCCGGATCACCGGGCGGGGCACACGTGCGTCCGGGGCCACCTAGCGCGTCGTGCTCGTTCCCGGCTCGGCCGGCCGGGTCGCGGCCGTGGCCGTGGCGGAGCTGGGCGCGGAGGTGATCGGCGCCGGGCGGGAAACCGTCCGCGGGCCCGCGGACGGCGCCTGCGGGGTGGACGTCCGCTGGGTGCGCGAGCGGGTCTGGTCCGGCTCGGCCGACGGCGGCTGCGGTGCGATCGACGTCGCCGGGACCGGCAGCTCCGTGGGCGACGGGGTGGCGGACGTGGTGCCGACCGTGGACAGGCCGGGGCCGGCGGGCTGCACCGGCTCCGGTGGCCCGGCGCGGTGGCCGGCCAGGAAACCGGCCACCGCGAGGACGACCGCCGTCGCGGCCGAAGTGCCCGCGACGGCGAAGCGCTTGCGTCGTCGCCGGACCCGGCCACCGCGCTCGATCACGTCGGCGGCTTCGAGGCGCATCGGCGGCTGCGGGCCGCCGGCCGCGCCGGTCAGGATCGCGCGGACGTCGTCTTCGGGGTCCATGTTCGTCACCTCCCCTCCGTGGGTGCGCTGAACGTCAGCGCACCGTAGTGCGGGCCGAGCCGGTTGCGCAGCGTGGCCAGGCCGCGGGAGGCCTGGCTCTTCACCGTGCCGGTGCTGCAGCCGAGCGCCTGCGCCGTCTCTTCGACGCTCAGGTCTTCGAAGTACCGCAGCACCAGCACGGCACGCTGCTTGGGCGCCAGTACCGCCAGCGCCTGCCGGACCAGCAGGTCCTGGTCCCGCGCGGGTTCCGCCGGGAGTTCCGGCGGCGAATCGGTGAGGCGCTCCCGCTTCCACCTGCTGCGCCGGTGCTCGGCGAGGAACGTGCGCAGGACGACCTTGCGCGCGTAGGCGTCCAGCGCGTCGTGCCGCGACAGCCTCGGCCAGGCGAGGTAGATCTTGAGCAGCGCGGCCTGCGTGAGGTCTTCGGCCTGGTGCCAGTCCCCGCAGAGCAGGAAGGCGGTCGACCGCAGGCTGTGCGCGCGCTCGCCGAAGTACCGGGCGAACTCGCCGTCCCACGGCGAGCCCGGCCCGGTCGACGGACGGGAGCGGGAAATCACCTGGTTACCGGGTCTCCCACACGGCAGGCAGGTGCAGGTCGCCGGTCGGGCCGGCCGGCACGGCGCGGGGGACGCGCGCAGGGCGAGCCGGGACGGCGATCGGGGCGCGCGACGTCGCCGGGACAGCGCTCGGCGCCTGCTGGGGCCGGGTCCGGGTGGCCGGGGCGGGCGCCACGGTCGGCTCGGCCGGCCGGGTCACCTGGGTCGTGGGGGCGGCCGGCGCCTGCGCCTCCGAAGCCAGCGCGATGCCACCGGTCAGGGCGCCACCGGCGAGCACGAGCGCGCCGAGGGTCAGGGCGATGCGGATACGCAAGACAGCTCCTCATTCTCGCGGGCGCGGCAGGGATCGCTGCGCCTCTGCCCTAAGTCATGCGGTGGGTGATCACCGGGGTTGCATCGGATTTCGCGGGTTTCGGCGGTTTCCGTGAGGAGAAACGCGAACGGCCGGGAAGCCCGCAGAGGACTTCCCGGCCGCCCGGCTGTTTCCCGGTGTCTCGGCGCCGTTTCGATCAGTGGGCGAGCGCCGACAGCTTCTGCCAGCCCGCCCAGTCGTAGGTCCAGTCGCTGTAGTCGCCGTCCTTCGCGGTCAGCGTCTGCGTGCTGCCGGTGATCTCGACCGGGTCGCCGGTGAGCACGCCGTCGTAGTACTCCTTGGCCCGCGCGGGCGAAAGGTTCAGGCAGCCGTGCGAGACGTTCTTCTTGCCCTGCGCCCAGACCGAGGCGGCCAGGCCGTGGATGAACTCGCCGTTGTTCGAGATCCGGACCGCCCACGGCACCACGACGTTTTCGTAGTGGTACTTCGGGTTGCTCATCGCGTACGTGGCCTGCTTGCCCATCACGACGTGCACGCCGCTGTGGGTGACGCGGCCCGGGTCGGAGTCGAGGCCGTAGCTCACCGGGTAGTCGGCGATCTGCTGGCCGTCGCGGATCACCTGCATGGTGTGCTGTTGGGTGTTGCCCTTGACGATCTGCGAGCGGCCGATGGTGAAGCTGGCCGACACGTCCTGCTTGCCGTAGGTGCCGTCACCGAGCTTGACGCCGTAGATCTTGGCGTTGACCTTCACCGTGGTACCCGGCTTGAAGTACTCCTTCGGCCGCCAGTGCACCGAAGTGTCGCCCTCCATCCAGCCCCACGAGCCCTCGGTCTTGGGCGTGGTCTCGACCGACAGCGCCTTCTCGACGGAGGCCTTGTCGGTGACGCGGTTCGGGAAGGTCAGCGCGATCGGCATCGCGATGCCGTACGTCTGGCCGTCACCGACGTTCAGGCTGGCCGCCATCTGGCGCTTCGGCTTGACCGTGGTGAACGCGCCGCCGATGGCCACGTTCTTGCCGTCGGCGCCCTGCACCTGGCCGGACCACGTGTAGGTCTTGCCGTAGCCGAGCTGCTCGGTGGTGGCCCAGCTCTTCTTGTCCGCGGACGCCTGCCCCTGGACCTGCTTGCCGTCCGGGTTGGTCAGCGTGACCGACGTGATCGTGCCGTCGGTGACCTGGACGCCGACCGGCTCGCCGGGCGCGACGTCCTGGGCGCCGCCCGCCGGCGTCACCGTCAGCTTCGCGGGCTGCGCACTGGGGGCGGGCGAGCTGGTCGGGCCGCCTCCCGAAGTGCCGCTCGCCGACACCGTCGGTTCGCTGCTGCACGCCCCCAGCGTGAGCACGGCGACCAAGCCCAGTGCCACGGCAGCGCCCCGGCGCCGCGTGGAAGTCCTCACCGTCACACCCATTCCCCTTTGCCCCTTTGGTGCTTCCCCTCTTCGAGACGCCCCGCGGACCAGGTACGTTGAGTAACCTTGGCGTGACGAACGTCACAATGGTCGTGGCGGGCTTTAACGGAGGGGGCACGGGCGACTCCGAGCCGTATCCGGTGATCACGGTGTCGCTGTGCTGCGTCAGACTAGCCGGTGGGTACGACAGAACGGGGCGGGAGCCCTACGACGTTCCGGTGACCTTGGTGCCCAGAGCCGGTTTTCGCCTCGATCACGGGGTTCAACTTTGGCCAGATCCCGGTAGTCTGCTCTCAGGCCGTCGTTTTGCGTGTTAGTGGCTTCACACTCGCGGAACTTCTGACGCGAGCCATGGAGCCGACACGCTCTTGACTCGACTCGTTGGAACCGCCCGGGACGGTCGGGGTGCCGCTTCGGTGGCATTCGAAGCGGATCTGTGTAACGAGGAGTACAGCGGTGGCGCAAGGCACTGTGAAGTGGTTCAACGCGGAGAAGGGCTTCGGCTTCATCGCGCAGGACGGCGGCGAAGGCGACGTGTTCGTTCACTACTCGGAGATCGAGGGCCGCGGCTTCCGCACCCTCGAGGAGAACCAGCGAGTGGAGTTCGAGGTCGGCCAGGGCCAGAAGGGTCCGCAGGCCCAGAAGGTCCGCGCGATCTGAAACGAGGCTGAACAAGCCTCGCAGGCCCTTTGTGCGTCTTAAGGCCTGAGCGAAGGGCCCCCGGCGGCAGCCGGGGGCCCTTTCTCATGGGTTCTTGGTGCGGCGCCTGGCTTAGCGGCGCGCAACGGCCGGCGCGTCGAAGGCGTTGGCGGGGAAGTGGAACTCGTCGGTGAGGTCGCTGACCTCGCCGGCACCGGCCTGCTGCCGCTGGTCGTGGACGGAGGAGGCCTGTCCCTCCCAGTTGAGCCGCTCGAGGATCCATTCCTGCGCGAGCGCCTGCGGCGAGATCTGCCGCTCGGCGGCGATGTCCTTCAGCTGCTGGCTGGCCACGAGGCTCATCCGCAGCTGGTACACCTGCGCTTCACCGAACCGCTTGCCGGACCCGGTGCTCTCGAGATCGTTGTCCGGAGCCAGCGCGGCCAGGTACGAGGTGAGCTCGGTGTCCTCGACGGCACCGTCGTCCGCAGGCTTCGCGGCACCACGATGACGCCCAGAAGACGCGGCGGCTTTCAGGTTCGTGCGGCTGCTCAAGCGGCCAAGGGAGGGAAGAGGCACGCTGGCCACGATAACGTTTAGATCTCGCCACACAAACCACTGTGAGCTACAACACGCCGAGAGTATTCCCCGTTAGGCCCAATCGCCACCCATTCAGCCCAACCTCTGCAAACGCAACGCAACTCCCCGCTAACAGACCGGGTCGATCATCGGTCAAAGAACGCTACGAGAGACGACCGGTGCTGAGGCTGATGGTGATGGAGGGACGTGAGTGGCTGGTGGGGCGCGAAGCAGCGGTGGCTGGGAAAGGGAGCGCGAGTCACTAAAGCCTCGTTCGCGACGCGGGGCGGCCGAAACTGTCGGTGGTCGCCGGTAACGTAAAAACCGGGGGTTCCCTTACGCGCGCGGGTCGTCGCAGGGGCGCCAGGTTTCTAGGCGACAGCACGCGAGCGGTTGGCTCACCGCCCGACGCGCCAGGGCGCGCAGCGCCCGAGGCGAAAGCCGGGCTGAGGTCGAGGCGTCGTGGGGCCGGAGACGCGGGCCGGCGCAGCAGGGTCGGGGCCGCGGGTCGGCAACCCCACCGCGTCAAGGTTGCAGTGAAGGCACGGCAGGAGCCAGTGCTGCGGGGCCGGCAGACGAAACCACGCTGGGACCCGAGCGCGAGGCACCGTGGGGGGTCCGGGGGGCTCGGCCCCCGGGTCGGCACACCGAAATGAATGGGCCAGGCAAAGGGCGAAGCCCGAGCCTGCCCAGAAATGGAGGACCCCCGCGCCAGGGGGAGGAACGCGGGGGTCGGAGGGGATCTCCACAGGCGCTGACCGGGGGTGTGTCAGCACCTCGATTGTTGCACGAGTTGGGTGGTTGGGCGAGTGGAGAGCGGGAAATTTCCCCGTGTGGTGTCACATCGGGGCGCGGGTGACGTTCGTTCGGGTGGGGTTCTTCTCCGACCTTGCCGATTGCGCTGCGTTGAGCGGAGCGTGGCCTCAGGTTCACTCTCCGGGGGGCTGTGTGTGGTGGCCGGCGCTGGTTAGCCTCGCGGCCAAGTTGTTGTGAGCCGTGTGGAGGAGCTATGAGCGGGTCTGTTGAAGTGCGGCAGTTCCTCCTTCGGTACGAAGGTGCCGATGGGGGGAGTGCGCCGTTTGCCGGGGCGTTGCCGGCGCAGCGGAGCGGGGCGGCGGATGCGCAGCGGGTGTCGGACGACCAGGTCCGGCGCGCCCGGCTGGCGGTGGCGAACGGTGCGCTGGGGGTCGAGGACTGCGTCCAGTTGCTGGAGATGCTGGGGCTGAACCTGGATGAAGACGGGCAGGCGCCGGTTCAGCGTTGAGGGGGTGGGTCCGGCGCGTCGCGCCGGGCCCGTCCGGTGATATTTCCGCAGGTTGTGGCTCTTTTCGGGAAGTAATTGCCAGGGCTGTCGCTCACTGTTTGACCCCGGTTTCGTAACAGTGTTACGGTTGCGGTGTCGAAAGGGGACGGACATGACGGCGGTCGAGGGTGTGGCGGGTCTGGCGAACCGGATCAGGCCGGTGGTGCAGGTGCTCGGCGGGAAGTTCATGACCTCGCCGGAGCTGGCCGCGGTCGAAGCGGAAGCGGGGCTGCCGCCGCGTTCGCTGTACCTGCGGGGGCGGTCGGCGGTGCTGGGCGACGTCCCGCCGAAGGTGGCCGCCGAGCTGTTCGGCATCTTCCCGCACTGGCTGTTCGAGTTCGTCCTGCCGCCGGCGACGGCGGCCCTCGACGCGCCCGCCGCCGTGCGCGCCTACGCGGAGTCATCGGCTCGGTGGTCGCGTGTCAGCCTTTCGGCCGTACCGGAGCCCGGCCGCTTGGCGGAGCTGCTGTTCCGCGTCGTGGACGCTGCGGATGCCAGCGGCCTGGCGCTCTTCGCGGGGTGGAAGAACGCCGAGCGTCCCGAGGGTGACGTCGAACGCCTCGGCTTCGCGCTGATGGTCTTCCGCGAGCTGCGCGGCGGGCTCCACTTCGCGGCACTGCGGGCGCTGGGCCTGTCGGTCCCGGAGGCGGTGATCGCGGACCCGGAGGGCGGCCGCGCGCGCCTGCTGCGCACGGCGTGGCCGGAGGACGCGGCCGACGAGCTGGTCGCGTCGGCGGAGCGCAAGCCGGACCTGCGCGACCGCTGGCGGCACGCCGAAGCCCTGACCGATGATCGCGTCGGCGAACTGCTCGTGTCGGCGCTCGCGGAGCCGGAGCGCGCCGAGCTTGCTCGCCGCCTGGCGGATCTGGCGGCATTTGCGCAGGTCTGAGCCTCGCTGATGGCTTAAGGAACCCCCTGTGCAAAGCGGTGGTGGCGTGCCCTATGCTTGTAATCGCTCCCAGGGGAACCTGAGAGCGCGGTCGGTCGGTCACCCGAAACCGGCCGGGCTCCCATCGTTCAGCGGCCTAGGACTCCGCCCTTTCAAGGCGGCAACGCGGGTTCGAATCCCGTTGGGAGTACGCAGTACAGTAGTAAACGCAAGGCCCTGTGGCGCAGTTGGTTAGCGCGTCGCCCTGTCACGGCGAAGGTCGCGGGTTCGAGTCCCGTCAGGGTCGCAAGATCGTTCGGCTCCTCGCCGGCGTTCCCGGCCAGGTAGCTCAGTTGGTACGAGCGTCCGCCTGAAAAGCGGAAGGTCGCCGGTTCGACCCCGGCCCTGGCCACGCACGAAGAAGCCGTCTTGACCCAGGTCAAGGCGGCTTTCTTGTGTCTGAGACCGATCTTGGCCGTGGCCGTTGTTGACCTTGGTTGACCGCCGTTGGCCGTCGCTGGTTGCACGTGTGTTGCACGGCGGGTCTGGTGCTCCGCGAGCTGGTACCGGCGCCGCCGCCAAGGCGATGCGGTGCCCGACCTCAGCGGCGCGATCGAGCTCGCCGCCAGGAAGGCACGGCTCTCCGAGCGGGCACCGCAGCCCGCCTTTACGTCAGCTTCGCGGCCAGCACATCGAGCTGCGCTATGTCCGGCGGCTTCGCGAACAGCTCGTCGGCCCTTGCCCCGAGCGCTTGGCCGACCTTGCCCTGCAGATGGGCCGTGCGGCCGGCGTCGTCGGGAAAGAAGTCCACGATCGCATACGTCGTCGGTCCGAGCTTGACGGCGAACCACGGGTAGGTGGCCGGCTCGTCCTCGACCAGCGAGCGACCGGCGTTGAGGAACTCTTCGACGTCAGCCTCCTTGCCCGGCTTCGCCTCCAGCGTCACCAGCAGTCCCACCGTGACGGACATGGCTACCTCCTGCGGTCGGTCGATCTCTGCGGAGGTCAGCATCGCGCGGTGCAGGCGGGCGGCGCACCAGCCCGCCGGGCCTGACATCGAGCGGAGTTGTTGACCTGCCAGACCAGGCCTCAGCTGACGGCTCCCACACCTCGGCCCTGGCTCCGGGAGCGAAACCCGGTTGCGGTGGCCTGACCGGCGCTGGCATGGTGACCAGCCCGGATGCCCGCGAGCGTGGTCGTTCGCCGCTCAACGGAGGTTGTCTTGCACAAGCTGGTGGTCCTTTATCCCGAGCCCGCCGATCGCGACCACTTCCGCGACTACTACGTCACCACCCACCTCCCGCTGGTCACGCAGATGCCGGGCCTGCTCGCGTGGCGCTACAGCTTCGACGTGGCAGCGACACAAGGGCAGACGCCGTACTTCGCGATCTTCGAAGCCGAGTTCGCCGACGCGGAGGCGATGACCGCGGCGAGGGCGTCTCCGCAAGGCCGGCAGGCGGCCGCCGACGTCGCCAACTACGCCACCGGTGGTGCGGTCGTCATCCACTACCCGGCGCAGGACGGCGCTACGTCGGCACCGTGACGAATGTCTGGGACGCCGAGGCCGCGACGTTCGACGATCAGCCCGACCACGGCCTCCGGGACCCCGCCGTCCGGGCCGCCTGGGCCGGGCTCCTGCTGCCGCTGATGCCGCCGGCTCCCGCGGCCGTCGTGGATCTCGGGTGTGGGACCGGAAGTCTGGCCGTCCTGCTCGCCCAGTCCGGCTACGTCGTGCACGGCGTGGATTCCTCGCCCGGGATGCTCGCCGTCGCCGAGGAGAAGGCTGCGGGGCTCGGCGTCGATTTCCGTGCCGGGGATGCCGCCGATCCGCCGTGCCCGGCCGGGGCTTACGACGTCGTGCTGGCGCGGCACGTCCTGTGGGCCCTGCCCGATCCGGCCGCCGCGCTCGGGGCCTGGGTGCGGTTGCTGAAGCCCGGCGGCCGGCTGGTGCTCGTCGAAGGCCGGTGGTTCACCGGGGCCGGGATCGCGGCCGACGAGTGCGAACGCCTTGTCCGCGCGCACCGGAACACCGCCACGGTGACCCGGCTCGACGACCCCGCACTGTGGGGCGGGCCGATCGACGACGAAAGGTACGTGCTCGTCAGCTGAGGCGAGGCCGGGTACTGCCTGGATTAGGCCGAACGAGTGAACCGCAAGAAGCCGTGTCCGGACCCGGGGCTCGGCCACGACCACCCGGCGAAAGGCAGCCCACCCGGGGCCGCCGCCCGAACGCGGGGAGCCGAGTCATGCGTTACCTCCTTACCCTCCACATGAACCCCACCATCTGGGACACCCTCACCGACGAGCAGAAGAACGGCGTCTTCGAAGGGCACGGGGACTTCATCAAGCTCGTCACCGAGTCCGGCGAGATGGTCGAGACCAAAGCGCTCGCCGAAGCCGCCGAGACCAAGACGGTTCAGGTCAAGGACGGCGTCACCCAGACCACGACCGGCGGCTACGTCGAAGCCGACTCCTTCCTCTGCGGCTACTACGTCGTCGACGTCAAGGACGAAGAGCGGGCCGTCGAACTCGCCGCCAAGATCCCCGACGCCCAGTACACCGCCGTCGAGGTGCGGAAGGTCGTGCACGAAGGTTGACCTCCAGCAAGGTCGAGGGTCCATGATGGACCCATGACCACCGAAGGGGAATGGGGCATCGGCGCCGTCGATCTCGACGCCTACCTCGCGCGCGTCGGGCAACCGCGGCGGGCGCCGTCCGAAGGCGCGCTCACCGAGCTCATGCGGGCGCACGTCAACACCATCCCGTTCGAGAACGTCGACGTCGTTCTCGGGCAGCACCAAGGGATTTCGCTCGACGTCGTCAGCGCGAAACTCGTCGGACGGCGGCGGGGCGGCTACTGCTACGAACAGAGTGGCCTCTTCGCCGCCGTCCTCGAACAGCTCGGCTACACCGTGCACCGGCTTTCCGCGCGCGTGCAACCCCGACGGCCGGGGCCCTACACGCACATGACGCTCGTGGTGGACGTCGACGAGAAGCAGTTCCTCGCCGACGTCGGGTTCGGCGCCGGGATCCTCGACCCGATGCCGCTCGTCGACGGGCACGAGGTCGACCAGGCCGGCTGGCTCCACCGCACCAAGCGAACCGGCGAATGGTGGACCCTGCAGAAGGGCGACGAGGACCTCCTCGAATTCCGCCTCAACGAGATGCACCCCATCGACTACGAGGTCTACCACCACTACACCTCGACGCACCCGAAGTCGCCGTTCACCGGGCGGCTGGTGGTCATGCGGATCGAGCCCGGCCTCGGCCGCAAGCTCCTCGGCCGGGAACTCACCGTCGAAAAACCCGACGGCAGCAGCGAAACCACCACGATCCCGCCCGGCGAGCTCGACGTCACCCTGAAGGACCTCGGCATCGAGCTGACGGCGGACGAACTGGACCGGCTGAAGCAGGTCTACTGACCGAACAGCTCGGCCGCCGGCGCCGGACGGCCGAGGTGGTAGCCCTGCGCCTGGTCGCAGCCGAGCGCGCGGAGCAGCTCCAGCTGCTCCGCCGACTCGACGCCCTCGGCGATCACCGTCAGGTCCACCGCGTGGGCCATCGCGATGATGCTCGTGACGATCGCCTCCGCGTCCCGCGACTCGGCGATCCCGGTGATGAACGAGCGGTCGATCTTCAGCGTGTCCAGCGTCAGCCGGCGCAGCTGCGCGAGCGACGAATACCCGGTGCCGAAGTCGTCGATCGCCAGCAGCACACCCAAGGACCGCAGGGACGCCAGCACTTCCGCGGCCGCTTCCTGGTCGCGCATCAACGCGCTTTCGGTGACCTCCAGGCACAGCGCGCCGGCCGGCAGCCCGGTGGCCGCCAGCGCGTCCTCGACCGCGGGCACCAGGTGCGGGTCGTCGAGCTGGCGGGTGGAGAGGTTCACCTTCAGCGTCAGGTCCAGCCCTTGCCGGACCCGCCGCCCGGCCAGCTCGCGGGTCGTCGCGCGCAGCATCTCCTTGCCGATCACGTTGATCAGGTCGCTCTCCTCGGCGAGCGGGATGAACTCCGACGGCGAAATCGCGCCGTGCCGCGGGTGCGTCCACCGCAGCAGCGCCTCCACCGCGACCATCTCGCCGGTCCGCAGGTCGACGACCGGCTGGTAGGCGGGCCAGAGCTGGCCGCCGTGCACCGCGTCGCGCAGGTCCTGCTCCATCCGCAGCCGCCGCTGCACCCGCTCGCGCAGGCTGACGTTGAAGACGTGGTGACGACCCCGGCCGAGCGCTTTCGCTTGGTACATCGCGATGTCCGCGTCGCGCAGCAGGTCCTCGGCGCTGCGTCGGTCGTCGTAGGCGACGAACACGACGCCGATGCTGGCGTCGAGGTGCAGCTGCCTGCCCAGGACGCCGATCGGTTCGGCCACCGCGGCCCGCAGGTGCTCGGCCAGCGCGCGGACCTCGGCCGGGTCGGTGACCTCGGCGGTGACGACGACGAACTCGTCGCCGCCCAGCCTGCCGACCAGGTCGTCGCGGCCCGAGCTGCGGCGCAGGCGTTCCCCGACGATCCGCAGCACCTGGTCGCCGACCGGGTGCCCGAGCGAGTCGTTGATGACCTTGAACTTGTCCAGGTCGAGGAACAGCACGGTGACCGCGCCGCGCTCGCGGACGTCGAGCCTGCCGAGCACGAGGGTCCGGTTCGCCAGCCTGGTCAGCGGGTCGTGGGTGGCGTCGTGCGCCAGCTGCGCGCTGATCGCGCGGGTCTCGGTGATGTCGGTGAACGACGTGACCACGGCCGTCGCCGGCGGGTCGTCCGAGTCGAGCAGCCGCGAGGTCAGCGACACCCAGACGTCGCGGCCGTCCGGTCGGCGCAGGCGGACGACCAGGCCGTTGTGCGTGACGCCGGTCCGCCGGGTCTGCACCGACGGCATCTCGTCCGGCGGGATCCACTGCCCGGACTCGGTGAACAGCGTCAGCGTGTGGCACGGGACGCCGACCAGCTCGGCTTCGGCGACGCCGAGGATCCGGCAGGCCGCCGGGTTCGCCGCCTCGATCAGCCCACCGGCGCCCATCACGAGCACGCCTTCGTCGAGGGAGGCGACCACCGTGCGGTAGTTCTGCTCGGCCCGCCGCCGTGCGGTTTCGTCAGCGCAGACGAGGACGTACCCGCCGTTCATCTCAGCTGCCGAAACGCGGACCGCGAGGGGCGCGCCGTCCCGCCGCCGGTGCACCGCCTCCGCGACGCCGCCGCCGCGCCGGATGGCCGGCAGGTCGAGCGGGGCGCCGACGAGTTCGCTCGCCCGCCGCCCGACGGCTTCGGCCGCTGTCCAGCCGTACACCGCCTCGGCGGCCGGGTTCCAGCTGGTCACGACGCCCTCGCCGGTGGTCGCGATCAGTGCGTCGCTGACGTGCGACACCAGCGCGGCCTGGTAGCGCAGCGCGTCGGCCGCCGCCTTCTTCGCCGTGATGTCGCGCATGACGACCTGGTACGCGCCTCCGCCGAGGTGCACCAGCACCGTCTCGACGGCGAACTTGCTGCCGTCCAGCCGGGACATCAGCGCTTCGACGGGCTCGCTCGCCTGCCCCGGCTCGGTCAGCCGGGCGAGCTCTTCCAGCACCACGGCCTGCGCGTCCTCGGCGACGAAGTCGGTGAACCGGCGGCCGACGACCTCGTCGGCCGAGCGCGCGGCGAAGGTTTCGAGGGCCGCGCGGTTGGCGTAGGTGAGCACGCCGTGCTCGTGCACGCAGATCGCGTCCGGACTCAGCTCCACCAGTTCGGCGAGCGAGTCGGCCTGCATGTGCGTGCGTCCCCCGTGAAGTCGGCGTGTGGCCCGTCGATTACACCACCGACTCCGGCCCCTGCCTACCCGGCCGAATCCGCGGCCGGCCTGCGGATGCGCTCCCGCAGCCACGGCCCGCAGACCAGCAGCCCGAAGTGCGCGGCGAACGCGTGGCCGAGCAGCGTGACCAGCGAGTCCAGGCTCGCCGGGTCGTCGCTCAGCCAGATCGCCGCGATGAACGACTCCAGCGCGAGCAGCGCGAGCAGGCGCGCGCGGCCGGGCAGGAAGAACACCAGCGCGCCGGCGGTGGTGAAGAAGCCGTAGCTGACCCCGATGTCGAGCCAGTGCCCGGCCGAGTTCGGCAGCACGTGCGCGCTGATCAGGGCCATCACCGGCAGCTCGGTGACGAGCGTGGCGACGATGTGGCCGGCGAAGAACACCAGCGCCGTGCGGCGGGCGCCGAACCGGCGCTCCAGCGGGGCGACGGCGACCGCGAAGATCAGGGCGTAGGCGAACCAGTTTTCGCCGGGCAGCCAGATGGCGCTGCTGAGCAGCGAGGTCAGCGGCCGCCGCCACAGGTTGTGGGCATCGGTGCTGGACAGCTCGAGCAGCCGGGTCGTCAGCGCCGGGTCGGCGAACTCCAGCAGCAACGTCGTGGCCAGCAGGACGACCAGGTAGCCGAAGGTGAACGGCGTCGTCTTCGGGTTGGGGACGTACCGGAGCAACGACCGCAGGCCGCGGCGGCGCGCAACGGCGATCGAGGGGACCGGCCGTTCGGCGTTCAGCAGCATGGACCGAGCTTCGGTGGTCATGCTGGGAGTATCACGAGCGTCAGCTTAGAAAACGCTGTGGATGTCACTCACCGTCAGATCTTGCATTACGTGACGAATTTTTGCCGCTACTTCACCCATTCGGGGGGCTTTTACGGTAATAATACGGCCACGATGTCGGCCGAGAGGCCTCTCGGGAAGGTCTGTCGGGGTGAACGACGAGGTATCGGTCGCCGAGCTGCTCGTGCGCGAGGGCTGGGGCGACCGTCCGGGACCCGGCCAGTCGCGCTGGCGGGTGGTCGCGGTGATGCTCGCCGTCATCGTCGGCTGCGGCGCCGCCGCGGCACTGGTCGCCTTCAGCGGCAAGGACCGCCAGGACGCTTCCCCGGTCGACCAGATCCAGGTCATCCCGTTCCCCCAGCGCACCACCGGGCTGGGCGGTGCCGACCAGGCCACGGACTCACCGCCCGACGGCGGGATCGGCGGCGGCACCGGCGGCGACGTCGTCACGGCGTCCAACGAGCACCGCGGCACCGTCACCGAGGTGCCGGGTCGCGACCCGGCCACCACGAGCACCGGCGCCGGAACCGCGACCCCGACCGCCACGCCGACCGGCTCCGCTCCCGCCACCTCGGGCACCCCGACCGTGACGCCGACCGGGAACCCGCCCACCTCCGGCAGCCCCCGGCCGACTCCGACGCCGACCCCGGCGCCCCGGACGCAGTGTTTCCTCATCATCTGCTGGTGATCAGGCCAGCTGCTCCGCGATGTCGCTGAAGTCCGAGGTGTTCCAGCGCTCCGGCCGCATCACGATCGCGATGTTGCGGCCGTGGGCTTCGTCGGTCGCGTCGGTGTAGGCCTCGCTCACGCCCGGCGGCAGGTAGCGGGCCGCCATCTCGTGCCGCTGGGCCTTCGTCATCGGCCACGACTCCACCACCGGGCCCTCGACCGAGACGTACTTGTAGACGCCGTCCTGCTGCTGCACGCACAGCGCGAACCGGCCGGCCGCCTCGATCAGCCGGGTCTTGCGCAGGCCGGGTGAGGTCATGATGACCACGTCGCCACCCGGCTCGTAGCGGTACCAGATCGGCGTGGTCAGCGGCGCCCGCCCGGGCTCGGCCGCGACGCTGAGCACGCCGACCTGCGGCTCGGCGAGGAACGCTTCACGCTCGTCCTTGGTCATCTTGCGGGCCATCTCGAGCTCCTTAAAGCCATTCGATTTGACTTAAGGCTAGCCACGGACCGGCCGCAAAAGCAAGGGACTTTGCTTTAGGATGGGCTCATGACCCGACCCGGCGGCCGCAGCGCCCGCGTCCGCGACGCGGTGCACGAAGCCGTCGTCGAGCTGCTCGCCGCCGGCGAGATCGACGCGGCCATCCCGAAGATCGCCGAGCGGGCCGGCGTCAACCCGACCAGCATCTACCGGCGCTGGGGCAGCCGCGACGCGCTGCTGCTCGACGCGGCCGTGACGCGCCTGCGGTCGACGTCACCGATCCCGGACACCGGCTCGCTGCGCGGCGACCTGCTCGGCTGGGCCGAGGGCGTCGAACGCGCGATGCGCGACCGGCACGGCCAGATCCTGCTGCGCGCGCTCGTCGCCACCCTGCGCCCGGACGCGAAGCCGCTGGAACACCTGCGAGCCCGCGGCGAAGACCTGCAGGCCACCCTCGACCGGGCCGCGGCGCGCGGCGAGCCCGTGCCGTCGGTCGACGAGGTGCTCGACCACATCCTGGCCCCGCTCTACCTGCGCGTGCTGTTCCGGCGCCCGGTCGAGCCGGGCACCGCGGCCGGGCTCGTCGAACGGCTGCTCAAGGCGCTTTGAGCAGGTCCGGTTCCGCGCGCCGGCCGAGGTGGTTGAACAGCAGGTTCAGCGCGAACGCGAGCACCGCCGTCACCGTGATCGAGCTGCCGCAGATCGTCTGCAGCCAGGCCGGGAAGTGCTTGAAGAAGTCCGGGACGAACGCCGGCAGCAGGCCGACGCCGAGCGCCACCGCGACGACGAAAGTGTTGTGGTTGCCGGAGAACTCGACCTTCTTGAGGTTCTGCGCGCCGACCGCGGCGACCATCGCGAACATCACCACCGCGACCCCGCCGACCACCGGCTCCGGGATCGCCGCGATGAACGCGCCGATCTTCGGCACCAGGCCCATCACGGCCAGCACGCCGCCGGTCACCGCGACCACCCAGCGGCTGCGCACCCCGGTCATCTGCACCAGGCCGACGTTCTGGGCGAACGCCGTGTCGGGGAAGGAGTTCATCACGCCGCCGAGCACCGCCGAAACGCCGTCGGTGGCCAGGCCGCGCGCCAGGTCCGCGTCGGTCGGCGGCCGCCCGGTGATCTCGCCGACGGCGATCAGGTCGGCCGTCGACTCGGTGAACGTCACGAGCATGACCACGCACATCGACAACACCGCGGCGATCGGGAACTGCGGCGCGCCGAAGTGGAACGGCGAGGCGAGGCCGAACCAGCTCGCCGCGCCGATGCCGTCCCAGCGCACCAGCCCCATCGGGATCGCCGCGACCAGCCCGATGACGAGCGCCAGCAGCGGCCCGATCTGGTTCGCGAACCCGCGCAGCACCCGCGTGAACAGCACGACCAGCGCGATCACGCCCAGCGCCAGCCCGATGTGCGACGGCGCCGCGTAGTCCGGTGACGCCGGGTCGTGCCCGGCGATCATCGCCGCGCCGGGGCCGACCAGCGAGACGCCGATGACCAGCAGCAGCGTCCCGGAGACCAGCGGCGGGAAGAAGCGGATCATCTTGGCGAACGGCTTCGCGATCAGCAGGCCGAACACCCCGGACGCGAGCATCGCGCCGTAGACCGCCGGCAGGCCGTACTGCGACGCGATGAGGATCATCGGGTTGACGACGCTGAACGTCGCGCCCGCCACCACCGGCAGCCGGATCCCGAGGATCCGCCCGACGCCGATCGCCTGTATCAGCGTCGCGATGCCCGCGACCAGCAGATCGGCGTTGACCAGCAGCCCGATCGTCGCTGTGTCCAGCTTCAGCGCACTGCCGACGATCAGCGGCACCGCCACCGAGCCGGCGTACATGATCGACATGTGCTGGAGGCCGAGCAACGTCAGCCGTCCGGCGGGCAGGCCTTGGTCGACCGGGTGTTTCGTCATGAACTTCCCCCTGTGCAGCTGCCTGGTCGGTGTCACAGCCAACGCGGTGCCGGTGACGGTGGCAAGTCGGCGGCGTGATGATCAGGTTTCAGGGGGCGGCGCGAAGGCCGGGAATGTGTGACCATCGGTGCATGACTTCGGGTGGCAGTTCCCAGGTGGGCCCGCCGTTTCGCGCCGATCACGTGGGGAGCCTGCTGCGCCCCCCGGTGCTGCGCGACGCGCGACGGCGGCACGAAAGCGGTGAGATCGGCGCGGAGCAGCTGCGCGCGGTCGAGGACGACGCGATCCGCGACGTGATCAAGATGCAGCGGGCGGCCGGGCTGAGCTCGGCGACCGACGGCGAATTCCGGCGCGGCTCGTGGCACATGGACTTCATCTACTCCCTCGGCGGGATTTCGAAGAGCGACGAGCGGCTGCACGTCAAGTTCCACAACCTGGCGGGCGACCTCGAGTTCAGCCCGCCCGGCCTGCAGGTCGACGGCAAGGTGCGGCTCGACGAGCCGATCTTCGCCGACCACTTCCGGTTCCTGCGGTCCCATGTGGACCCGGGCGTGACGCCGAAGCTGACCATCCCGTCGCCGAGCATGGTCTACTACCGCGGCGGCCGGGCCGCGGTCAGCGAGAGCGTTTACCCGGACCTCGAGGAGTTCTTCGCCGACCTCAGCGCGGCCTACCGGCAGCAGGTCAGCGGGGTGCACGGCCTCGGCTGCCGGTACCTGCAGCTCGACGACACCAGCCTCGCCTACCTGAACGACCCGGCGCAGCGGGAGCTCGTCGCGCGGATGGGCGGCGACCCGGACACCCAGCACCTGCGCAACATCGCCACGATGAACGCGGCGCTCGAAGGGCGTCCCGAGGACCTCACGGTGACGACCCACCTGTGCCGCGGCAACTTCCGCTCGTCCTGGGTCGCCGAGGGCAGCTACGAGTTCGTCGCGGAGGCGTTGTTCGGCGAGCTGGCCGTCGACGGGTTCTTCCTGGAGTACGACGACGAACGCTCCGGCGGCTTCGAGCCGCTGCGGTTCGTGCCGAAGGACAAGAAGGTGGTGCTCGGCCTGGTCACCACCAAGCGGCCGGAGCTGGAGGACCCGGACGTCCTGGTGCGGCGGATCGAAGAGGCGGCCCAGTACGTCGACATCGACCGGCTGTGCCTGTCCCCGCAGTGCGGCTTCTCCTCGACGGAGGAGGGCAACGACCTGACCACGGACGACCAGCTGCGCAAACTGGAGCTGATCGTGTCGACGGCCGACCGCGTCTGGGGCGGCCACTGATGATCACCTGCGTCGTCGACTACGTCATCGACCCCGCGAAGCTCCCCGACTTCGAGCGCTTCGCCGCGGCGTGGATGCGGCTGGTGCAACGGGAAGGCGGTATCCACCACGGGTACTTCCTGCCGGCGGAGGGGGCGAGCGACGAAGCCAGGGCGCTGTTCAGCTTCGAGAGCCTGGCGGCGTACGAGCGGTATCGCGGGCTGTTCGGCGTCGACCCGGACTTCATCGAGGCGGACAAGATCCGCGACGAGAGCGGGTGCGTGGTCCGGTACCGGCGCACGTTCATGCGCCCGCTGCTGCCGGACGACGACCTCTGACGCCGGGGCGCCCCGGGACGGCCCGGGGCGCCCCGCCGGATCAGCCGCAGTTGCCCCAGGTGTAGCGCGACCCCAGCGCATACGCGCCGGACCCGGCCGCGTTGCGCCAGATCTGACCCGCGTACTGGACGCAGTGGCCGCCCGACGCCGCCTTGACCGTCTCGTAGTACGAGAAAGGCCCACCCCGCTGGTACCAGCCCGACGTGCCCTGGACCAGCAGCCAGGCCTTGGTGTACGTCGGCGTGCCGACGTCGACCGACTTGATCGTGGCGACGCAGTTGTCGTGCGCGGCGTTGTACATGAGGTAGACGTCGCCCCACTTGGCCGAGCCGTACTTCACCTCGCGGTGGCCGTCGGACGCCTGCGACCACGACCCACCCCAGTCGCCGGCGCACGCCTCCGCCGGGCTGTACGGGTTGGCCACGGCCGAAGCCGGTGCTGCCGCGAGCGTGGCCGCGCTGAGTGCGGCGGCCACCGAAATGCCCAGTTTCGCCCACAGTTTCACGTGTTCTCCCCTCGTCGTGCCGCCTCGGCCGAGGCGGCACCGTCCTCACGCCCCGATGTCGCCGGCGGTTTAGCCGCGGCTTGCGGCTTTTCGGCCGGGTGCGAAAACTGAGCCCATGCGACACAGCGCGCAGCGGCCGCCATCGGTGGTGGATCGCGTCCTGGACCTCCTGGGCGCCTTCACCGCCGAGCGGCCGCGGCTCACGCTGTCCGAGCTCAGCAGGCGGGCCGGGCTGCCGCTGTCGACCACGCACCGGCTCGCCGGGGAGCTCACCCGGCGCGGCGCCCTCCTGCGCGACGAAACGGGCGCCTACCGCGTCGGGTTGTGGCTGTGGGAGGTCGCCTCCCTCGCCCCGCACGGCGCGGAGCTGCGCGAGAGCGCCATGCCGTTCCTGGAAGACCTCTACGAAGCCACGCACCAGAACGTGCAGCTCGCGGTGCTCGACGGGCCCGAAGTCGTGTACGTCGAACGCATCTCCGGCCGGGGCGCGGTCAACGTCCTGACCAGGGTCGGCGGGCGGCTTCCCGCGCACGCGACCGGCGTCGGCCAGGTGCTGCTCGCGCACGCCCCCGCCGAGGCGCAGGAGGAGGTCCTGGCCGGTCCGCTCAAGACGTTCACGCCCAAGACGATCGGCTCGCCCGCGCGGCTGCGGCGGGTCCTGGCCGACGTCCGCCGCGACGGCTACGCCATCAGCGACGGCCAGATCGAGCTGATCGCCCTGTCGGTGGCCGCCCCGGTCCGCGACGCCACCGACGACGTCGTGGCCGCCATTTCCGTGGTCGTCCCGGCCGAGGGAACCGATCCGCGGACGCTGGTGCCGGCGGTGCGGGCCGCCGCGCGGGGGATCTCGCGGGTGCTGGGCGCGCCGCGGCCGTCCGGTGGGCCGCGCCTCGACTGACCGCGCCCGTTGTGGTCGGATGAGGTCGAGGGCAACCGGATGGGGTGAGGAGAAGGAATGACCACCGTGCTCGTCGTCGGTGCCGGTCAGAGCGGGTTCCAGGCCGTGGCTTCGCTGCGGGACCGGGGCTTCGACGGCCGGGTCGTGCTGGTCGGGGACGAGCCGGGCGTGCCCTACCAGCGGCCGCCGCTGTCGAAGGCCTACCTCGCCGGGACGGCCGGGCTCGAGCAGCTGCACCTGCGCGATGCGGACTTCTTCGCCGAGAAGGACATCGAGCTGGTCTCCGGCCGGGTCGCGGAAATCGACCGCGCGGCGGCGAAGGTCCGGCTCGAAGACGGCCGCGAGCTGGACTACGACTTCCTCGTCCTGGCCACCGGCGCCCGCAACCGGACGCTGCCGGTGCCCGGCGCGGACCTCCCGGGCGTGCTGGCCCTGCGCACCCGCGACGACGCCGACCGGCTGCGGGAGTCGCTGGAACAGGCCGAGAACGTCGTCGTGGCCGGTGGCGGGTTCATCGGGCTGGAGTTCGCCTCGCACGCCGGCCGCCCGGTGACGATCGTCGAGATGCAGGACCGCCTGCTCAACCGGGTCGCGACGCCGGAGATCTCCGCGTACTTCGCCGGCCTGCACCGCAACGCCGGGCACACGGTGCTGTTCGGCCAGGGGGTCGCCGCGATGCACGGCGACGAGCGGGTCCGCGAGGTCGAGCTGACCGACGGCACCCGGCTGCCCGCCGACCTGGTCGTCGTCGCCGTCGGGGTGGTGCCCGAGACCACGCTCGCCGAGGCCGCCGGGCTGCCGGTGCGCAACGGCGTCGTCGTCGACGCGCACCTGCGCACGGCGGACGAGAAGATCTTCGCCATCGGCGACTGCGCCAACTTCCCCTGCGTGCAGGCCGGCGCCGAGACCCGGCTGGAGTCCGTGCAGAACGCCGTCGACCAGGCCCGGTGCGTGGCCGCGGCGATCACCGGCACGGCCGAGCCCTACGCCAGCCTGCCCTGGTTCTGGACCGACCAGGCCGGCGCCAAGCTGCAGATCGCCGGGATCCTGTCCGGCGCCGACCGGACGGTGGTCGCGGGCGACCGGGCCGCGGGCAAGTTCTCCGTGCTGTCCTTCCGCGACGACGTCCTCGTCGCCGTCGAGTCGGTGAACCGGCCGGCCGACCACATCGCCGCGCGCCGCCTGTTCGCCGCCGACCCGCAGCCCGCGTACGCCGACCTCGAAGCGAGTGCCTTCGACCTCAAGGCACACCTGAAGTCGCGAGCGGCGTGATGCGCACGCAGGTCGCGGTCATCGGGGCCGGCCCGGCCGGGCTGCTGCTGTCGTTCCTGCTGCACCAGGCCGGGATCGACTGCGTGGTCCTGGAGGCTCGCGACCGCGAGTACGTCCGGCAGCGCGTGCGGGCCGGGGTCTGCGAGCAGCCGACCGTCGAGCTCCTGACGTCGCTGGGCCTCGGCGAGCGGCTGGCGGCCGAGGGCATGCCGCACGAAGGGCTGTCGCTGCGGTTCGACCGCGCCGACCACCGGATCGCCCTCACCGAGCTGACCGGCAAGTCGATCACCGTCTACGGGCAGCAGGAGATCGTCAAGGACCTCATCGACGCGCACGAGGCCCGCGGGTACCCGATCTCGTACGAGGTTTCGGACGTCGAAATGTCCGATGTGGACACCGAGCGGCCGCGGGTGGCCTACCGCGACGGCGAAGGCAACGCGCAGGTCATCGAGTGCGACGCCGTGGCGGGCTGCGACGGCTTCCACGGTGTTTCCCGTCCGTCCATCTCGGACAACTTGACGGTGTACGAGCGCGAGTACCCGTTCGCCTGGCTCGGCGTGCTGGCGCGGACGCCGCCGTCGCACCACGAGCTGATCTACGTCCACCACGAACGCGGGTTCGCGCTGCACAGCATGCGGACGCCGGAGATCACCCGCCTCTACCTCCAGGTCGATCCCCACGACGACCTGGCGAACTGGTCCGACGACCGGATCTGGGCCGAGCTGACCGCGCGGCTCGAGGTCGAGGGCGACTTCACCCTGCGAGAGGGCCCCATCCTCGACAAGGGCATCACGCCGATGCGCAGCTTCGTCGCCGAGCCGCTGCGGCACGGCCGGCTGTTCCTGGCCGGCGACGCCGCGCACATCGTGCCGCCGACCGGCGCGAAGGGCATGAACCTGGCCATCGCCGACGTCCGCGTGCTGGCGCGGGCGCTGGAAGCGTTGCTGCGCGGCGACGAATCCCTCGCCGCGGCTTACTCCGACACCTGCCTGCGCCGGGTCTGGCGCGCGGAGCACTTCTCCTGGTTCATGACGACGATGCTGCACACCGACCCGCACGCGGACGGCTTCGCGCGGCAGCTGCAGCTGTCGCAACTGCGCTACACGACGTCGTCGCGCGCGGCGGCGACCAGCCTCGCCGAGAACTACGTGGGACTGCCGTTCGCCTGAGATCGTCAACTCGTGGTTGACGTCTGAGGGGCGTCAACCTACAGTTGACGACATGACCCTCCCCTTCAACGTCAAGCTCGACGACCTCATCAACGCCATCAAGAGCAACAACGAAACAGACGCCCTGGCCCAGTTGACCGACGCGGTCTACGTGGGCCAGCACCTCGGTGAAGTGGCCGACCACCTGATCGGCCACTTCGTCGACCAGGCCCGCCGGTCCGGCGCGTCCTGGACCGAGATCGGCGCCAGCATGGGCGTCACGAAACAGGCCGCCCAGAAGCGGTTCGTCCCGAAGGTCGATTCCGGCGGCGACCTGGGCGGCACGATCGAGCGCGTCTACGGCCGGTACACCGACCGGGCCCGGCACGTCGTCGTGGCGGCCCAGAAGGCCGCCGTCGAGCACGGCAGCCCGGCCCTCGACACGGTCCACCTGGTGCTGGGCCTGCTCACCGAGCCCGCCGCCCTGGCGGCCGGGGCCATCCTGGCCCAGGGCGTGCAGCTGGACGCCGTCCGCGAAGCCGCCGAGGCGCGGCTGCCCAAGGCCGTCGTTCCGGTCCCGGACCCGATGCCGTTCACCGGGACGGCCAAGAAGACCCTCGAGCTGACCATGCGCGAGGGGCTGCGGCTCGGCCACAACTACATCGGCACCGAGCACCTGCTCCTGGCGCTGCTCGAACAGGGCGAGGGAACCGGCTTCGAGGTGCTCGACGGCTTGGGCGTCAAGAAGGACAAGGCCGAGGCGAAGATCCTGGAGGTGCTGGCGGAGATCCTCGCCGCGCGAGGCCAGTGAGGCTCCTGCTGGCCGCCGCGCTCCTCGCACTGCTGCTGGTGACGCTGCTCTGACCGGGAGGGACCAGGGGGTCTTCCCGGTCAGAGCAGCACCGGCTCAGGCGTCGGACTCCGGGCGGCCGTCGGCGGCCCAGGCCGTGTGGAACGAGCCTTCGCGGTCCACCCGGCGGTAGGTGTGGGCCCCGAAGAAGTCCCGCTGGCCCTGGACCAGCGCGGCCGGCAGCCGGTCGGCGCGGAGGCCGTCGTAGTAGGCCAGCGCCGTCGAGAAGCCCGGCGTCGGAATGCCGAGCTTGACCGCCGTCGAGATCACCGAACGCCACGAGTCCTGCGCGTCCTCGACCGCCTTGCGGAAGCCGCCCGAGGTCAGCAGCGTCGGGAGCGCGGGCTCCTCGGCGTAGGCGGAGGTGATGTCGTTGAGGAACTTCGCGCGGATGATGCAGCCGCCGCGCCAGATCGAGGCGACCTTGCCGAGGTCGATGTCCCAGCCGTACTCCGTCGCGCCGGCCTGGATCTGGTTGAAGCCCTGCGCGTACGCCACGACCTTCGACGCGTACAGCGCCTGCTCGACGTCGTCGGCGAAACGCTCCAGCGACGACCCGGACAGCGGGGCCGCCGACGGGCCGCCGAGCCCGCGGGCCGCCGCGCGCAGCGGCTTGGACCCGGACAGCGAACGCGCGAAGACGGCTTCGGCGATGCCCGAGATCGGGACCCCCAGGTCGAGGCCGATCTGCACGGTCCAGCGGCCGGTGCCCTTCTGCTCGGCCGCGTCCTCGACGACGTCGACGAACGGCTTGCCGGACGACTTGTCGACGTGCGCGAGCACCTCGGCGGTGATCTCGATCAGGTAGGAGTCGAGCCGCCCGGTGTTCCAGGTGCGGAACACGTCGGCGATCTCGGCGGGGGAGTAGCCGCCCGCGTGCCGCAGCAGGTCGAACGACTCCGCGATCAGCTGCATGTCGGCGTACTCGATGCCGTTGTGCACCATCTTCACGAAGTGGCCGGCGCCGTCCGCGCCGATGTGCGTGCAGCACGGCTCGCCGTCGACCTTCGCCGAGATGTCCTCGAACAGCGGGCCGAGCGACTCGTACGACTCCTTCGAGCCACCGGGCATGATGCTCGGCCCGTGCAGCGCGCCTTCCTCGCCGCCGGAGACGCCGCTGCCGACGAAGTGCAGCCCACGCTCGCGCAGCGCCTTCTCGCGGCGGCGCGTGTCGGCGAAGTGCGCGTTGCCGGCGTCGATGATGACGTCGCCCTCTTCGAGCAGCGGCGCGAACTCCTCGATGACGGCGTCCGTCGGGCCGCCCGCCTTGACCATGATCACGACCTGGCGCGGCCGCTCCAGCGCGTTGACGAACTCCTGCGCGGAGTACGCCGGGATGAAGTCGCCCTCGTCGCCGAACTGCTCCACCAGCGCGCGGGTCCGCTCCTCGGACCGGTTGTGCAGGGCCACCGTGTGACCGTGCCGGGCCAGGTTGCGGGCCAGGTTGCGGCCCATGACCGCCAGGCCGGTGACCCCGATGCTCGCCTTCTTGCTCATCCGAATCCTTCCGAAGAACTCTCTCGATTCAGACACTAGTCCGATCGACGCCTCAAGGGAGGGCACGGAGGAGCAGCTCACCTAGTTCAGGAGAAGCAGCGGATCGGGCCCTTGTTGAACGCGAGCATGTCCGTGATCGCCGCGACGAGGTCGATGTCGGTACCCCACTCGGCGCCGTCGAGCTCGGCGTACGCGCGGTGGAGGTTGCCCGGCAGCCGCTCCTGCTCGCTCAGCGACTCGAACTCGCCGAGGTCGGTCTCCTTCGCCAGCTCCAGCGGCGACAACCCGGCAGCCTTCCCGCGCTCGGCCGTCTTCTGGACGAAGGCCAGGTACCGGTCCACTGTGTCCACCACGTCGAGCCCGCACGGGCCGCCGTGACCAGGCAGGATCACCTCCGGCTCCAGCTCCCGGATGACGTCGAGGCCCTTGCGCCACCCCGCCACCGAACCCATCAGCGCGAACGGGCTGCCGCCGTGGAACACCAGGTCACCGGCGTAGAGCACGCGCTGCTGCGGCAGCCAGGCCAGGACGTCGTTGGTCGTGTGGGCCGCGTGCCCGGGGTGGATCAGCTGGATCTCGACGTCGCCGGCGTACAGCGTGAGCCGGTCGTCGAAGACGATCTCGGGCGGCCGGGACTCGAGCTCGCCCCAGTCGCTGCCGACGAAGATGCCCTCGAAGGTCTGGATGCCCTCGGCGGCCATCAGCTCGCGCGTCTTGCGGTGGCCGACCACGGCCGCGCTCGTGACGAGGTAGTTGCCGTTGGTGTGGTCACCGTGGTGGTGGGTGTTCACCAGCGTCGTCACCGGGCTGCCGGTGGTCTCCTCGACCGCCGCGAGCAGCGCGCGCGTGCGGCGCTCGGTCGAGCAGGTGTCGATCAGCACGGTGTGGTCGCCGGCGTCGACGAACCCGCAGTTGTTGATGTACCAGGAGCCGTCCGGCTGGACGTAGCCGTGGACCCGGTCGGCCAGCCGGGTGACGGCGGCGGCGGAGGGCGAACGATCGGTCACGGGGTCACTATGCCCGAGAGCAGGCTCCGCCGGTTGGCCGAATAATTCGGAATTTCGCTGGTCCAGGCGAGTGATAGCGCAGGTGACTGGCAATCTGCGGCGTTTCCTGGAACGCTGCGCGATGTCATCATCGAGATCCGCAAGGTTAAGCACTAACCTGGGTGGGTTCGATAGTTCGCGTGCGACGGCGGCCGGTGGCCGCCGTTGCTTGGTAGTGGTCCGGGAGAGCAGGGCGATGGCCAGCACCGTCACCTCGCGCCGGAAGCAGCTCGGGAACGAGCTCCGGCATGCCCGCACCGCGGCGCGGATGACACAGCAGCAGGTCGCCGAGGTCCTCGGCTGCACCCAGGGCAAGGTCAACAAGATCGAGTCCGGTGCCGTCGGGGTGAAGCTCGGGGATGTGCGATCCATGCTGAACGCGTTCGGGATCAACGGCGAAGAGGCCGACACGCTGATGAACCTGGCGCGGGCCGCCGCCGGGCAGCGCGGCCACTGGTCCGGCTACCGCTCGGTGGTGCCGCACTGGTTCCGCACCTTCACCGACCTGGAGCCCGCGGCCGCGGAGATCCTCACCTGGCACGGCGAGCGCATCCCGGGCCCGCTGCAGTCCGAGCACTACATGCTCAAGCAGTTCACCGAGGCCGGCGCGACGGACGTGACGTCGCTGGTCCGCAACCGCCTCGACCGCAAGGCGGTGTTCGAGCAGCAGCAGCCGCCGTACTACCGCTTCATCATCAGCGAAGGCGCGCTGCGCCGGGCCCCGGGCGGGTACGCGCCGGCGGTGATGCTCGACCAGGTCGAGCACCTGCTCTCGCTGGAGAAGCACCCGCGCGTCTACGTGCACGTACTGCCCTTCGGCGCGCGGCTGGCCGCGGTGCCCAACGACTTCACGATCATGCGGTTCCCGGACCGCACCCGCGACTTCGTCTACATCGAGCACTCCGCGGGCGGGCTCTACCTCGACGACGTCAAGGACTTCAACATCTTCGTCGACTCGTGGGACAGGCTGCGCGGAGCCGCGCTGGAACGCCAGGAGACCCGTCAGTTCCTCAAGGAGCTTGCGGAGGGTTACCGCGCGCAGATGCAGCAGCTCCAATAGGGCGAATGGCGGCGTCAGCTGTCCCGACCGGTGAACAACTTTCGGTAGAGTCACTCTGTTGCGCTCGAATCCACCGGAAGTGGACATCGTGGACCCCGACTTCCTCCCCGACGCCGTCGACCTCGACCGGCCGAACATGGCGAGGATCTACGACTGGGCACTCGGCGGCACGGCGAACTGGGCCATCGACCGCCAGTACGGCGAGCAGGCGCTGAAGGTGTTCCCGCTGGCGAAGACCCTGGCCCGCGCCAACCGCGACTTCCTGGGCCGGGCGGTGCGCTACTGCGTCGCCCAGGGCATCACGCAGTTCCTCGACCTCGGCTCCGGCATCCCCACCGCGGGCAACGTGCACGAGGTGGCCGACGACCACGTCGACGACAGCCGGTGCGTGTACGTCGACAACGAACCCGTCGCCGTTGCGCACGGGCGGATGCTGCTCGAGGAGGCCGGCGACCCCGAACGCCACGCGGTGCTGCACGCCGACCTGCGGGACGCCGGCGAGGTCTGGGACGCCGCGCTGGCCACCGGCGTGCTCGACCCGGACCGGCCGATGGGGCTGCTGACCGTGGCCGTGCTGCACTTCCTGCCCGACGTCACCGGCGTCCGCGAAGCCATCCGCGACTACCGGACGCTCCTCGCGCCCGGGTCGGCGTACGTGCTTTCGCACGCGACCGAGTCCGGCGTCGAAGGCGACGAGCTGGAGCAGATCCGGAAGCTCGTGAAGCTGTCCGAGCGGTCGAGCTCGCCCGCGGTTTCCCGGTCGCTCGACGAGATCGCCGCGTTTTTCGGTACCTTCGACGTCGTCGAGCCCGGGATCGTGCCTGTGGGAGAGTGGCGCCCGGAGCCCGGCGCCGCCACGGTCCCCCTCGCGAGCGTGGTCGGCGGTGTCGGCCGCAAGCCTGGAGGACGCAATGACGACGCAGGACCCCGAAGCCCCTGAAGGCGTGGACCTGGAACGGCCGAACGCCGCCCGCATCTACGACTGGTTCCTCGGCGGCGACGCCAACTGGGCCATCGACCGGCAGTTCGGCGAACAGGCCGTCAAGACCTTCCCGATGATCAAGACCGTCGCCCGCGCCGGCCGCGACTTCCTCGGCCGGGGCGTGCGGTACCTGGCGCGCAACGGCATCGACCAGTTCCTCGACCTCGGCTCCGGCGTCCCGACCGTCGGCAACGTCCACGAGGTCGCGACGGAGGTCAACCCGGACGCGCGGTGCGTGTACGTCGACAACGAGCCGGTCGCGGTGGCCCACTCCCAGATCCTGCTGGAGAAGGAAGGCGTCGCGGGGCGCCACGCGGTGCTGCAGGGCGACCTGCGCGACCCGGCCGACATCTGGAAGCGCGCGCTCGACACCGGCGTCCTCGACCCGAACCGCCCGATCGGCCTGATCATGGTCGGCGTCCTCTACTTCCTCGGCGCCGACGAGCCGGTGGCCCAGACCATCCGCAAGTACCTGACGCTGCTGCCGGCCGGCTCGTACTTCCTGTCCTCGCACCTGACCGACGACGACCTGCACGAGATGGCCGACGCGGAAAGCCGCGAATCGATCATGAAGCAGTACAACCAGTCGAGCACGCCGTTGCACCTGCGCAGCCGCGCCGAGTTCACCTCGTTCTTCGAGGGACTGGAGCTGGTCGAGCCCGGCATCGTCTACCTCCCGCAGTGGCACCCGGAGGAGATCGAGTCCAAGGCCACCAAGAAGCTCGCGAACGACCCGGCGTTCGTCGGCCACCTCTGCGGCCTCGGCCGCAAGCCGTGACGGCGGCCGCCTACGACGCGATCGCCGACCAGTACGCGGAATTCGCCGCCGAGGTCTGGGACAAGCACCCGCTGGAGCGGGCCGCGTGGGCGGCGTTCGCGGATTCCGTCCGCGGACGCGGCCCGGTCGCCGACCTCGGCTGCGGGCCCGGGCACCTGACGGCGCACCTGCGTTCGCTGGGGCTCGACGCGTTCGGCGTCGACCTCTCGCCCGCGATGATCGCGCTCGCCAGGGCCGCTCACCCGGACCTGCGGTTCGAGGTCGGGTCCATGGCGGCGCTGGAGCTGGCGGACGCGTCGCTCGGCGGGATCCTGTCGTGGTACTCGGTGATCCACACCCCACCAGCGGAGGTGCCGGGGTACTTCGCCGAATTCGCCCGAACGTTGGCGTCCGGCGGTCACGTTCTGTTGGGGTGCTTCGAATCCGGTGGCGGCCCGCGGACGTCGTTCGACCACAAGGTCACAACCGCCTACAGCTGGCCGCTGGACGAACTGGCGGAGCTGGCGGCCGCGGCGGGGCTCGCCGAAGTGGGGCGGCTGTACCGCGAGCCGGGCGCGGGGGAACGGCCGATGCGGCACGGCTGCCTGCTGCTGCGGAAACCCCCGCTGCTGTGAAAACCGCAGCCACGCATGACAAGAGCCCCGGTTCCGCAGGAAACCGGGGCTCTTTCGCGGTGGTACAGCAGTTCGGGTTGTCAGGCGCGCGAGCCGATGCGGCCGCGCATCAGCGGCGTCAGATCGATCGCGGCTTCCAGCGGGCGGGTGGTGCGGACCCCGTCGGCGTGACGCCGCAGCGGGAGGTCCTGGTCCGTGGCCCACGTGGTGGTCTTGCGCAGCGGCGCCTGGATCAGGCTGAAGCCGAAGCGGTTCCGCAGCTCGTTGCCGATCCCCCGGCGGCCACGGTGTCCTTCGTCCTCGCGGCAGAAGAGCGAGTTCACCCGGACGGCCATTCGTCTACACCCCCAGCTCTCGTCGCGGTGCCTCGGCGTTCCCCAGGGAAAACGCTTCCGCACCCGGAGTCCGGACCGGCTCGGCCGCGGAGACGTCGGGCCTGGTCACGGCGAGTGCGCCGGGTGGCGCACTGTCCTCGGCGATCACGCTGTTCCTCCCCCATGAGGTCCTGCGGTGGCTTGGCTTGGTCGGTCCTCTGGTCTTCCGGCACTCGGCCGGTTCAGCACTTCGGCCCGTGTCGTCGACCGCCCGCCGCGAGCAGGCAGTCATTCACCGACACCAGCGCCCCGGCCGATGCGATTAATCCTACTCCTGGAATAATCTTCATGTCGAGGCCGGACCCAGTTGATCACCCGCTTGGCCCTGTGGCTTGCTCCATTGAGACACTGAGTAGCCGGGAGCGGGTGCCTTCGACCAGGTCACGACCGCGCCCCCCATCGATCCTCGGAGGTACGACCCATGGCGGATTATCCGTCGTTCGCGGATTACGATCCGAACACGGCCGTGACCCTGTTCGAAGAGGCCGCCTGGGAGAAGTCGTTCGCCAGCGAGCCCAACGGCGGGAGCTGCGTCGAGGTCAACCTCGGCCGCGAAGGCCTGATCGGCGTCCGGGACACCAAGCTCGCGACCAGCCCGGTCTTCGTGTTCGACACCGCCGAGTGGGAAGCGTTCCTGATCGCCGTCAAAGCCGGCCAGTTCGACCTGCCCGCCTGATCGCCCGCTACGCGGAAGACAAATGGTGAAGGCCTCCTTCCCCGCTCTCTACGGTGAAGGAGGCCTTCGCGACTGCCGGAGTACGTCCGGACACCCGATGTGAGGGGAATCTCACCCGATTGCCGGAAGCTCGCCGCCGCGCAGGCGGCTGCGGGTCCGGCGCCAGGCCACCACGACGAGCACCACGAGCCCGATCAGCGGCAACGTGCTGATCGCCCAGCTCACGCCCATCGGCGGCCCCGGCTGTTCCAGCACCGGCAACGCGCGCAGCTCGCCGGTGCCGGAGCCGGCGGGGCCGTTGACCGTGAAGCGGAACGTCCAGTCGCCCGGGCGCGGCATCGACCGGACGTCGAGCCCCCACACCTCGAGCTTGCGCGGGTGCCGGACCAGCGGCTGCTTCCGGTTCGGGCCGCCCTCCGGGTTGACCATGGTGAGCGTGCCGGACTTGCCCTCGATCCCGCCGTCGGGGATGAAGGTGAAGTCCAGCGACTGCATGGCTTTCAGCGGCCAGGTGCTGAACCCGACGGTCAGCCCGTACGGCCCGGCCTGCACCCGTTCGGTGTGCACGATGTTGACCGGCTCGTAGGCGTTCGCCGGTGCCGCGGTCGCGAACAGCAGCCCGGCGACGGCGGCCAACGCGAGCAGACTCTTACGCATCAGCGGTTTCCCCCTTCTTCGCGGGCGCCAGCAGGCAGAGCATCCCGCCGAACCGCCACCCGGCGAACCCACCGAGCAGCCCCAGCGCCGCGCTGAGCACGGCCGTCGTCGCCAGGTACCAGGCCGGCGGCACGTGCGCGCCGGTGTAGAGCATCGCCCGCTGCAGGGGCAGGCTCAGCCCGATCAGCAGCCCGGCGATCCCGCCGGTGACCACGGAAACCCGGCCCGCACGCCACCCCCGGCGCCGCCCGGTGAGGTAGCCGAGCTCCATCAGCGCGGCCACCGGCAGCAGCGCCATCGGCGCCAGCGACGGCATCGCCGGCACCCCGGAAATCGCGTCGCGCAGCGGCAAGCCGACCATGTCCGCGTAGGCCTTCGCCGCCCACGGCGAGAACCACCAGAACACCGCCTGCACGGCCGCGGCCAGCGCCGCGGTGCCCACCGCCCCGCCCGGACGGCGCAGGAACCCGGCGCCGACGGCGACCAGCAGCACCGCCATCATCGACGTCCCGATCGCGACGGCGTCGGCGTAGTCGTCCGGCACCTGCTGCAACCCGAGCGCCAGCACCGGCCCGAAGGTCAGCAGCACGGTCAACGAGGCCAGCGTGCCGAGCCGGCCCCAGCGGTGCTCCCGCGCCGCGGCGAACACCGCGGTGGTGCCGATCAGCGCCACCGTGATGGCCAGCAGCAGCCCGATGTGCGGCGGTGAGTCGATGACCGCGTCGAAGCCGTAGAGCCCGTGCCACCACTGGTCCCACAGGCCGTACAGCAGGAAGGTCGCCGCGCCGATGCCGGAGACCAGGTAACCGAGCGGCGCCGCGAACGTCCGGCCGAAGACGTTGATCACGCGGCCGCCGATCCGCGGGTCGACCGGCCGTCCCGCGCGCCGCGCCGCCGTGGTCAGCAGCACGACGGCGAGGCTCGCCAGTCCGACGACCGCGCTGCCCGCGTACAGGAACAGGTGCGGCAGCGTGAAGAACGTGTCCGGCCCGACGTCGTCGTGCCACTGGATGTCCCAGGTGAGCCCGACCAGCGACAGCAGCGACCCCCCGAGCACGACGTTCGCCGGCAGCAACCCGGTCCGCGCCTGTTTCGTCGCCGACGTGGTGCGCACGCCGGCCGCGGTGAGATCCATTCCCCCTCCTTCACTTGACCAACACGGGAAAGACGACCTGCGCGGGCCCGCCGGGGCCGCGCAGCGAAACGGTGATCTCCCACTGCCCGGCCATCGGCAGCCCGACGCCGGTGGCGCGGAAGCGGCCGGGCCCGTCCGGTCCGGCGGGCACCGGCGCGAGCGCGTGCCCCATCTGCGCCATGACCGGCGCGACCGTCACGGCTTCGGGCGCGGGCCCGGTCACCGCCACCGCGAACGTGTTGCCGCCGATGCGCGGCTGCTCCGCGGAGAACTGCACGGTGTAGGGACCGGAAACCGCTTGCTGGGCGGTGGGTTTCGCGGCACCGCCACCCCAGAGCAGCCAGGCGGCTCCGGCCGCGGCGACCAGGGCGACGGCGGCGATCAGCAACGTCGGGCGCTTCATCGGCCGGCTCCGGTCGCCGGGACGTCGACCACGGCGGGCACGGTGAGCACCCGGTAGCCGCGTTCGGCCTGCAGCCAGATCCGGTACCGGCCGGGCTGGGCGAAGGTGTAGGTGAAACCGACGTCCGGGCCGTACGCGGCGACCGTCTCATCAGGACGGTCACGCTGGCCCGCGACCGGCGGGACCATCGCGTGGACGTGCGCCCAGGTGGGTGCCTTCGCGGCGGTTTCGCCGACGGGACCGGTGATCGGCCCGGCGATGATCAGGTGCCCGAGCATGCCCAGCCACGGCTGGAGGTCCTGGCCGGGGAAGTGCGCGGTGATCGTGGTCGGCGCCCCCTGGCCCGCGGTGGGTTGGCCGATGGTGAGCTCGACCGGGGTGCCGTCGACCGTCCGTGGGCCGGCGCCGGGCGGCTCGGGTGCGGGGGCGGCGGTGCCTTGGAAGTCCACAGTGGACCGCGCCAGCTGGACCCCGCCGCCGCGCCGGGCGAGTTCGGCCGCGACGGCGTACGTGCCCGCCTCCGGATCGGTGACGGTGACGCGGTAGTCGCCGGGGCCGACACGCACCGGGTGCAGGTGGCTCAGCCTGCCCGACGGCGAGACCAGCACCAGGTGCACCAGCGCGTTGTCGTGCACCAGCAGGTCGTCCACCGGGCGGCCGGTGGCGCCGTCGGTGAGCCGCAGCTCGAGCTCGTCGTTCCCGGTTCGGACGGCCAGGTTCACCGGTGGCCGCGAGTAGTCCGTTGTGGACAGCTGCGCGTTCGCGTACGGGTCGGTGACGTTGTCGAACGTCGGGTCCAGCTGGCTGCCGGGCGCCGGCGGCGGGGGAGTGCCCGCCGACAGCAGCGCCCCGGTGACCGCGACGGCGATCGCGGCGACCACGCCGGCGCCCGGGATGAGCGCGAACGCCGTCCGCCTCGCCCGCACCCCGACCACCAGGGCGATGAGCAGGAACGCCCCCGCGGCGACGAACCCGCCGTAGGTCGCCTTTTCCCACGGCGGGACCACCCGCGCGGGCACGACGAACGGGATCGTCGCCTGATGCCCGCTGTCATCTGCCAGCGAGAGCTCCCACGGACCCGGTTTGCCGACCCGGAGATTTCCCGGGTACGCGCCAGGGGCGGCACCCAGGACGACCTCCGCGCGTGAACTCGGGACGCCGTCGGCCGCGAGGGCCAGCTGCAGCGTGCCGGGCGCGGTGCCCTGGTGCGTCACGACGTCGACCCGCAGCGGCGACGGCGTCGTGTCGACGCGGCGGATGATCACGGTCAGCTCGCGCGTGCCCAGCGTCTGGGCGACCTGGACGTCGGCGCCGCTCGGTGCGCCGTCGGCGTACGCGGTTCCGCTGCCGGCCGCGATCCCCAAAACGGCCAGCAGCGTCAGCAGTGCAGCTATCGATTTGCTCCCCATCGTGCGCCGAACCTAACCGGTGGGACCGGTGGCGGGCGTCACGGCGGCGAGGGAATCCCGATCCCCGGTTCGGGGGACTCCCGGCCCGGGGAACCTCAGGGGTCGAGGAACTTCCGCAGGTGGGCGACCACTTCGCCGGGTTGTTCCTCCGGCAGGAAGTGGCCGCACTCGGCCAGGGCCGCGCCGGTGACGTCGTCGGCGTACTCCCGCCAGATGTCGAGCGTCGGCAGGGTGCCGAGCAGGCCGTTCGCGCCCCAGAGCGCGAGAACTGGCTGGGTGAGGCGCTTTCCGGCGGCGAAGTCGGCGTCGTCGAGGTCGGCGTCGTCGGGGAAGGAGGCGCGGTAGTCGTCGAAGCCGGCGCGGAGGGCGCCGGGCTGTTCGAAGGCGCGGACGTACTCGGCCTGCGCGTCGGCGTCTAGGGCGTGGCGCTGGTGGGTCCAGCGTTCGAAGAAGTAGCCGAGGTAGCCGGCGATGTTCCGGCCCGCGAGGAGTTCCGGCAGGTCGGGCTGGAGGTGGAAGAGCCAGTGCCAGTACGCCTTGGCGACGCCGGCGTCGAGGCGCTGCCACATCGCGCGGGTCGGGGCGATGTCGAGCACGGCCAGGCGGCCGACCTGGTCCGGGCGGTCGAGGGCCCAGCGGTGGGCGACCCGGCCGCCGCGGTCGTGCCCGGCGACGGCGACCTTCGCGAAGCCGAGGTGCTCGGCGAGCGCGGCGACGTCGGCGGCCATCGTGCGCTTGTCGTAGCCGGACCTCGGTTTGTCGCTGCGGCCGTAGCCGCGCAGGTCGGGGGCGATCACGGTGTGCGTCTCGGCGAGGGGCGCCAGTACCCGGCGCCAGCAGTGCGACGTCTGCGGCCAGCCGTGCAGCAGGAACAGCGGTGGGCCGTCGCCGGCGCGGAGGTAGTGCACGCGGATGCCGTTCACGGTGGCCATGCTCTCTAACCGGTTCATAGGGTTAGACGGTAGCGCTGCTTCTAACTGTCTTCAAGGGTTAGAATGACCGGCATGGAGTGGGTCTTCGACGGCGGACGGCCGTGCCTCGACCTCGTCAACACGCTGCGCAGCAGGCACTCGACGGGTTTCGAGCTGCTGACCGGGCCGGACGCGCTGGCCGAGTGGCTCTCGCTGGCGGGGTTCACGACGGGCCCGGTGCCGGTGACGGCGGGCAACGTGCTGGCGGCGAAGGCGCTGCGGGAGGCGATCGACCGGGTGCTGCTGCCGCCGGAGGAGCTGTCTTCGATGGACGTGGAGCTGGTCAACAACGCGGCGGCTTCGGCCACGGCGCCCCCACCCCGCCTGGCCTTGGTGGGCGGCGAGCTGCGACGCGAGGTCCCGGCCCCGAAGGACCCGGTGGCGGCGGCGTTCGCGGCGCTGGCGGCGGACGCGATCGACCTGGCGACGAGCGAGGCGGAGGTCCGGGTCTGCGCGGCCGACGACTGCGGCTTGAGGTTCTGCGACGCCTCACCGCGCCGCAACCGCCAGTGGTGCTCGATGTCCCGCTGCGGCAACCGAGCCAAGGCCCGAGCCCACTACGCCCGCACCGGTCCACAATCAAGGCGAGATGTGCACAACCCGGCTTAGCGGGCGCGGTCGTGCCCGGTTTCTGTCATAGCCGGCCGATACGCTGGAGACGGGGGGCGCCCCCGCGGGCCCTCGCTCGCGACTGGCCGCTCCGCCCGCTTCGCGCCGCCCCGGCCGGTGGCGAGTGATGCCCCTCCAATCACGCGAGAAGCCCTGCCAGTCACGCGAGTTGCCCCTCCGATCACGCGAGTTCCGCCTCTGGTCACGCGAGTTCCGTCTCCGATCACGCGAGTTGCGCCTCTGGTTACGCGAGTTGCGCTTCCGGTCACGCGAGTTGCGCCTCTGGTTACGCGAGTTGCGCTTCCGGTCACGCGAGTTGCGCCGCTGGTCACGCGAGTTCGGCCTTCAGTCACGCGAGTTGCGCCTCTGCTCACGCGAGTTCCGCCCTCAGTCACGCGAGTTGCGCCTCCGATCACGCGAGTTCGGCTCTCAAGCACGCGAGTCCGGCCTGCACCCACTCAGAGCCCGCCCCTCAGCCACCCGCGCCGCCCGCCTCGGAAGCGTTCAAAGGCGAGGCTTCGCCCCCGGCCCTTCATGCCGGATCAGCACCCGATAAACCCGCGGGTGCGCGCGAAACCAGACGTTGAGCTTCCCGGTCCACCGCATAGGCGCCGTCCGCAACCCCGCCGGGATCGGCCTGCCCACCACCCGCACCCAAGCCGCAAAGCGCGCAAACCGTCGCTCGTCCGAATCCGTCCACTGGAGACCCAGCGCCTCCCGCAACGAAGGCGGCAACGTGGCCCGCACCAGGAACAGCTGCCCCTCCCGGAACCACCGCCACCACGAGTCCGGCAGCCAGCGCACCGGTTTGGGCACCGTCCGGATCGTCTCGAGGAGCGTCTCCATCGTCGGGTTCGTCCCGAAACCCGCGACCATCGCGTCGTAGTACCGCTCGAACTCCGCCCAGTCCCGCGGCAGGTCGCGTTCGCGAACCCCGAGGACCCGCCCGATGTCGCACATCTGCGCGTAGTACTCGGCAAGCTCCGATTTGGACATTGGCACGCCGAAAAACCGTTGCGCGTCAACAGGAGCCTTCACCAGGGTCGCGTGCACCCACGCGTACGCCGCCGGGTCCAGCGCACTGTAGCGGCGTCCGTCCGCCGAACCCGTGAAGTTCCGGTGCAGGGACCGCAACCGCGCCGCCTCGACACGCGCGCCCGCCGGGCCGCCGTAGACGTAGATCGACAGCGAGGCGACCGTTCGCATCAGCCGGGTCCAGGGATCCGATGCGTAGTCCGAATGATCGCGGACGCCCGCCGCCACGACCGGGTGCGCCACCTGCAGCACCAGCACCTGCTCGGCCAGGAACGCGTCGCGGAAGTCGCCGAAGTACTTCCACGCCGCCGTGCCGCGGACGATCGCCCGCGCCATCAAGCCCCGCGGATCAGCATCATCAGCGGCTCGGCCACCGGCGTGTCCGTCTCACCCGTCGCCAGCCGCCGCAGCTGCAAGCCCGCGATCAGCGCCACCACCGGCCCGGCCAGCCGGTGCGGCTCCGGGACGCCCAGCGCCGCCAGGATCGTCACTGCCAGCTCGTCGTACGCTGCGAAGCATCGCGAAGACGCTTCGTGCAGCTCCGGGTCCCGTGCGGACTGGAGGTACAGCTCGTGCGCGCCGAGCTCATCCGCGCCGAACGGCAGCTGCGCGATCACGTGCTCCACCACCGAGGCCGCCTGCTCCACCGAGAGCCCCGCCGAGCGGTGGCCGTCCACGATCGCGCCGAGCTTCGCCGTTTCGTCCTCGACGAACAACAGCATCGCCTCGCGCAGCAACGCCGTCTGGCTGGGGAAGTGGTAGGTCAACGTACCGAGCGAGACACCCGCCGCGGCGACGATCCGGCGGTTCGTCAACCCGCCGACGCCGTGTTCGCCGACGACGGTCAGCGCGCCGCGCAGGATGGCTTCACGGGTGCTTACCAGCTTGTCTCCGGATGCCGCTCCGGCCACCGTTCGACCTCTTCCAGTTGCGCGGCGAGCGAAACCAGCCGCTCCTCGGCGTGCGACGGGCCGAGCAGCTGCGCGCCGAGCGGCAGCCCGTCCGCCGTCTGCCCGGCCGGGACGTTGACCCCCGGCCAGCCCAGCACGTTCCACGGCCAAGCGTACGGGCAGGCGGCGATCATGGCCTGGTCGGTCTCCCAGCCGGACAGTCCGTCGAACCTGCCGATCGGCGGCGGCGGGGTCGCGGTGGTCGGCGTCAGCAGCACGTCGACGCGGCCGAACACCGAGCCGATCCGCCGGTGCAGCCCCGGTTCGAGGGCGCGGGCCAGCCGCAGCGCGGGTCCGGCGAGCAGCCGGCCGTGGCCGGCGTTGCTGCGCGTGCGCGGGTCGAGCCCGGCGCGGTCGGGCACCCGCAGCGTCCAGTCGCGGACGCCGGTGAGCGACCGCGGCAGGAACGTCAGCCCGATCAGCCCGTAATCCGGTTCGACCTCGACGATCTCGTGGCCCAGCCCGGCGAGCGACTCGGCGAGCCGGCGCACGGCGGCTTCGACGACCGGGTCGAGGCGGGTCTTGGTGGCGGTGAACGGGATCCGCGTGGACAGGCCGATCCGCAGCTTCCCCGGCTCGCGCGCGGCGGCCGCGCGGAACACCCCGGCCGTCCCGGCGGCGGCGTCGAGCAGCAGGGCGGCGTCTTCGACCGTGCGGGCCAGCGGACCGAGCACGGTGAGGCCGTGGAACAGCTCGCCGCCGGTGGGGATCCGGCCGCGCTGGGTCTTGATGCCGACCAGCCCGGTCCACGCGGCCGGGATGCGCACCGAGCCGGCGCCGTCGGACCCGAGCGCGGCCGCGATGACCCCCGACGCCACCGCGGCCGCGCTCCCGCCCGAAGAACCCCCTGGGGTGTGGCCGGTGTGCCACGGGTTGCGCGTCACGCCGAAGGCGGGGCCTTCGGTGAACGGCCACTGACCCAGCTCGGGGGTGTTCGTCTTGCCGATGATCACAGCTCCGGCCTCGCGCAGCAGCGCGACCGCGGGCGCGTCGGCCGTCGCGCACGGGAATTCGCCGGGGCAGCCGAAGGAGGTGGGCAGGCCGGTGAGGTCGACGTCGTCCTTGATCGCGACCGGCACGCCGAGCAGGGGAGCGCGCTCACCGGCGGCCAGGCGCCGATCCGCGGCCGCGGCTTCGGCGAGGGCCTCGTCGTCACGCAGGTGGCGGAACGCGTTGAGCGTCGGCTGGCTGGCGTGCGCGCGCCCGAGCGCGGCCGCGGTGAGCTCGGCGGAACCGGCCTCACCCGCGGCGAGCCGCGCGGCCTGGGCGGCGAGACCCGTGAAGTCGAGGCTCGTAGCGGTCATGGTGGCCCCCGAAGTTCTCGTTCGTTCGAACGAACGTTACCGGATACCGGCGGTCTCCGGCTACTCCCGCTCTAAAGTGGGCGGAAAGAGCTTGGAGGGCCGATGACGTTCGACTTCGCCGGATTCCCCGACGCCGCGCTGGCGGCGATCCCCCGCGTCGACCTGGGTGGCCGGCCGACCCCGCTGCACGAGGCGCCCCGGCTCGGCGAAGCCCTCGGCCTGCGGAACCTCTGGCTGAAGCGCGACGACGTCCACCCGCTCGGCGCCGGCGGCAACAAGCTCCGCAAGCTCGAATACCACCTGGGCGCCGCGCAGGCGGCCGGCGCGGACACCGTGATCACCTTCGGCGCGCTCCAGACCAACCACGGCCGCCAGACCGCCGCCGCGTGCGCGAAGCTGGGCCTGCGCTGCGAACTCGTGCTCACCGCCAAGGTCCCGCGCGAGGGCGAGGCGTACGAACACGGCGGCAACCTCCCCCTCGACCGGCTCTTCGGCGCGACCGTCCACGTCTGCGCGGACGGCGAAGAGACCGGCCGCACCTACGACCGCCTGGTCGCCGAAGCCCGGAAGGACGGCCGGAAGGTCGCCACCATCCCGGTCGGCGGCTCCAACGACCTCGGCGCGCTCGGCTACGTCCGCGCCACCCACGAGCTGGCGAAGCAGCTGGAAGAACGCGGTGTCGAGCGCGCTCACCTCGTCGTCCCGCACGCCAGCGGCGGCACCGCCGCCGGCGTGGTCCTGGCCACCGCGCTGCTCGGGAACCTCGGCGTCGGCATCGCCTGCGTCAGCCACCCGCTCGACGAAGCCACCGAGAACCTCCACGAACTCGTCGACGGCGCGGCCAAGCTCCTCGGCGTGGCGTCGCCGCCCTTCACGCACGCGAGACTGGGCGATTCCACCCTCGGCCCCGGCTACGGCATCCCGACCGACGCGGTCTGGGCCGCCCTACGGCTCTTCGGGCGCACCGAGGGCGTGGTGCTCGACCCGGTCTACACCGGCAAGGTGGCCGCCGCGCTGATCGAATGGGCGGGCCACTTCGCCCCGGACGACCACGTGGTGTTCCTGCACACCGGCGGCATGCCCGGCCTGTACGGCTACGCGCCCGAATTCGCGGCGGCCGTCGAAGGCTGATTCCAGCCGGGTCGCGAGCCCCAGCAGCGTCATCAGCAGCGCGACGTCGGCGAGCAGCAGCAGCCGCTGCATGACGCCGATCGGGAACGCGACGGAGATCTCGTGGAACGGCGCCACCCCGGCCTCGCTGAGCCGCACGAACACGAAGCTCAGCGCGAAGAGCGCGAAGGCGCCCGCGGTCAGCCGGATCGCCCGGACCAGCGCGACGCGTTCCGGCCGGCCCCGCAACGGCTCCAGCAGCGAGACCGCCGCACCCGGCAGGCTGCAGAACGCGACCAGGCACGCGTAGAGGTGGATCTCGCCGCTCACCGGGTTCGGCGCCTCCGGGTAGCTGGCCGGGAAGACCGCCGCCGCGGCCAGCCCGAGCGCCCACAACGCGAGCAGCAGCCGGGTCGTCCGCGACAGCGGCACCCCCGCGACCTGCAGTGCGCCCAGCACGGCCAGCGACCCGATCGCCAGTGAGAGCACGCTCGCCGCGAGCATCCCTTCGCCGCGGTCGGTCACCGTGTAGCTGGACAACGTGTCGTACACCGGATTGCGTGAGCTGACGATGTGCAGCACCACGGCGGTGAACAGGCCCCACCCGACCGCACCCAGCGCGACGAGCCGCCACGGCCTCGTCCGCGTCCCCGCTTCGATCCCCATGCCGTCCAGGGTCTCGGGAACGTGACCGCCCGTGATCAGGGAAGACCCTGATTAACCCCCTGATTCGAAGTCGACCAGGACGAGCGCCTGGTCGTCGTGCCGCTTCGGCCGGGGCCAGCGTTCGCCGTCCGGATCCTGCTTCTCGGCGGTGCGGACGGCGTCGAGCACGGCGTCGGGCCCGTCGCCGCGGGTGACCGCCAGCACCTCGCGCCAGTCGAAGAGCTCGTACTGGTCGACGCCGATGGACACGCCGTCGCTGGCCAGCAGGACCGCGTCGACGTCCGCGCGCCGCCAGCTGCGCCGGACCGCGTGCGCGGCGGCACCCGGGACGGCTTCGGCGACCCAGAAGCCGTCGTGGGCGTTGCGCCGGCGCCGGACGTCGGCGCCGGTCTGGAGCATCCCGCGCCGCCGCAGCCGGGTCAGCCGGTCGTCGGAGACGACGTCCACGCCGAAGCCGCCGAAGCCGACCACCGGGCTGTCGGCCAGCACCAGCGCGTCGACGCGGTCTTCGAGCCAGCGCACGGCCGCGACCGTGCTCGACGGCGAGCGTTGCGGCCGCAGGTCGTGCTCGGCGGCGAGGGCGGCGATCGCGCTGGTCAGGAGCTCGGCCAGGTCGGCTTCCGGTGCCGCGCGGAGGTCGGCGGCGAGGCGCCGGGCCAGCCGCTCGGCGTACCAGCCGCCCGGGGGCTGCGAGGGGTCCGCCGAGGTGGCGCCGTCCAGAACGAGCACCGCGTTGGGCAGCACGACGACGTGGTCCTCGGTGGGGCGTGGGTGGCCGTCGGCGCCCACCCCGGCCCGTTCGGCGATCGCGATCTCGGGCATCACCCGACTGTACGTCGCCCGTTCCGGGCGTTCGCGCTGAGCGTGTCAACTGAGGTTGACAGGGTCGTGATGTCAACGTAGGTTGACAAGCATGACGGAAGCGACGGATTTGGCCGCCCGGGCGGGTGATCGCGATCCCCGGGTGGGGCTGCGCGCGGTCGCCGCGCTCCGGCGGCTGCTGGAACAGCTGGAGGCCGTGCAGGTCCGCAGCGCGCGGGTGCACGGCTGGTCGTGGCAGGAGATCGCCGCCGAGCTGGGGGTCAGCCGGCAGGCCGTGCACAAGAAGTACGGGAGGCACTGATGTTCGAGCGGTTCACGGCGGACGCGCGGCTCGCGGTGATCGAGGCGCAGATCGTGGCGCGGGAGTCCGGCTCGGTGGAGATCGGGCCCGCCCACCTGCTCGCGGGCCTGGTGAAAACCGCCGCGCCGGTGCTCGCCGAGCTGGGCGTGTCCACCGACGACATCGCGGCCGAGCTGGCCCGCACCCGGCGCCGCGGCGGGGTGAGCGACGCCGACGCCGAGGCGCTCACCGAGCTCGGCATCGACGTCGAGCAGATCGTCGAACGCGTCGAGCAGACGCACGGCGAAGGGGCCCTGTCCGGCCGGCTCGGCCCGGCCAAGCGCGGGCACATCCCCTTCACCGCGCAGTCGAAGAAGACGCTGGAGCTGAGCCTGAAGGAGGCCGTCCGGCTGGGCGACAAGCACCTCGGCCAGGAGCACATCCTGCTCGCGCTGGCCCAGCAACGCGGCACCGACGACGTCCTCGCCCGGCGCGGCGCCGACTACCTGACGCTGCGCCGGGCCGTCCAGCAGCGCAAGGCGGGTTAGGCGGTCCGCTCGCGCCAGGTGGTCAGCGGCAGCAGCGCCTGGGTGAGCGGGCCGATGGCCAGCGCGTAGAGCACCGTGCCGACGCCGACGGTTCCGCCGAGCAGGAAGCCGGCCGCCACCACGGTGATCTCGATGCCGGTGCGCACCAGCCGGACCGACCAGCCGGTGCGCCCGGCGAGCCCGGTCATCAGGCCGTCGCGGGGGCCGGGGCCCAGCCGGGCACCGACGTAGGTGGCGGTCGCGACGCCGTTGAGCGCGACGCCGCCGGCCAGCAGCGCGATCTGCCAGCCCAGTTCGTGCTGGTCCGGGAGGAACGCCCGGACCACGTCGACCACCACCGAGATGATCACGACGTTCGCGATGGTGCCGATCCCGGGTCGCTGGCGCAGCGGGATCCACAGCAGGAGCACGGCCACCGAGATCAGGCCGGTGACCGTGCCGAAAGTCAGGCCGGTGTGCTTCATGACGCCCTCGGCCAGCACGCTCCACGGCTCGAGGCCGAGGCCGGCGCGGGTGACGAGGGCGACGCTGGCGCCGTAGAGCGTGAGGCCGGCCAGGAGCTGCACGCTGCGGCGGACGGGGTCGCGGGAGATCCGGACGGGCCGGAGGTCGATCTGAGCCACGTCTCCACTATCACCGCCCAGTGGCCTGGTAAACCATAGCCAATTCCAGGATATTGGTCTTATGGAACCCGTGCTCCCGGTCGGTGGCCGGATCTCAGGACCACGATTGGCCGTCATGCTGGGCTCGTGGCGGCAAGGTGGCTCCCGACAAGGGGCGGCCGACCTGGCCGCGGCCATCGAGCTGCAGGTGCTCGACGGCCAGCTCCCGCTCGGCACCCGGCTGCCCGCCGAGCGGGAGCTGGCCGACGCGCTCGGCGCCAGCCGGACGCTGATCGGCGCGGCGCTCGACCGGCTGCGGGAGACCGGGCTGGTCGCGAGCCGCCGCGGCGCGGGCTCGTGGATCGCCGCGCCCGGCCGCCGCCGCCGCGGCCCGCTCGCGCCGGCGGGCGACGGCTCGATCGACTTCACCCACGCGTCCTCGCCCGCGGTCCCGGGCATGGCTTCGGCGGTCGACACGGCCCGCGTCCGGCTCGCCGGCCACCTCGGCGACCACGGCTACTCCGAACGCGGCCTGCCGGGCCTGCGCGAGCGGATCGCGCGGCGCTACACCGAGCGCGGGCTGCCGACGACGCCGGCGCAGGTCATGGTCACCAACGGCGCGCACCACGCGTTCGTGCTGGTCCTGCGGATGCTCGCCGGGCCCGGCGACCGCGTGCTGGTCGAGCAGCCGACGTACCCGAACGCCCTGGAGGCGATCCGCGCCGCGCACGCGATCCCGGTGCCGGTGGCGCTCGACCCGAGCGGCGGGCGCGGCTGGGACATCGCCGGGGTCGACGCGGCGCTGCGCCAGGCGTCGCCGCGCTTCGCCTACCTGGTCGTCGACTTCCAGAACCCGACCGGCCTGCGCCTGGACGCCGAGGGCCGCGCCCGGCTCGGCACCGTGCTGGCCCGCGCCCGGACGCCGGTCGTGGTGGACGAGACGCTCGTCGAGCTGGACCTCGAGGGCGATCCCCGGCACGGCCCGCCGCCGCTGGCCGCGTTCGCCGGCGACCTGGCCATCTGCGTCGGCTCGGCGTCGAAGACGCACTGGGGCGGGCTGCGGCTCGGCTGGATCCGCGCGTCGGAGGACCTGCTCGGCCGGCTGGTTTCGGCGCGCTACGCGGTCGACCTCGGGTCACCGGTGTTCGAGCAGCTGGTGCTGACCGAGCTGATGGCCGACGAAAGCCTGCTGGACCGCCGGCGCGAAGAGCTGCGCGGCTACCGCGACGCGCTGGCCGGCGCGGTGCACCGGTACCTGCCGGACTGGACGTTCACGCTGCCGTCGGGCGGCCTGTCGCTGTGGTGCCGCATGCCGGAACCGGTGAGTTCCCGCCTGGCAGTAGCGGCGGCGAGCCACGGCGTGCAGGTGGCGCCGGGCTCGCGCTTCGGCGTCCACGGCGGGCTGGAGCGCTGGATCCGGCTGCCGTTTTCGCTGCCACCGGACCGGATCGACGAGGCGATCCGGCGGCTGAGCGCGGCCGAAGCGTCGGTTCGCGGCACGCCGGCGTCCCTGGACGCGTCCATCGCGTAGAACGAACCGGTGCGCTGGATGCGTGCCTGCTCCCAGGGATGGGCGGCGTTCATGTGCATCCAGCGCACCGGTCCGTCGTTCCACACACCCGCTCACGGACGTGACCCCGTTCGCGGGTGCCGCGGCTTCCCGGCACAGCCCCTCGACGTGCCGGGAAGCCGGCGGCTCAGGTGCGCTCGCGGTACTGCGAGTCCTCGCTCGGCGCGGTGAGCAAGGGCTCCCGGAGCGCACCCGGTGTGGGTCCCGGCGCCGCGGGGGCAGCGCGGCGCCGGGACCGGGATCCGACCCGGCCGGGCGCGGTCGGCCGGTCGGAAAGCTGGTGTGTTCGCATGGTTTTTCGCCCCTGGGGTACGTCGGACGCGCCACGGCGTCACGAGACGTGAAAGAGCCACGGATTCCTGGCTGGAGCAGGGGAAACGTCACGCCTCAACGGCGTGCGGGTGCGCCTTGACGATCTTGATTTGGACGCACTTGTCCCCGGCGGCCCGGTCGGGCGTCAGTCGGGGGAGGTGGTCGGCAGGGCGGCTTCCCGGCCCGCGCCGTCGACCTCGTGGTCGCGGCTGGTGCCGATCAGCTTGAGCTGCGTGGTGGTGACGTCGTCGGTGTGGACGGCGAAGGTGTGGCGGGCGCCGCCGGAGCCGTCGTGGCCCGGGGCGGCGGTGGGGGCCGGCGCGCTCGGCGCGGTGGTGCCGCCGGGCAGGCCCGGCGTCGAGCTGCCGCCGGAGGCGTGGATGCCGGAGTCGCGCGGCTGCTCCTGAACCGCCGGGAGCGACGGCGACTGCCGGACGACCAGGCGCGCGAGCGTCACCACCCGGGTGGTCTGCTGCTGCGCCTGCGCTGCCGCCGTCGTGGCCGGGACGGTCTCGAGGACCGCGGCCGGCGCCTGGGTGCCGGCGGTGGTCACGGTGATCAGGCCCGGGACGGTGGCGATGACGCCGCCGGAGTTCGAGCCGCCGCCGAACAGCGGGCCGAGGATGTCGTCGATGGGCAGCAGCACGGGCCCGTCGGGGTGGCCCGCGGGCGGCTGGGTGAGCGGGGCGAGCACGGTGTGGGAAAGCGTGTCCGTGACGGCGCCGACCGTGTTCGTCACGGTGGTGAGCGTGCCGCCGACCACGTCGACGACACCGCCGACGAGGCCGCCGAGCAGGTCGCCGCCGGCCGAGGTCGTCTTGACCGGCGCTTCGGTCGTGTCCTTTGTGGTCACCGTGCTGACCGCTTGGAGCGTGCCGCCGACGAGGCTGCCGAGCAGGTTCCCGCCGGACGACGTGGCCTTCGGTGCGCCGGTGGTGGAGGTGGTCTTCCGGGTGGCCTTGGTGGTGATCGCGGGCTCTTCGGCGGGCGAGCCGCCCGGCTGCTCCGCGGTGGACGAGCTCTCCGGGGTGGCGGGCTCGTCGGCGGAAGAGCTTTCCGGGGCCGGCTCTTCGGCGGGCGCGCTGTCCGCCGTGGTGGTGGCCGGCTCGCCGGCGGAGCCGTCCTTTGTGGTCTCCGGCGCGGGGGCCGGTTCGTCCGGCCGGGGCTGCGCCTCGTCCGCGGGGGCGGGCTCGGTGCTGTCGCTGCCGTCGGTGCTGTCGGCTTTCGGCTGCAGCACGCAGGTGCTCTCGCCGGTCCCGTGGTGGTTCTTGCGGTGCCGGGCGTGCCAGATCGGCTTCTCGACGTGGTCCACAGTGGAAACCACCGGTGCTTCGGGGCACGCCGGGCGCTCGGCCGCCGACGCGGTGCTGCCGGACAGCGCGGCGCCGAGCAGCCAGCCCGCGAGGGTCAGGCCGCCGGCGACCAGGATCTTGGCGGCGGGCCGCTGCAGCGAGGCCGTCCACGGGCGCGGCACGCGCACGCGCGCGTACGGGGCTTCGGTTTCACCCGGCGTGAGCGCAGGCCGAACGGGAGCGTCGCGGCGCGCGTTCGCCGTGCTGCTCACCGCCACCACCACCGTCCGCGCCTGAGGCTTCCGCGATCTCCGCTCGAGCCTGTTCTTGCTGGGGTCTTTCTCCGGCCAGGTCGCAGTTCCCCCGGGGCTGCCCTCGTTCTAGCACCGCTCGGAAGTCTTTCATCTCTCCCGCGTTCGATCCAGCCCGTAGGACCGAGCGGCCCTGCCGGTCAAGGCATCTGCGGCCGACAAGTTGATCACTCTCAGTGCCGTTCGGGTGTCTTCTTACGGCCATTCGGACGAGTTCTGCAATTTGCACACTCCCGGGATGACCTGATGTTTCCCCGCGCCCGGACGCGCTTTGTGTCGAGCCGCTTCCGCTGGGTGTGCGCGGCGCGGTTTCGGCCAAGTGACCGGAATTTGACCCGTAATGTGGGACCGCCACTGGGCCGAACGGGTTCCGCGGGCGGCTTCGCTTGCCCTACGCCGAAACCACGCGCCGCCGGCCGGCCCGGGTGGCGGCTGCCCTCCGTGAGCACGAACCGCCCCGGCCGGCCGGCCCGCCGGGCGGCCGCCGGGACCGGCACCGGCAGGCGGAGCCCCGCCTCCTCGTCGCCTCGGGCGCCGTCGCGGGGCGTTGCCGGACGCAGTGAACGTCGTCGCGGAGAGTGACGAGGAACAGTGGCAAGTGGCGGACGCGCGGGCCGGCCCGTCCGGGCTCCGCCGGGCCGGCCGAGCCGGGCCGGCTCCCGGTGCGGCGCCGGAACGGCCGCGGCCGTCGTCTACTCAGCCGGACCGCGGAGATCAGACCAGTTTGCGCAATCGGGTGATGGCCTCGTCGATGACCTCGTTGCGCTTGCAGAACGCGAAACGCAGCAGGTGGTTCCACTCGTCCGGGTGATCGGTGAACACCTTCACCGGCACCGCGGCCACCCCGACCCGGCCGGGCAGTTCCCACGCCAGATCGGCCGCGTCGGTGAAGCCGAGCGGCCGCACGTCGACGCAGACGAAGTAGGTGCCCGCCGTCGGCCGCACGGCGAAGCCGGCGTCCGCGAGCCCGGCCGAAAGCCGGTCGCGCTTCTCCTGCAGCGACGCGCGCAGGCTGTCGACCCAGGGCAGCTCGTGGTCGAGCGCGTGCGCGACGGCCGGCTGCAGCGGCCCGCCCGAAACGAAGGTGATGAACTGCTTCGCCGCCTTCACCGCGGCGACGAGCTCCGGCGTCGAGCAGACCCAGCCGATCTTCCAGCCGGTGCAGTTGAACGTCTTCCCCGCGCTGGAGATGCTCACCGTCCGCGGCCGCATGCCGGGCAGCGTGACCAGCGGGATGTGCTCGACTCCGCTGGACACGTCGAACACCAGGTGCTCGTAGACCTCGTCGCAGATGGCGATCAGGTCGTGGTCGACGCACAGGGCCGCCAGCGCCTCCAGCTCGGCGCGGGTGAAGACGGTCCCGGTCGGGTTGTGCGGCGAGTTCACCAGGATCGCCCTGGTCCGCGGCGTGACGGCGGCGCGCAGGCCGTCGACGTCGAGCCCGAACCGGCCGTCCGGGCCCTCGACCAGGCCGACGACCCGCCGCTCGGCGCCCGCCATCGCGACCGCGGCGGCGTAGGAGTCGTAGTACGGCTCGATGACGATGACCTCGTCGCCGGGCTCGGTCAGCGCCAGCAACGCTGCCGCGATGGCCTCGGTGGCGCCCGCGGTGACGAGGATCTCCGTGTCCGGGTCGTACTCGGTGCCGTAGCGCAGCCGGTGCCGCGCGATCGCGGCCCGCAGCTCGGGCCGCCCGGGCCCCGGCGGGTACTGGTTGGCCCCGCCGAACAGCGCGTTCTTCGCCGCTTCGAGCATGCCGTCCGGGCCGTCGGTGTCCGGGAAGCCCTGGCCGAGGTTGACGGCGTCGTGCTTGACGGCCAGCGCCGTCATCTCGGCGAAGATGGTCGAGGTGAACGGCCGCAGCCGGGGGACGAGAGCAGGTTCGCGCACGATCAGCCATCCTCACGGACAATGGCGATGTGGAGCAACTGACCCCCGCGAAGGTGACGCCCGCCGACCCACCGGGCGGCGCGGCCGGTGAAGAGGAAAAGCGGCGCGCGCTGCGCAAGATGAAGCTGGTCGCGCTGTCGTTCCTGCTCGGCGCCACGCTCGTGTTCCTGCTGGCCGGCTGGGCGCAGGCGAGCGGCTGGCCGGGCTGGGTCGGGTACGTGCGCGCCGCCGCCGAGGCCGGCATGGTCGGCGCGCTGGCCGACTGGTTCGCCGTCACCGCGCTGTTCCGGCACCCGCTCGGGCTGAAGATCCCGCACACAGCGATCATCCCGAACAAGAAGGACGCGCTGGGCAACAGCCTCGGCGACTTCGTCGGCTCGAACTTCCTGTCCGAGGAGGTCGTGCGCGACAAGCTCAAGCGCGTCGAGATCGCGCGGCGCCTTGGCGCGTGGCTGGCGCAGGAGGAGAACGCCGAGCGCGTCACGTCCGAGCTGGCCACGGTGGTCCGGGCGGCCGTCCGCGTGCTCCGGGACGAGGACGTCCAGGCGATCATGGAGCAGGCCGTCGCGCGCCGGATCATCGACAAGCCGTGGGGCCCGCCGCTGGGCAAGATCCTGCAGGGCGTGTTCGCCGACGGCGCGCACCACAAGCTCGTGGACCTGATGTGCGACCGCGCCTACGAGTGGGTCCGCGACAACCACACGACGATGCTGCGCGTGGTGTCGGACCGGGCGCCGAGCTGGTCGCCGAAGTTCGTCGACGAGATGCTCGCGGACAAGGTCTACGGCGAGGTGCTGGCCTTCGCGTGGGCGGTCAAGACCGACGTCAACCACCCGATGCGGCTGGCGCTGGACAAGTTCCTCGGCGAGTTCGCCCAGGACCTGCAGACCGACCCGGACGTGATGGCCCGCGCCGAGCAGGTCAAGGGCCAGATCGTGCACCACGAGGAGGTCCAGCGGCTGATCGGCTCGGCGTGGAGCACGGCGAAGGAGATGCTGCTGACCGCGGCCGAAGACCCGTCGAGCGAGCTGCGCCGCCGCGTCCGGCTCGGGCTCACCTCGCTCGGGCAGCGGCTGATCACCGACGACCAGCTGCGGTCGAAGGCCGACGGCTGGGTCGAGGGGGCCGCGGCGTACCTCGTGAAGAACTACTCACGGGAGATCACCACGATCATCACCGACACGGTCGAGCGATGGGACGCCGAGGAGACGTCCCGCAAGATCGAGCTCCAGGTGGGCCGCGACCTGCAGTTCATCCGGATCAACGGCACGGTGGTGGGCGCGCTCGCCGGCCTGGTCATCTACGCCGTCGCGGAGCTGCTGTTCTGACCGCCGATTCCTATACCACACCCGGGGGGCGTTCAAACCAGTTGTCCACAGGAAGCTGAGTTATCCCCCGGGTTATCCACAGCTTTTCACGGTGATGGCCTAACGACTGTCCACAACGTGTGGTGGCCGGGCCGTCCGGGGCGTGGATATGTGGTGCTTCGTCCCCAAGTTGTCCACAACCGTTCGAGGGTCCGCCGCTCGGATGAGGACCGTTCAGCCCGCGGCGGCACGAGCGCGCCAGCCCCGCGCCTTCTCGCGGTTGCCGCAGACCCGCATCGAGCACCACGTGCGCGAGCGGTTGCGCGACTCGTCGTAGAAGGCCCACAGGCAGGTGTCGGCGGGGCAGATCTTCAGCCGGATCCAGTCACCGCGCACGACCAGGCGGGCGCAGGCGACGAAGACCGCGCCGACGACGTCGTCCGCGACCAGGGCCGGCCCGTCCGAGGTGAGCGAGATCCGGGTGCCCACGTCGACGCTGCCGCCGGGCAGCCGCGGGTCGCCGATCGCCGCGCGCAGGGCGTCCCGCGCCGCGCGGGCCTCTTCCGCCGGATTGGCGGCCAGTGCGTGCGCGGCCGCCCACTCGCGCCACTGACCGGGGTCTTCGAGCAGGTCGGTGCCCTCTTCGACGTTGACCGTGTTGAGGAACTCCACCACGAAGGAGGCGTCGGTGTGCACTTCCCGAGTGTACGGCGGTTGCCTTCGCGTGTGCTAACCCACATAATCGCTTTGCTGGTTACCCAAGATCGAAGGGAGCGACGATGAGCGCGGTACCGACCCTGGGTGTGGTGGCCCTCGACTGCCCCGACCCGGCGGCGCTGGCCGAGTTCTACCGCTCGGTGCTGGACTGGGAGGCGCCCGAAGCGGCCGAGGACGGGCACTGGGTGACGCTGGCCAACCCCGCGGGCGGCGCGGGCATCGCGTTCCAGCGGGTGCCCGACTACCGGCCGCCGTCCTGGCCGTCCGCGGACAACCCGCAGCAGCTGCACCTGGACCTGAACGTCACGGACCTGGAAGCGGCGCACGAGCGCGTGCTCGGGCTCGGGGCCAAGCTGCTCGACGACGGCCCGGAGACCTTCCGCGTCTACGCCGATCCGGTCGGGCACCCCTTCTGCCTCTGCGCCTGCTGACGCGTTTTTGCGTAGGCTTGGCGGGGTGATTTGTCCGAAGTGTCAGAACCAGATGCGGACCGTCGACAAGAACGGCATCCACATCGACCAGTGCGACGGCTGCCGCGGGATCTTCCTGGACCGCGGTGAGCTCGAGGCGATCGTCGGTGCGGAGAGCTCGTTCTACGGCCACCAGCCGCCGCAGTACCAGCCCGGTCCGGCGGCGCACTACGGCCGCCCGGACTCGCCGCGCCCCTACCGCGGCGGCTACCCGGACTCGCCCAAGGCGTACCGCGGTGGTTACGCGGATTCGCCGCGACCGCACCGCGGGTACTCGGACTCGCCGCGGCCGTACGGGCACGGGCACCGCAAGCGCAGCTTCCTCGAGAACCTGTTCGACTGAGATGGGGCTCGACCTGCGGATCTGCCCGGCCTGCGGGGAGCTGGCGGACAGCCCGGTCGTCACGGACGCCGTCGTCTCGTGCGTGAAGTGCGGGCACGAGCGGCCGTTCCGCAAGCTGCCGCTGTTCGCGCTGACCGGGCCCAGCGGCGCCGGCAAGTCGACGATGGGGCCGCTGCTGGCGGCCCGGTTCGCCGGCGACGTCGTCGTGCTGGAGCAGGACATCCTCTGGATCGGGGGCCTGCGCGACGACGTCCCGGCGTTCCGCTCGGCCTGGCTGCGGATGGCGGCGGTGCTGCACCAGAACGGCCGCCCGGTCGTGCTGTGCGGGACGGTGGCGCCCCCGGAGTTCGAGCCGCTGCCGGAGCGCGCGTTCTTCAGTGAGATCCACTACCTCGCGCTGGTCGGCTCGCCGGAGTCGTTGCGCGCGCGCCTGCGGGCCCGCCCGGCGTGGCGGGAGTGGGACGAGCCGCGGATCGAAGAGATGCTGGAGTTCAACGACTGGCTGCAGAAGTCGGCGCCCGAACTCGGCGTCGAGGTCTTCGACACCACGGACGTCTCCCGCGAGGCGACGGCCGACCACGTGGAGAAGTGGATCCGCGCGCGGCTGCCTTAGCCGCTCGGTGCCAGTGGCCAGGTACGGCCGCCGGGGGAGTCGAGCCAGAACTCCTGGCGGTCGCCGGTCACCGTCACGCCGAACCGGTCGCGGTCCGGCTTGCCCAGCTCGCACCACTCGACGAAGGCGGCCTCGGCCAGCTCCCACAGCGCCCGCGGGCCACCCTGGGCGACCTCGTCCGCGCCGCCGCGCTTGCGGTGGCGGACCCATGAGCCGTCCGGGTGGACCAGCGCGACCCCCGGCGCGTCGCCGCCGCCTTCGCGCACCGGCCGGACGCCGGGCAGTGCCAGCCCGGCGAAGAATTCGAACTGCTTGCGGGGCTGGAGCACCGTCGACATCGGCAGCCGCGTCTGCCCCCAGTCACCGCGCGAGGGCATCGGCAGCGGCCCGGTCTCCGGCAGCCGGTGCGCGCGCAGCGGCATGAACCGGCCGTCACGCGCGAGGACGCGGCCCTGTGCGGTGCCGTCGTCGCCGGCGACGAGCCGGACCAGCCCGGCGCCGATCGGGCGGTTCAGCGTCGTCACGACCAGCCCGCCCGGCTTGGTCTGCGCCAGCCAGGGGAGCGGGATCTCCGACACCGAAGCCGTGCACAGCACCCGGTCGAAGAGCGTGCCTGCCGGGAAGCCGAGCGCGCCGTCGCCCACCGCGCACGCCGGGTGGTAGCCCGCCGCGGCCAGCCGTTCGCGCGCCGCCGCGACGAGCGCCGGGTCGATGTCCACTGTGGACACGCGGCCGGACCCGCAGCGGTGGCTCAGCAGCGCGGCGTTGTAGCCGGTGCCGGTGCCGATCTCGAGCACGCACTGCCCGTCGCGCACCCGCAGCTCCTCGAGCATGATCGCCATGATCGAGGGCATGCTCGACGAGCTCGTCGGCGTGCCCGCCACCGGGCCGGTGCGCCGGGCGAGCTCCCAGCGGAGCGGGTCGTCGTCGAGCTGCGTCACCAGCACGTCGCGGGAGTAGACGGTCTCCAGCCAGCCCGGGTCGCCGCGGCCGACCGCCGCCCACAGCCCGCCCGCCGGCGCGAAGAACCGCGGCAGGAAGACGTGGCGGGGCACCGCCCGGAAGGCGGCGACCCACTCCGGCGCGTGCAGGACGTCCTCGTCGAGGAGGTGCTCGACGAGGCGTCGCCGCAGCCGGGCCGAGCGCGTCATGCCAACCACGGTAGCGGTGAGCGTCACACCCGAAGGTTGCAAGCAGGGTGCTTGCAATAGCTAGCACTCGGGCGTACCGTCGAAGGTGTCGCGAGGAGGTGACCGGGATGGCAGAGACCGGTGGGACGTCAGGATCCGGCAGTCCCATGGAGAAGGTCGCGGACATCGCTTCCGACATCGGCGAGTACATCCGCCAGCAGCGCAACACCGCGAAGATCTCGTTGCGCCAGCTGTCGAAGCTCGCCGGCGTGTCCAACCCGTACCTGAGCCAGATCGAGCGCGGGGTCCGCAAGCCCAGCGCGGAGATCCTGCAGCAGATCGCCAAGGGCCTGCGCATTTCTGCGGAAGCGCTGTACGTGCAGGCCGGGATCCTCGACCTGCCCACGGGCGGGCCGGTGGGCGACGCGATCCGCGCCGACGCCGAGCTGACCGAACGGCAGAAACAGGTCCTGCTCGACGTCTACGAGTCCTTCCGCCGGGAGAACGCCGCGGCACGGCCGGCCGCCACTCCCGCCCCGGAAACCCCAGACACCACACCAGCCGCGAAAACCGAGGAGTCAGCATGACCACCCCCAAGACCGAAGACGTCAAGAAGGCCGTCACCACCGCCCTCGACCAGGTCCGCACCCCGCTGCTCGCCGCGCTCGGCGCCGGCAACCTGGCCACCCACGCCGTCACCGACGCCGTGGCGAAGGCCAAGGAGAACGTGACCAAGAGCGGCGAGGTCGCCCGCAAGAACCTGCAGGAGCTGCCGACGGACGTCGAGAGCCTCCGCGAGAAGCTGGACCCGGCCGAGCTGCGCAAGGTCATCGACGAATACACCGAGGCCGCGCTCAAGCTGTACAACAAGCTGGCCGAGTCGGGCGAGCAGGCGTGGGACAAGTTCTCCGCGCAGCCGCAGGTCAAGAAGGCCATCGAGCAGCTCGAAGAGGCCCTGACCACCGCGCAGGGCCAGGTCGAGGGCGTCACCGCCGAGGTGCGCGAGCGCGTCGACGGCGTGCTGGGCACCTTCACCAAGCGCACCCGCTCGGTCGGCGAGAAGACCGCCCGCAAGGTGACCGAGGTCGCCGGCGAGGCCGCCGACGCCATCGAGGAGCTGGGTGACGACGTCGCCCACGAGACCCGCTCGGCGAGCCGCCGCGTCGCGAACAAGACGGCCCCGAAGACGGCCGCCCCGGCCCGCCGCACGACCTCGTCGAGCACCACTTCGGCCGCCGCGAAGAAGCCGGCCGCGCCGAAGACCGACAAGTGACATCGCCGTGAACACCCGGCCCCGTCCCCGGACCTCCGGCGGCGGGGCCGGGGTCGTTCGGGTGGTTTGCCGTAAGCTGTCGCTGTGCTAGTCGCCATCTGGATCCTCCAAGTCATCCACTGGGGCAGCGCGCTGGTCGGGCTCTTCGCCTTCGTGCACGCGCTGCTCCAGCGCGCCGACGCGTACTCGGCGGCCGACCGCAAGACCAAACCGATCTGGATGCTGATCACCGGCGGCGCGACCCTCGCGATGGTGCTGTTCCCCGTGATGGGCCCGGGAATGATCTTCTACGTGCCCGCCATGGCGGCGGCCCTGGTCTACATCGTGGACGTCCGCCCGAAGCTGATCGAGGTCCAGCGCGGCGGCTCCAGCTGGTAGTTAGGCTGGCGGGGTGACCTGGACGATTGCCGGGAGCCTCACCGTCGTTCCCGCCCCCACGCGTACTGACCTGCTCGCCGAGCCCGTGGCCAAGGCGCTGGCCGGGCTCGCCGACCCGGACGCCGTCGGCGTCGCGGAGATCGACCCCTCGCTCGCCGACACCGCCGCCTTCTGCGAGGCCTACGGCTCGCCGCTCGAGGCGTCCGCGAACTGCGTCGTCGTCGCCGGCAAGCGCGCGGGCGAGGTCCGCTTCGCGGCCGCGCTCGTGCTCGCGACCACCCGCGCCGACGTCAACGGCGTGATCAAGCGCCGCCTCGACGTCCGCAAGGCGTCGTTCGCGCCGATGGACGAAGCCGTCTCGCTGACCGGGATGGAGTACGGCGGCATCACGCCGGTCGGCCTGCCCGCCGAATGGCCCGTCCTGCTCGACCGCCGCGTCGCCGACGCACCCGAGCTCGTCATCGGCAGCGGGATCCGCGGCAGCAAGCTGCTGATCTCCGGCGCCGCGCTGGCCGCCCTGCCCGGCGCGGAGATCGTCGAGGACCTCGCCAAGTGACGTCCGTCTGGCTCCGGTACCTGACCGGTGCCGACATCGATTCGCTCGGCATCACGGACGCCGACATCGTCGGCGCGGTCGAAGACGTGCTCGCCGACCACGGCCGCGGTCAGGTCGTCTTCGAGCCGCGCACGCACCTCGTGCCGGACAACGGCGGCAAGGGCCACTTCAACATCCTCCGCGGTCACCTGTCCGCGAAGCAGGTCAGCGGCGTCAAGGTCGTCGGTGACTTCGTGGGCAACTTCGAACGGGGCCTCCCTTCGGAAATGGCGTTGATCCTGCTGCTGGACCCGGACACCGGCATGCCGCGGGCGATCGTCGACGGCACGATGATCACCGAGGCCCGCACCGGCGCGATGACCGCCGTCGGCGCGAAGTACCTGGCGCGCCCGGAGTCGCGGGTGCTCGGGCACATCGGCGCCCGCGGTACCGCCTGGTGGAACGTCGTGCTGCTGGACTCCTTGTTCGACTTCGCCGAGATCCGCGTGACCAGCAAGCGCCCGGAGTCGCGCGAGGACTTCGGCCGCCGGCTCTCGGAACGGCTCGGCAAGGACGTCCGCGTCTGCGCCACGGCCGAGGAGACCCTGGACGGCGCGGACATCCAGGTCGAGGCCTCCCGGCTCGTCGAGCCCGAGGCGCTGGTGCGCCGCGAGTTCCTCCGGCCGGGCACCTTCCTGGTGCCCTACGGCACGATCAGCGCGCTCGAGCTCACGCTGCTCGACGACATCGACAAGGTCGTCGTCGACGACTGGCGCGAATCGCGGTCCGGCAACCCGCGGTTCGGCGCCCTGCGCCCGCAGCTCAACGCCGGCCTCCTCACCGAGGACAAGGTCCACGCCGAGATCGGCGACATCGTGGCGGGCCGCAGACCCGGCCGCGAGCACGACGCCGAACGGATCCTGTTCTGGCACCGCGGACTGTCCACAACGGACGTTGCGGTGGCGAACATGATCCTCGCTCGTGCCGACGCTTCCGGCGTCGGCACCATGTTGCCCTACCGATGATCGTCTCCGACAGCGAGTTCACTGACGGTGAACGGTTGGTTCTGGACAAACCGCTGGTAGAAGCGCTGTCGCGGCGTCGCAAAGCGGTCTTGACGGCCCTGGCGGACCCGGAGAAGCCGGTCTACGGGGTCACCACGGGGATGGGGCGGCTCGCGGGGGTCGCCCTGGATCCGCGGCAGCAGGCCGAACACCAGCGCAACCTGCTGATCGGCCGCGCCGTCGGCGGACCGCCGTGGCTGCCGCCCGAAGACGTCCGCGCGCTGCTCGTGGTCCGGCTGCGCGACTTCCTGCAACCGTGGTCGGGGGTGAGTCCCGAGCTGGTGCAGTTCCTGGTGGACCGCCTGAACGACGGCTTCACGCCCGCTGTCCCGCGCTTCGGGCTCGGCAGTTCGGGCGAGATCATCGCGCTCTCCCACGCGTTCCAGACCTTCCTCGGCATCGGCACGGTCCTGGAGGACGGCGTCGAAGTGCCGGCCGGTTCGGCGCTCGCGGCGCGTGGCGCCACGCCCTACGTGCTCGGGCCGAAGGAAGGCGCCTCCCTGCTGCAAGGCTCTCCGCTGGCGGTGGTGCACGCGGCGCGGGGCTGGACCGAAGCTCGGCAGCTCATCGACCTGCAGACGCTCGCCACGGCGATGTCGATCGACGTGCTCGGCGCGCCACGGGAAGTGTTCTCGCCGGTCACGGCGGGCGGCGACGACCACCTGAGTGCGTTGCTGCGCGAGCTGACCGAGCTGGTGGGCATCGGCCCGGTGCGGCCGGGCGTGGTGCAGGCCCCGCTTTCGGTGCGGGTCGCGCCGCGGGCGCTGGCGCACGCTTCCCGCGTCAACGACGACCTGGACGAAGCGCGGCGGCGCTGGGGGACGATGCCCGGCGATTCGCCGTCCTTCGTCGACGGTTCGTTCGTTCCGGGGACCGGGTACCACGCGGTGGACCTGGGGTTGCGGATGGACGCGGTGACGGCCGCGCTGGTGCACCTCGGCGAAGTCTCGGTGCAGCGGACGCACCGGTTGCTGGACGAGCGGTTCAGCGGGCTGCCACCGCAGCTCACGGCCGATCCGGGGCCGCGCGCGGGCTTGGTCCCGCTGCACAAGCGAGCGGTGGGCGAACTGCACGCGCTGCGCCGGCTCGCGACACCGGCGACGCTCGGTTCGATCGACACGTCGGCCGGCCAGGAGGACGTGCAAGCGTTCGCGCCGGCGGCCGGCGAGCAGCTGCGCGCCGCGGCTTCGCACCTTTTCGCGATCACGGCGTGCGAGCTGATCACGGCGTCCCAGGCCCGCTTCTTGGCCGGCGGGGAGGGCGTGCCGGGGCTTCGCGCGGGCTACCGGTGGGTGCGGTCGGTGGTGCCGCCGGTGGACGAAGACCGCCCGCTCGGACCCGAAGCCGAGCGGCTGATCACGGTTTGCCGGGCGGCTTTCTTCGACGACCTGGCGACGCTTACCTGAATCCGCAGGGCTTATCGAGTACCGCGGAGGTGAATGTGGACGTCGGCCTGCTCGGTCGTGCGGCCGCGATGTTCGCGGTGACGAACGTCGACGACCTGGTCCTGCTCGCGGTGTTCTTCGGCCAGGCGGCCGGCCGGCGCGGCGAGCTCAGGGTCGTGGCTGGGCAGTTCCTGGGCTTCGCGGCGATCTTGGCGGTGTCGGTCGCGGGAGCGCTCGGAGCCGGCCTGCTGCCGGACGGCGCGGTCCGCTGGCTGGGCGTGCTGCCGGTGCTGCTGGGAGTTCGCGCGGCACGGCAGGCGTGGCGCCAGGAAGACGACGAACCACCACCGGCGGCCGGCGTGCTCGGAATCGCAATGGTCTGCTTCGCCAACGGCGGCGACAACGTCGGCGTGTACGTCCCGGCGTTCGCTGCGACCGGGCCCACGGGCTTGGTGGGCTACGTGGCGGTGTTCCTGGCGGGCGTGGCGGTGTGGTGCGCGGCGGGCCGCTTCCTGGCCACCCGGCCGGGCATCGCCCGGGTGCTCGCCCGGTGGGGCCACGTGCTGCTACCGCTGGTGCTGATCACCCTCGGCGCACTGATCCTGGCCGGCGCTTTCTAAGAGCCTCCTGGATGACATCGCAGCGGGCGCGTGGTCTGCGCGCCGAACGCAGGCGGACGGCCGAGTGCGCTCCGGGGTTTATCCCTTGTGGCCCATCCGACTCCGGTGCAGCCGCTCGGTGGGGCGGCGCGTGTGGTGATCATGAATCTCAGAACCAGAGTTCTTGCCATCGTCACGCTCGCCCTGTCCGCGGTGCCGACCGTCGCCGGGCCGGCGCCTGCGGCTACCTCGGCCCAGACCGTCGAGGTCGCCGCGCCGGCGGGCAGCGGCCTTGCGCCTTACATCGCCGTGATCACGCCGGTCAGCGCTCAGCGGCTGGGGAACAGCTGGCACCAGGGGTGTCCTGTCGGGCCCGGCCAGCTGCGGTTGGTGAGCTTGAGCCACTTCGGTTTCGACGGTGCGGTGCACCGGGGTGAGCTGGTCGTCAACGCCGACCGGGCGACCGAGGTCGC
>NZ_JBSGBQ010000015.1:40753-226111 GCF_053601335.1 Amycolatopsis sp. NPDC004747 | reverse complement strand
CCACCATCGCCGCCTTCGGCCGCGAATGCACCAAAACCGGCATCTACCCCACCAGCGTCGACCTCGCCGGCCACCAAGTCCCCTCCTGGCGCGGCATCCCGATCCTCCCCTGCAACAAAATCCCCGTCACCGACACCCGCACCAGCTCCATCCTGCTCATGCGCACCGGCGAACAGGCCCAGGGTGTGGTGGGGCTCCACCAAACCGGGCTACCCGACGAATACCAACCCGGACTCAACGTCCGCTTCATGGGCATCAACGACCAAGCCCTCATCTCCTACCTCGTCTCCGCCTACTACTCCGCCGCCGTCCTCGTCCCCGACGCCCTCGCCATCCTCGAAAACGCCGAAATCGGCCGGGAGGGATGATGACCGAGCCCGTGACACCGCCCCGCAAACCCGACGCACCCGGCCGCCCGCCGGCCTTGCCCGCCTCGGTGTTCGGCCCGACCGGCCTCGGCACGGCCGCCGCCCGGATCGTGCCGCGCACCGGCGGCACCCGGCCGCCCGAGGAAGCTCCGCGCCGCGACACCCGGGGATGACGGCTGAGCGCGCTTCGCCGGGGCGGCTCGGCCACCCCGGCGAACCGCGTCAGCTCACGCGTATCCCCGTAGCTCGTCGGCGATCGGCCCGGAATCCGGAATCCGGTGCCACCACCAGGGTTTCCCCGACAGGTCCTCTTCGGCCACCTGCTCCAGCAGCCTGCCGTCGTCCTCGCGGGTGATCGCCACGAAGTGCTCGTCGTACCGCGCGAGCTGCCCGGCGACCTTGCCCTCGAGCGGCTCGGGGAGCCGGTCCAGGCAGCGGGCCAGGAAACTGCGCAGCGACACCGCCGCGATGAGGTCGTGCGCGCCCCAGACGTGCCGGTCGGTCACCGGCTTCGCCCGGTCCTCGTCGATCTTCTGCACGTGCAACGCCCAGGAGACCAGGAGATCGAGCGTGCCGATCGACTTCTCGTCGTTGATCCGGTAGCGGTACCCGTCGAGTTCTTCGCGCTCGGCTTCGCTGAAGACGGCCTTGATCCGCTGGGCCAGGTCCTCGGTCATGCTCACCGATCCGGGTAGTACGCGGTGCTGCGCCACGGCATGTCGCGGTTCACGATCACCCGGACGCCGTCGCAATCGTAGCGCACCGAATTGCCCTTGCCCGGTGAAGTCTTCCCCTTCCCGAGCGTCCGCTGGATTTCGCTCAGGCTCGGCCGGTTCATCGCCGGGTTGCCGTCGTCGGCGTGCCCGTTGGCGAATTCGGCGATTTCGTCCCGGGAGAACCCGGTTCCTTCGAAGTCGTCGTCTTCGTCGTCGAAATCGCCGCCTCCGGAGGTCGACATCGTGTGCGCGATGCCCACCCCGCCGAGCCCCACCGCCCCGCCGAGGAGCCCGGCGCCGAAGATCGCCCCGCCGTCGAGGGCCGCCGCGCCGACGCCCGCGGCCGCCACGCCCAGCCCGCAGGGCTCGAGGACGATGCAGGCGCCCGCGCCGAGCACGGCGCCCGCGAGGCCGGCCCCGATCCCGAGGCACTCCCAGAAGCTGCAGTTCCCGGTCGGGTCGGCGTAGTCCAGCGGGTTGCCGCCGGCGTAGGCGTAGGGCGTCCGGGTGGTGTCGACGAGCGGGTCGACCGTGAGGAACAGCGCGGTTCCCGGGTCGTAGTAGCGCGCCCGCAGGTACACCAGGCCCGACTCGGCGTCGGTGTACTGGCCCGTGTACTGCAACGGCGTCCTGGCCGTGCCGGTCGCGGTCACCAGTCCGTACGGGGTGTAGGCGTAGCTCCCGGCGACGGCGCCCGCGGCGGTGAGCAGCGCGGTGGTCGAGCCGATCTGGTCGTGCACGTACCAGAACGAGCCCCCGCCGCCCAGCTGCTCGATCGGCAGCCCGGACGGACCGTAGAGGTAGCTGTTCGTGCCGTCGGACAGGAGGTTCGGCGTCGAGGCGGCGTCCCAGACGAACGTCGCGGTCGACCCGCCGGTGGTCTTCGAGATCCGGAGGTTGTCGCCGTTGTAGCCGTAGGTCGCCGAAGTGGCGCCGGTGACGCCGGTCAGCCGCCCGGCCTGGTCGTAGCCGTAGGTGGTGGCGCCGGCCGCCGTGCGCTCGCCGAGGTCGTCGAACGCGTACGAGGTCGCGTTGGGCGGCACGGTGCCGCAGCTGGGGTTGCTCACCGTGCCGCTCGCGAGCGACCAGCAGAGCCGGCCGGCCGGGTCGAACGCCTGGGTCGCGGCACCGACCGTCACCGGGTTGTTCGCCGCGTCTTCGGCGTAACCGGTGGTGCCGTCCGAGCTCAGCTGCTCGCGCACGCTGTGGCCGAAGGTCTGCGACGCCGCCCCGATCGTCCGGGCCGCCAGCTGTCCCACGGCGTCCCGCCCGAAGGTCATCGACACCACCGTGGTGGCCCCGGTCGCCGCCGTGGTCGAGGTCAGCGCGCCGCTGTCGTCGTAGCCGTTGGCGACCGTCGTGCCGTTCGGGTACGCGGTGGTCTTGAGCGCGCTGTCGCCGTCGTAGCCGAAGGTGGTCTTGTTGCCGTTCCAGTCGGTCACCGTCGCGAGCCGCTCGGCGTCGTCGAAGGTCTGCGCCACCGGCGTCGTCTGGCCCGGGTAGAGGATGGAGGTCCGGTTGCCGTTGTCGTCGTAGCCGTAGGCGACCTTGGCCCCCGAGCCCTGGACCTGCGCGGTGACCTCCCCGAAGACGTCGTAGGTCCACGTCGTGGTCCCGGTCCCGTCGGTCATCGACGTCCGGTGCCCGGCCGGGTCGTAGCCGTAGCCGGCCCCCGGCGTCTTCCCGTCCGAATAGGACACCGACGTCACCCGGCCCGCCGCGTCGTAGCCGGTGGTGGTGACCCGGCCCGCCGGGTCGGTGGCGGTGACCACCCGGCCCGCGGGACCGATGTGCACGGCGGAGGTGCGGTGGCCGGCGTCGGTGCGGGAGTTCCTGCGGCCCTGCCCGTCGTAGCCGAACGTCGTCACGGCGTTCAAGCCGTCCACGGTGTCGGCGATGGTGCCGTCGGGGTTGTAGTCGGTGGTCTGGGTCGTGTTGTCCGCCTGGGTCACCTTCACCAGCTGCCCGGCCGGGTCGAAGGCCGAGGTCGTGGTGTGGTGGTTGGCGTCGGTCACCGACGTCTTGTCGCCGTCGGCGTCGTAGGTCGCCGAGGTGGTGTGCCCCAGCGGGTCCGTGGTGGCGGTGACCCGGCCGTGGGCGTCGTGGGCGTAGGTCGTGCAGCCGTTCGCCGGCGGCGTGCACCCGGCCGCGGTTCCGGCCGCGACGCCGTTCCCGGACACCGTGGAGGTGCGGAGCCCGGTGGCCGTGTCGTACCCGGACAGGGTCTTGTCGCCGGCGCCGTCGGTGCTCGAAGTCTGGTCGCCGAAGGCGTCGAAGACGCTGGTCGTGGTCTTCCCGGCGGGATCCACCGTGCGGGTCCGGTCGCCGGGGTGCGCCGCGTCGTCGTAGTAGTGGTTCACCGTGCGGACCGGGGCCGGCCCGAAGTTGCCGGTGGTCGATTCGACCACGTTGTTGGCCTGCGTCACCGTGGTCGAGGTGAGCACGCGCTCCCCCACCGCGGCCGCGGGGACGTGCCCGGCCTGGTCGTACTGGTTGACCGTCGCGACGCCGTTGCGGTCCACGGTCTCGACCAGGTTGCCGGCGTCGTCGTAGGCGTAGTCGGTGGTGAAGCCCAGCGCGTCCGACTCCGACGTCTTGTTGCCGTGGTCGTCGTAGGTGAACGTCTCGAGGTGGCCGTCGGCGTCGGTCCGCGTGGTGACCCCGAGGGTGACCGGGTCGTAGGTGTAGGCCGTCGTCCCGGCGTCGGCGGTGCCGTAGCCCAGCGTCTCCGAGACCAGCAGGCCGTTCTGGTAGGTGTCCAGCTTCCGGTGCCCGGCCGGGTCGGTGACCAGGGTCTGGCCCGCGGCGAGGCCGCCGTCGGGACCGTAGGTGAACGTCGTGGTGTGCCCGTTCGCGTCGGTCTGCGTGCGCACCCGCTCGGCGCTGTCGTAGGCCATCGACGTCACCGCCGTCGCGGGTCCCCCGAAGTTGGCCGGGGACCGCATGGACGTCATCAGGTGGTTGCCGTCGTAGGTGTACTTCGCGTGGTCGTCGTCCTTGAGCACCGGGGACCGGGTCGTCCCGGCGCCGTAGACGTCGGTGAGGTCGCCGACGGCGTCGTAGCCGTAGGTCACCTGACGGCCGGCGGTGTCCGTGAGGCCGGTGATGTGGTTGCCGGTCCAGGTCAGCGTGTACCGGCGGCCGGCGGGATCGGTCACGGTCGCCAGCCGGCCGGAGCCGTCGTAGGCCAAGGTCGTCTGGTACGCCGGGGTGGCCTTGCTCCCGGGCAGGTCCGTCTCGGCCGTCAGGTGCCCGCTCGCGACGTCGAAGGTGAAGAGCTGGTTGCCGCGCCGGGTGTACACGTAGGACGAACCGGACTTCACCAGGGCGGCGTCGTACCGCGGCGCGGACGGCGTGTAGCCGCCGGCGCCGGCGACGAAGGTGACCGCCGAGCCGTCCTCCTGCTTCACCGTCACGTTGCCGGTGGTGCCGTCCGTGGCCGCGGACAGGTTGTAGGAGAACGTCCAGCCCCAGCCGAACGGGCCGTCCGCGGCGAGCGCCCCGCCGGGTCCGGCGGGGTCGGCGACGCTTTCGGCGTAGCTGCGGGTGAAGTTCAGCGCCGTGCCCCGGCCCGGCGTGGCCAGGTCGGTGAAGGTGTCCCCGAAGTAGCCCGTCGAGGTGTCCACGGGGTCGCCGGCGGTGCGCCGCGCGCACCCGCAGGCGATGAACGCCGGGTTCGAGCCCTTGGGCGCGTCCTGGATGCCCGGCGGGCCGCCGATCGGCTGACCGGGGGTGCCGCCCATGGGGACGAACGCGATCGCGTCGAAGGCGACGTCGAAGTCCGAGTAGCCGAAACCGCCCTGGTCGACCGAGCTGCCGTTGTTGTTCAGGGTGACGTTGCCGCCGTTCTGCATGGCGAACGTGCCGATGGTGACCCACTGCTCGGAGTTCCAGGCCTGGTTGACCCGGATCTTCCACGGCGCGACCCCGCCGCCGGGGTTGATGTTGTAGACGACGTTCGTCGCCTCGGCGCCGAGGCCGGGCAGGTGCAGCTTGACCTTGTAGTACTGCAGGGACGGCAGGTTCGGCGTCCACACCCCGGTGTTGATCAGCGCCGGGTTCGCGCCGTTCTCGGTGTGGGTGAACAGGACGCGGCCGCCGAGCCCGGTGCCGAGCTGGTGGGTGTCGATCGCGCCGATCGGGTCACCCGCGGAGTTCGTGCCGTAGGTGTAGGTGAACGTGCCGTTCGACGACCAGTTCGCCGCGCCACAGCCCTGCAGGTTCAGCCGGTTCGGCTCGTCGTCGACGATGATCGACCCGCTCGGCACCTTCGAGGTGTCCTGGCTGCACGTCGGCGGGTTCTGCGTCGGGTTCGCCGGCTCCGAACCGCCCGAAACGGCGTACGGGCTCGTCGCGCACGTCGTGCTGCAGCCGGGGATCCACGTCACCGGGTTGTGCCACCAGCACTGGAAGTCGTCGAGCATGCAGTGGCTCGCGCCCGGGTTGGACGTGTTGGTGTTGTTCGGGTCGCACTGGTTGGCGGCGAGCGAGCACATCGCGGTGAACGGCGCCGGCTGCACCCAGCGCTGGCCGCCGTTGTACGTCGGCTTCGCGTAGGCCGGGCTGCCGTAGCGGATCAGCGGGCTGGCCGTCCAGCCGAGCACGCGCTCCTGGTACGGCCAGCTCGCCGGGTGCGCGGCGTCGGCGTAGGTGTCCTGCAGGTACGGGTCGCGGTTGGGCGGGTAGTCCAGGTTGGCCGGGTTGTTCGTCCAGCCAAGGCCCCAGGTGCCGTGCGGGCCCGTGCAGGACGGGCCGGGCGTGCAGCCGGTGGTGTTGCCGTTGGCCGCGTTCGGCTGGATCCCCGAGTTGTACGCCCAGGCCGCGAAGTACCAGTTCTCCAGGTAGCGCGGGTCGGCGTTGTTCGCCGTGATCCCGTCGGCGTAGAGCTGGTTCCAGGTCGTCTCCAGGATCTGCAGGCCGGCGGCGATGTTCTCCTGGTAGTCGACGGCGACCTTCCACTGGCCGTGCTCGGAGAGCGAGTGGTCGCCGATGTGCATGCCGTCGGTGACCTGGCTGATCCCGTAGCCGCAGTCCGAAGCGGCGTAGTTGATCGAGACGATGTCGCCGCCGGCGCCGTAGTAGCTGGCGATCAGCGGGTCGCCCGCGGTGCCGGCCGGGGCGTGCCACGACGCCTGCGACCAGTTCGATTCCTGGGCCATGATGCCCTCGAAGATCGACCGCGGCACCGTGCTCGAACCGCCCGCGGGGTGCGACAGCGAGATCAGCGGGAAGTCGCTGTTCGGGGCGTACCCGACGAGTCCCATGTTCGCGAAGTTCGCCGGGCGTGTGTACGCGCTGCCGGTCAGCAGGCCCTGTTCGGCCAGCTGGACCGCCCAGTTCACCTGCGCCGCGTTCGGCTGCATCACCTGCCGGTTGGCGGTCAACGGCGGCACCGCGCACTTCGGCGTCTGCGTCGCCTCGGCCGTGTCCGGCGCCGCCCGGGTGCCGGTGGCCGCGGCGTCGGCCTTCGGGCTGAGCCGGTTCTGCCGCGGGGCGGGCGTCGTGGTCCCGGGCGTCGCCGAGTAGGTGGGCACCTCGGTCGCGGCCCGCGCGGCGCCGGACGCGGCCGCGGCGGTGAGCACCTTGCCCGTCTTCGTCGCCAGCAGCGCGGTCTTCCGCCCGTCGGCGTCCGGCGCGAGCAGCGCGTCGCCGTCCAAAGAGGACGCTTCGGCGGGGTGCGCGAGACCGGCGTCGCCGACGCTGCGCACCCCGGCCGCGGCGAGGACGTCGCCGCCGGCGGGGGTGGCCCCGGCCAGCACGGCGTGCCCGGCGCGGCCCTGGAACAGCTGCACGCGCGTCAGGTCACCGCTGCCGAGCGTGGTGACCACCCCGGCGTGCTCGTGCGCCGCGGTGGCGACCTGGCCGCCGGGGGCGGCGTGCAGGAAGCTGACGCCGCCGTCGGCCGCGGGCCGCACGTCGTAGACCGAGCCGGGCAGGGCCGCGATCACGGACGGCGATCCCATGGCGGGCACGGAAACCAGCCGGTTGCCCGCCACCCCGACGAGGCCCGACCGCGTCGGCACCGCCGAGGTGAGCTGCCCCGGCGCCGTCAACGAACCGGTGATCTTCCCGGCCGCGAGGTCGGCGGTCAGGAGCCGGGTGGTCTGCTCGGCGGCCACGGTGAACACGGCGTCGTCGCCGGTGCCGCAGCCGGGCGAGTAGTACTTCAGGCCGACCCCGCCGGCGAGCGCGTGCACCGCACCCGAGGCGAGGTCGACGGAGTAGGCGAACGCCCCGTGGTCGCGCGCGGCCTGGGTGTTCACCGCCGACGCGGGCAGGATCGCGACCGCGGCGTACTTCCCGTCCCCGGACACGCACTGGTAGCCGGTCCACGAGGAATCGTCGAACCCGGCCGGGTGCAGCAGCGCGACCTCGCGCCAGGCGAACCCGCCGCTCTCGCGGCCGGCTTCGAGGTGGTAGCCCTGCGCGTCCCCGTGCCCGTCGACGGCGACGTCCGCGGACTTCGCCGCGTCCGGGCCGAAATCGGCGGGTTTCGGCGCGGCGGCGGGTTGCGGCGGCGCCGGCGGTCGCGGCGCGGCCTGGGCGGCCGCCGTGCCCCCGGCCACGAGCGCGAGAACGCTGAGGAAAACCGTCAGCGGCCGTGCCGGAAATACGCCGGAAAACCGTCTGCGCGCGCGAACGGACACAACGGACATGGCCAACCTTCCCCCAGGAAGCCCCGACGGGCCTCGAATCAGCCACCCGGAGAGCTTCCGGGGCCGCGGAAGGAAATCTAACGCTCGTTCTTAACCAACCCATCACCCGACCGAGTGATCTTTTCCCAAGGGAGCGCAAATGGAACCGGCGGGTCATTACCCCGGCTTTTACCGATCCGGCCGAAACCGGCGGACCGGACCCGGACCACCCCGGTCTGCGCGCCCGGCCCGCGTGTCACCCGCCCCGCGCGGCGGCCGGCTGGCAGGATCGCCGCATGGAACGCGTGCTCGGAATCGGCGGGTACTTCATCCGCGCGGAAGACCCCGCCGCCCTCGCTGCCTGGTACCGCGACTGCCTCGGCCTGGACACCGACGAATCCGGCGTCTGGCGGCAGGAACCCGGCCCGACCGTCTTCGCGCCGTTCGAGGCCGGGACCGGCTACTTCGGTTCGCCGACCCAGCAGACCATGCTCAACTTCCGGGTCCGCGACCTCGACGCCATGCTGGCCCAGCTCCGCGCCCGCGGCGCCGACGTGGCCGACGACGTCCAGGAGATGGCCGGCATCGGCCGGTTCGGCTGGGTCACCGACCCCGAGGGGCACCGCATCGAGCTCTGGCAGCCCGCCTAGTGCGGCGGACGGCCCGGCCGGGGCCGGCGACCGGGCCGTCCGGACCGGAACCTAGTGATCGTTGAGGTAGTAGTGGGGGCTCGAGTTCTGGTAGTGCGGCCCCAGGTAGACCTGGACCAGGATGTTCACGTGCTCCGGGAGGTCGTGCACGCCGCCGTCGGAAGCCTTGGACGTGGCGCAGGATCCCAGGCCACCGGCGGCGGTGACCGTGTAGAGGAAGCGGTAACTGTTCCCCGAAGTTTCCTCGACGCGGACATCGGCCCGGGCGGAGAGCCCGTCGGCGGCCGTGTCGCAGACGGTCACGACGTCGCCGTTCTCTTCGACGTAGACGGTGCCGCCCTTGTCGGCGTCCGTGGTGGTCCACGTGTGGTCCCAGCTGCCGCCGCCGGGCGGGTCCACGGTTGCCGACGCCGAAGTCGCGGTCATGAGTGACCCGCCGGCGACGAAAACGGTCGTCGCGGCCACGGCCGCGAGCTTGTTGCGCATCTTGTGACTCCCATTCTCATGATCGTGCCGGGGTGATTTCCCCACCGAGGAAAGCGCTTTCTTCGCGATCCGTTCTTTGGCTTTCCCCGTAGATCAACCCCGGTTACCAGGAGCGCCGGAACCATCGCCCCGCCGTCCGGGCCGGGTGAGACGCTCTGGCCAGGCAGACCGTGCCAGCCCGGATCGGACGGCGTCAAGCGACCCGAAACGTTTTACCGCAGCCCGAAGGGTGCCCGAAAACGGGAACCCGTTCGCGCCGAGCTGTGACCTGCGGAATCGGCATCCGGAGACACTCTCGGTGACGGAGTGTGCGCTGATCGTCCGAAAAGGGCGGTCCGTCCGGGCCGACTAGAGCACGAACCCCGTCGGGAACGGGTCGTCCGGGTCGAGCAGGTACGTCGCCGTCCCGGTGATCCAGGCCCGGCCGGAGAACTCCGGCACCACCGCCGGCACGCCACCCACCGTGGTCTCGGCCACCAGCGAGCCGGTGAACGTCGTGCCGATGAACGACGAGTTCTCGAACGGCGTGTGCAGCGGCAGCTCGCCGCGGGCGTGCAGCTGGGCCATCCGGGCGGACGTGCCGGTGCCGCACGGCGACCGGTCGAACCAGCCCGGATGGATCGCCATCGCGTTCCGCGACGCCCGCGCGTCCGACCCCGGCGCCAGGAACTGGACGTGCTTGCACCCGCCGATCAGCGGGTCCTCCGGGTGCTTCGGCGGCCGCTGCTCCTCGATCGCGCCCATGATCGCCAGCCCGGCGGCCAGGATCCGGTCCTTCTCCGCCCGGTCGAACGGGATGTCCAAAGAGGACAGTTCGAGGATGGCGTAGAAGTTCCCGCCGTAGGCGAGGTCGTAGCGGACCGGCCCGAAGCCGGGCACGGCAACCTCGGCGTCGCGCTCGGCGAGGAAGGACGCCACATTGCGCAGCTTGACGCTCGACGCCCGCCCGTCCCGGACCGTGACCTCGGCGTGCACCAGCCCGGCCGGGGTGTCCAGGCGCACCACCGTCGTCGGCTCGGTCACCTCGACCATGCCCGTCTCCACCAGCACGGTCGCCACGCCGATGGTGCCGTGGCCGCACATCGGCAGGCAGCCCGACACCTCGATGTACACCACGCCCCAGTCGGCGTCCTCGCGGCAGGGCGGCTGCAGGATCGCGCCGCTCATCGCGGAATGGCCGCGCGGTTCGTTCACCAGGAACTGCCGCAGGTGGTCCAGGTGGGCCATGAAGTAGCGGCGGCGCTCGGCCATCGTGGCGCCGGGGATGGGGCCCACGCCGCCGGTCACCACCCGGGTCGGCATGCCCTCGGTGTGCGAGTCGACCGCCGTGATCGCGCGTGAAGCCCGCATCTACGCCACCCCCAGCGCGGCGAGCGCGCGGCCCATGTCGGCGCGGACCTGTTCGCGGTGGACGTCCGAGAGCGGTCCCCGCGGCGGGCGGCACGGCCCCCCGCGGCGGCCCACCATGTCCATCCCGAGCTTGATGGCCTGGACGAACTCGGTGCGCGAGTCCCAGCGGAACGCGGCCACCAGCGGTTCGTAGAGCGCCCTCGCCTCCTCGAGCTTGCCCGAGGTGGCGAGCTCGAACAGCCGCGCCGACTCGGCCGGGAACACGTTGGGGAACCCGGCGAACCACCCGGTCGCGCCCATCAGCAGGCTCTCCAGGACGACGTCGTCGGCGCCGGAGATCACGGCCAGCCCCGGTGCCCGCTCGCGGATCTCCAGCACGCGGCGGACGTCGCCGGAGAACTCCTTGACCGCCACGACGTTGTCGATCCGCGCGATCTCGGCCAGCAGGTCCGGCGTGAGGTCGACCTTGGTGTCGAACGGGTTGTTGTAGACCATCACCGGCAGTCCCACCGAGGCCACCGCTTCGAAGTGCGCGAGCACCTCGCCGCGGTTGGCGCGGTAGAGCGTCGGCGGCAGGCAGAGCACACCGTGCGCGCCGTCCTCGGCCGCCGCCTCCGCCCAGTACCGCGCCTGGTGCGCGCCGGGGCCGTGGACACCGACGACGACGATCCCGTCCGTCCCGACGGCTTCGATCGCGGTGCGGGCGACGCGGCGGCGTTCGTCGTCGGTGAGCGAGGAGTACTCGCCGAGGGAGCCGTTCGGGCCGACCCCGCGGCAGCCGTTTTCGACGAGCCACCGGCAGTGTTCGGCGTAGGCGTCGTAGTCGACGGCCAGCCCGGCCGGCGCGGCGTCGTCGGCCCGGTAGGGCAGCGCGGCGGCGACGACCACGCCGCCGAGGTCGCGGGTGCTCATGGGGACTCCTTCGGTTCGGCGAGCTCGCCCAGGCGGATCGGCTGGGCGATCGGACGGTGGTGGCGTTCGGCACCACCGCAGAGTTCGGCGACGGCGGGGCCGCACATCCGGCCCTGGCACGGGCCGAGCCCGGCGCGGGTGCCGAGCTTGAGCGCGTGCGGGCCCGGGCTCGCCGGGTCGGCGACGGCACTCTTCAGGTCGCCGTAGGTGGTTTCCTCGCACCGGCAGACGACGGTGTCCTCGCGCAGCCAGCCGGACCACGCCGTGCCGACCGGGTGGGCGGCGGCGAGCAGGCGGGCGAAGGTCCGGGTGCGGTCACGCCGCTCGACCAGCGCCCGGTCCGGTGCCGTCCCGGCGGCGGCCCGGCCGGCGACCGCACCTTCCGCGGCGGCGGCGGCCGAACCGCCGATGCCGGTGATCTCCCCCGCGGCGAACACCCCGGCGACGCTGGTGCGCTGGTCGCCGTCGACCCGGACGAACCCGCCGTCGAGCGCGCAGCCGGCCGCGACGGCGAGTTCGGGCTGCGGCACGAAGCCGTGCCCGACGCAGAGGGCGTCGACCTCGTAGGTGCGTTCGGTGCCGGGGACGACCGACCAGTCCGCGCGGATCCGGGCGGTGACGGCTTCGCGGACCCGGTCGTCCCCGCGGGCTTCGACCACCGTGCGGCCCGTGCGGTACGGCACGCGGTGGCGAGCCAGCTTGGCGGCGTGACGCACCAGTTCGCCCGCCTTGCCGGCGTGCGCGGCCGCCCGCCACGACCATCCACTGAGGACAGTCCGCGCCGGGTTCGCCTCCAGGACGGCTCGTACTCCGCCGCCGACGTCCAGCAGGGACGCCGCGACCGGCAGCAGGAACGGCCCGGTCCCGGCGACGAGCACCCGCCGCCCGACGGCGACCCGCTCCCCCTTCGCCACGGCCTGCGCGGCGCCCGCGGTGAAGACGCCGGGCAGCTGCCAGCCGGGGAAGGGCAGGACCCGGTCGTGGGCGCCGGTGGCCAGGACCAGCGCGTCGGGCTCGAGGGTGTGCCGCGGCCGGTTCGTCCCGTCGGCCGGGCCGCGCAGCAGGTGGACCCGCTTGCCTTCCAGGGCCCAGACGGTGCTTTCCGGCCACCACGTGCACCGGTCCAGGAGTGCTGCGAACCGGTGCGCGGCACCCCGGTGGTACTGCCCGCCGGGGGCGTCGGCCTGGTCGAGGACGGTGACGTCGGCCCCGGCGGCGAGCGCGTGCTCGGCGGCCGCGAGCCCGGCCGGCCCGGCGCCGATGACGACGACGTGCGTCACGCGCGCTCCTCCCGCGACTGGGTCCGGACCTCGTCGCCGTCGGCGGCGCGGCGGCGGCAGGCGCGGACGTCGGCGACGCCGTTGACGGTGAGCAGGCAGTCGAAGCAGGCCCCGATGCCGCAGAAGACACCGCGCGGGGCTCCGGAGCGCGTGGTGCGCCAGGAGATCCGCCCGGCGGCGAGCAGCACGCCGGCGACGGTCTGCCCGGCGAGCCCGGGCACGGTCTCGCCGTCGACGGTGATTTCGATCGGCTCGTTCACGCCGGCACCGCCGGACGGTCCACGGTGAACTCTGCCACCGGCATCGACGGCGTGGTGCCGGTCAGCAGTTCGCGCAGCAGCCGGGCCGTGCCGACGCTGAGGCCGATGCCCGCCCCTTCGTGTCCGGTGGCGTGCCACAGGCCGGCCAGTCTGGGGTCCTCGCCGAGCACCGGCAGGTGGTCGTCGACGTACGGCCGGAAGCCGCCGTACGCGCGCATCACCGCGGCGTCGGCCAGGGCCGGGAAGAGCCGGACCGCCTTGGCCGCGATCGCGCCGAGCACGTGCGGCCGGATCGTGTCGTCGAAGCCCACCCGGCGGCGGGACGAGCCGATCAGCACCGTGCCGCCGCGCGTCGACTCGACCACCGCCGAGGTCTGCAGTTCGCCGCTGCCCGTGCCGACCGCACCGACGTAGTCCGCGTCGTAGACCTTGTGCCGCACCACGCCCGGCATCGGCGTGGTCACCAGGACCTCGCCGCGCCGGGGCCGGACCGCGATCGGCGCTTCCAGCCGGGCCGACAGCTCGCCCGCCCACGGCCCCGCCGCGTTCACCACGACGTCCGCCTCGACGACTTCGCCTGCCAGGCGCACCCCGGTGATCCGCCCGCCCGCGATCCGCGCGCCGGTGACCTCGGCCCCGGTGCGCAGCCGGGCGCCGTGGCGCAGCGCCGAACCGAGCAGCGCGAGCGCGGCGGCGGCCGGCTGCACCTGGGCGTCCTCCGGGTAACGGACGGCGGCGGTCAGCTGCCGGGTGAGCGCGGGCTCGGCCGCCGCGACCTCCGCCGCGTCGAGCCGCTCGGTGCGCACGCCGGCCTCGCTCTGGGCGTCGGCGAACGCGAGCAGCGCGCCGGCACCGGCCTCGGTGGTGGCCACGACGATGCCGCCCTTCGGGTCGAACTCCGTCGCGGCCGCCGCGCGCGGGTCGTCGTCGGCGATTTCGGCCAGCACCTGCGGCCACAACCGGGCCGACAGCTGCGCGAGCCTGAGTTCGGCGCCCGGTCCCTTGTCCGAGACCAGCAGGTTTCCTTCGCCGTGCGACGTGGTGCCGCCCGCGGGCCGGCCGCGGTCGAGGACCAGGACGTCGAACCCGGCCAGGGCGAGCTCCCGCGCGCACGCCGCGCCGACGATCCCGGCGCCGATCACCACCACCCGCGTTCGGTTCATCGACCCTCCAGCGTTCGGTATAGCGAACGATAGGTCTCGATCGGGAACGCTGTCAATCCGCCAGGACAGGGTGCGGGCGCCCGTCGAGCCGTTCGTCCGCGCGGTACTGCAGCAGCAGCACCGACTGCACCGGACCCTCCGGCGCGGTGTAGCTGTGCGGCTCGCGGGCGTCGAACGCGACGTAGTCGCCGGGCCCGAGGTGCACGCTCCGGCCCGCGACCTCGACGCACAGCCTGCCGGCCTGCACGACGGTGTGCTCGACGCCGACGTGGCCCTGCGAGCGCTGCGGCGCGTCACCGCGGACGAGCTGGTCGTAGACCTCGAAGACGCTGTTCTCGGCCTCGATCCGGCGCAGCGGCCGCAGGTCGACACCCTCGCCGCGGAGCACCTCGACCTCGGCCGCGCGCACGACGGTCAGTCCGCCGCGCGGCCGGTGGTCGAGCAGGTCGGAGATCGCCACCTCGAGCACCCGGGAAAGGCTGAACACGGTCTCGATGGTCGGGTTGCCGGTGCCGCCCTCCAGCTGCGAGAGCGTCGCCTTGCCGATGCCCGACCGCCGGGACAGCTCCGACAGCGACAGCCCGCGCGCCGCCCGCGCCGCGCGGAGGTTCACCGCCAGCATGTCGCGGATCGACGGGCCACCGTCGTTCGGTAAAGCGTCCATCAGCGACGCCTTTCGTTCGGTTTGCCGATCGGTCCAGGCGTCATGATGCCACGCCGCCGCTAGGCTCGACCGGGTGACGCAGTCGATCCTCGCGCTGGCCGACCTGGCCACGCCCATGGCCATCCGGGTGGCGGCGACCCTCGGCCTCGCCGAGCACCCGGCGGCGACGGCCGCCGAACTCGCCTCCCGGACCGGTACTTCCGCCTCCGCGCTGACCATCCTGCTGGACCACCTCGTCACGGCCGGGGTCTTCGCGTTCGACGCCGAGTCCGGCCGCTACCGGCCCACGGAGCTGGGTGCGCAGCTGCGCGCGGACGCCCCGGAGGGGGTCCGGCCGCTCCTCGACATCCACTCCGCCGGCGGCCGCGCCGAGCTGGCGTTCGCCGACCTGCTCGGGACGATCACCACCGGCAAGGCGGCGTACGAGCACCGGTACGGCCGGGATTTCTGGGCGGACATCGACGCCGAACCGCGGCTGCGGCACTCGTTCGACGCGCAGATGAACTGGCGGTTCCAGGTGCAGGCACCGCAGATCGCCGCGCGGTTCGGCTGGGGGCGGTTCCCGCGGATCCTCGACGTCGGCGGCGGGGACGGCCTCCTGCTCGCGGAGATCCTGCGCGCGCACCCGGCGGTGCGCGGCGAGGTGCTGGACCTGGCGCCCTCGGCGGCCGCGGCGGCGGCGCGGTTCGCGGCGGACGGGCTCGCCGACCGGGCCGGGGCGGTGCCCGCCAGCTTCTTCGACCCGCTGCCGCCGGGAGCGGACGCGTACGTGCTGTCCGACATCCTCCACGACTGGGACGACGACCACGCCGGCCGCATCCTGGCGGGCTGCCGCCGCGCGGCCGGGCCGGACGGCACGGTGGTGGTGATCGAGCCGCTGCGCCACGGCACGTCCACGGCGATCAACCTGTTCATGCTGATGTGCTTCGGCGGCCGGGAACGCACGGAGGAGGAGCTGACGCGGCTGGCGGCGGAGTCGGGCCTGACCCTGCGCACCACGACGGCGGTCTCCGACGGCCGGACCGCCCTGGAGTTCGGGGTGGCTTCGGAGCGGCCCGCCTGACCGGCCGGCGCGGAGATCCCGCCGCACCCGCGGCGGAAAGACCCACCCGCCCACGGTTCGGGCCGGCGCCCACGACCGGCCGACCGGACCGGCGCTCGACGGCGCCCGGCGTCTCCAGCGGGAAGCCGGGCCGACCAGCCCTGGCCGCCGGTTCCTCGCGGCCCGCTCCGCCGCGAGGAACCCCCGGCCGGCCCTACCTGCGGTAGGTCAGGCAGTTCGCCGCGTGGCCGCCGTCGCCCGGGCCGACGCGGATGCTGTCCGCCGCGCACTCCAGTGACGAGTTGTGCCGGCAGTCCGTCCGGGAACACGCGCCGACCTGGGCCACCACCCGGTCCAAGCCGCCCTTCGTGTTCAGCGGGATGAACGTTCCGCAGTCCGCCGACCCGTTGCCGCCGCCGACGGTGATCGCGAAGGCGTGGCAGCCGTCGTGGTTGTAGGAACAGCCGCTGACCGTGCACTCGTGCACGGCCGGCATTTCGGTGGTGGTCATCCGCTCTCCTGGTTCCGTGGTGGGAAAACAGTCGGTTCCCCGACGCTCCCACCCGGAACCGGGCCTCGCAACGGAGGCGGCCACGGCCGGGTGACGGTACCCGCCCGGCCGGGTGACAAACGTCCCCGACCGGGCGGCACCCCTCAGACCGTGAGCGTGTTCGGGTCGCTCGTGCTGGGCCGTCCGGTCTCGACGTGCCCCGCCAGCCGGCGCAGGAAGCGCGGGTCGTGGTCCGAGACGATCGAGACGTCGTACCAGTTGCCGCTGCGCCGCGTGTCGACCACCTCGACCACCCGCGCGCCCGGCCGCAGCAGCCGGGAGGTCGACCGGCGGCCGTAGGCGTCGGTCAGCGTGACCCGCACCGGGGCCGGGCCGCTGTTGGTCAGGACCAGCGCCAGGTTCCCGCTCCGCCCCTCCGGCCGCGCGCTCACCTCGGGCCCGGCCAAGCCGCCGCGGAACGCCCGGACGAACCCGTTCGGCCCGTGCGCGGTGTAGTCGTAACCCCCGGCGACGGGCAGGGAAGCGGCGAGCGAGCAGCCGGCGCCCGCGGTGTACGTCCGCGGCTCACCCCCGGGCGAGGTGACGGAGAACGTGGCGCCCGCCCGGCCCTGGTTCACGAACGTCAGGTCCAGCGCGGAACCGGCGTGGGCGTCGACCGCCAGGTCGTACGGCAGCGCCCGCGCCGGCCGCAGCCCGGGTTCCTGCTTCGGCAGCACGGCCTTGGCCGGGACGGCGGGCACGTAGTCCGGGTGCCGCTTGCGGTCCGGTGGCTCGTAGCCGGCCGTGTCCGGCAGGGCGGGCACCCGCGCGTCGGTCCGGGCGAAGTCGAACGCCGAGGTCAGGTCGCCGCACACCGAGCGGCGCCAGGCCGTGATGTTCGGCTCGTGCACGCCGAAGCGCCGCTCGACGAACCGGATGATCGAGGTGTGGTCGAACGTCTCCGAGCAGACGTAACCGCCCTTGCTCCACGGCGACACCACGAGCATCGGCACCCGCTGGCCGAGCCCGTACGGGCCGGCCGGGTTCGCCGCCGAACCCGCGAAGATCTCCCCCGTGGTGTCCACAGTGGACTGGCCGGCCGTCGCGTACGGCGGGAGGACGTGGTCGAAGAAGCCGTCGTTCTCGTCGTAGGTGATGAACAGCGCGGTCTTGCTCCACACGTCCGGGTTGGCGGTGAGCGCGTCGAGCACCTGCGCGATGTACCAGGCGCCGTAGTTGACCGGCCAGTTCGGGTGCTCGCAGAACGCCTCCGGCGCGGTGATCCACGAAACCTGCGGCAGCTGCCCGGCCTTGACGTCCGCCCGCAGCCGGTCGAAGTAACCCTCGCCCGCCTTGGCGTTCGTGCCGGTGCGGGCCTTCTCGTACAGGGCTTCGCCGGGCTTCGCGTTGCGATAGGAGTTGAAGTACAGCAGCGAGTTGTCGCCGTAGTTGCCGCGGTAGGCGTCTTCGATCCAGCCCCAGCCGCCGGCGGCGTCGAGGCCGTCGCCGACGTCCTGGTAGATCTTCCACGACACGCCCGCCTTTTCGAGGCGCTCGGGGTAGGTCGTCCAGGAGTAGCCCTTTTCGTCGTTGCCGAGGACCGGCCCGCCGCCCTGGCCGTCGTTGCCCGTGTAGCCGGTCCACATGTAGTAGCGGTTCGGGTCGGTCGAGCCCATGAACGAGCAGTGGTAGGCGTCGCAGATGGTGAACGCGTCGGCGAGGGCGTAGTGGAACGGGATGTCCTCGCGGGTCAGGTACGCCATCGTGGTCGAGCCCTTCGCGGGCACCCACTTGTCGTACTTGCCGCCGTTCCAGGCCGCGTGCGTGTCGTTCCAGCCGTGCGGGAGGTCCTGGATGAACTGCAGGCCCAGGTTGTCCGCTTCGGGGCGGAAGGGCAGGATGTCGCGCTTGCCGTCGGACTGCGCCCAGACGGACTTGCCGTTCGCGAGGGTCACCGGCCGCGGGTCGCCGAAGCCGCGGACCCCGCGCAGGGTGCCGAAGTAGTGGTCGAACGACCGGTTCTCCTGCATCAGCACCACGACGTGCTCGACGTCCCGCAGAGTCCCGGTCCGGTGGAACGCGGGGATCTCCGCCGCGCGGGCGATGCTGGCGGACAGCGCGGAAAGGGCGGCGGTACCGCCGGCGAGCTGCAGAAAACGTCGTCGGTTGACGTCCGTCATGGGGACTCCGGGGGTGTCGTGGTGGCGAGCCGGGTCAGTATGGGCAGCGAAGAGCGAACCTGTCCCGGGACCGAGGCTAACGCCGGGCGAAACCCTGGTTAACGCCTGCGAGCAGACAGGCCGTTGACAAAGATACGGAAGCACGTACTAATGTATGACTTCACCATGAACGACGTATCCAACTTCGCCCGCGACGAGGACGACCGGCTCTACTCCCCCGACGTCCGCAGTGCACTGGCCGATTTCACCCTCGGCGAAGACACCGGCCTGCTCGAGGCGGCGGCCGCCGTCCGCACGGCGGCGCGGAGCCTCGAGGGGCTGCGCTCGCAGGGCACCGGGAACCGCGGGCTCAGCCCCGGCGCCCTCGACATCCTGATCCGGCTCGCCGCCGGCAGCGCGAACATCAAGGAGCTCGCCGCGTCCGCCGGGGTGAGCTCCCGGAACGTGACCGGGCTGGTCGACACCCTGGAACGCGCCGGGCTCGCCGAGCGCGTCCCCGACGCCCGTGACCGGCGGGCGGTGCGGGTCCGGATCACCGAGGACGGCCGCACGTGGCTGACGGAGTTCCGGCGGCCGTCCCAGCTGGCCATGGCCGCGCTCTTCCGGGGGTTCACCACCGCCGAGACCGCCCAGCTGCGGCACCTGTGCCTGCGGCTGGCCGAGAACCAGTCCCACCTCGCCCGCCACCTGGAGGACCGATGACCACGCAGACCAGAGAAACCGTGCAGGCCTACCACCGCGCCCGCTTCGACGGCGACGTGCACGCCGCGGCCGCCCAGCTGGCCGGCACGTTCACCTTCCGCAGCCCGCTGATCGAATCCGCCGACGCGCGCGGCCACCTCGCCGGGCTGGCGGGCTTCGTCGGCATCGTCACCGGGGTGGAGCTGATCAGCGAGCTCTACGGCGACGCCGAGGCCACGCTCGTCTACGACGTGCACACCGCGACCCCGGTCGGCGTCCAGCACACGGCGGAGCACTTCCGGCTGCGCGACGGGAAGATCGAGGCCATCACGCTGATCTTCGACGCGACGCGCTGGCACCCGCTCATGGCAGCGGTGCCCCGCCCGGACACCCGGGTTGTGGAGACCACGGGCTGAGCTCGAACACCGGGCGGGCACCGCCGGGACCGGTGTACCCGGGGCCGCGCCCGGCAAACGCGCTTTTCCCGGGCGCGGCTGCGGAATCCGGCGGCGCCAGGCAGAATCCCGGCATGATCGAATGGGCGTGGCGTTCCGCGGGGATGCGCTGAGTGGGCCGCTGGGAGTACCTGGTCGTCCTCGGCGCGTGCGTGCTGGTGACGCTGCCGATCGAACTGGCGGGCGCGCGGGTGTACCGCAGGCCGGGCCGGCTCGCCCGCGCGGTGCTGCCGGTGGCGGGGGTGTTCCTCGTCTGGGACGCGCTGGCCATCGCGGGCGGTGTCTGGCACTTCGACGCGGGGTTCGTCAGCGGCTTGCGGGCGCCGTTCGGCATTCCCCTGGAGGAAGTCCTCTTCTTCGTCGTCATCCCGGTGTGCGGTGTCCTGACCTACGAAGGGGTCGGCCTGACCGGACGGCTGCTGCGGCGGTGGCGCCGCCGAAAGGACTGAGGCCCGTCTCCGCCCAGCGGAGGTCCGAGGGGGGTCGACCTGCGAGCGGAGACGGGAGTTTCAGGGCCGGTACGGGGGCCGCCTCGCGGCGGAAGGCTCAACACGGCTCCAGCGTCACCGGTATTCCGTGAAGGCAAGGGGTGAGGCCCGGGGGCACCGCCGTACCGACACCCTTTACAACGTCCTGCGCCTGCTGGTGTTCCGCACCGCGAGGGTGACGTGCGTCGCTCAGCGGACGGCCGCGGGCTCGCGCGTCCGGACCGCCCAGCGGGTCAACGCGGGCACGGGCGCGACGGCCGCGAGGAACACGAGCGCGACCAGCAGCCACCCCGGGCCGCCCAGCCCGCCGACCGCGAGGGTGAACACGCCGGGCCCGACCATCTGCACGGTCGCCGTGGCCGCTTCGGTCGCCCCTTGGTAAGCCCCCTTGGCCTCTTCGCGCATCAGCCGCACCGACAGTCCCCAGCTGGCGGCCACGTACCCCAGTTCCCCGGCGACGTGCAGCAGCGCGGCCAGCACCACCACACCGGTCGCGAGCACCCCCGCGCCGCCGGACGTCGTGGCGAGCAGCACGCAGCTGCCCGCGAGCACCATTCCGGACCGCACGGCCGTCCGCGCGGCCTGGCCTGCCGTGCGCGCGAACCGGGAGAACGGCACCTGGAACACCGCGATCCCCACCGAGCTGAGCACCACCACGACGCCACCGAGGCCCAGCGGCAGGTGCGTCCAGCGGGACAGCCACAGCGGCAGGCCGGCCGACAACATGGCCCAGCACAGCGAAAGCACGGCCGTGGCCGCGGTGACGCAGAGGAACGGCCGGTCCTTCAGCACCGCACGGGTCGTCGTCTTCGGCGGGGCCGGTGCGGGCGCGGGCACCAGCAGGGTCGCGCCGGCGAGCACCAGGAAGCTGACGGCGTTGCCCGCGATGGCCAGCGTGTAGGCCCACCGGGCGTCGGCGGTGAGCACCAGGGCACCCAGCCCGGCACCGACGGCGTACCCGACGTGCTGGGCCACCCGCTGCCGCGCCAGCGCGCGGACGCGCTCGGCGGGTTCGGTGACCAGCCCGGTGATCAGCGCCGTCCGGACCGCGGTGCTCCCGGTCGCCAGTGCGGTGAAGGGCACCGTCACGGCCAGGAACGACCAGGTGCCGTCCACGGCGAGGTAGCCGGCCATCGCGGCGGCCCGCACCAGCGTGAGGGTGACCAGTACCGGCCGCGCACCCGCCCGGTCGGCGAACGCGCCCAGCGGTACCGCGGCGGCCATGCCTGCCGCGCTCGCCACGGCCAGCCCGACGCCCACCGTGACCGGCGGCAGCCCGGCCATCCGGGTGAGGTAGAGCGCCCAGATCGTGAACCAGAGGCCGTCGCCGAGCGCGGACACCCCGCGGCCCCACAGCAGACTTCGCATGCATCCACCCTTCACGAAGACGTGAAGAGTATTTCCCGGGCGACCGTCGCGCAAACATCGTTCACGTTCTTGTGAAGCGTGTTAGGCTCGCGCGCGTCGGAAGGGGCGGTGATGGGCGGGCTGGTCGATGCGGGCAACGCCGTCCAGGGCGCGATCGTCGAGCTGACGCGCGAACTGGCCGATCCGGTGCGGCTCACGGCCCTGCAGGTGCTGGCCGCCGAGGGCCCGCACACGATGGTGCAGCTGGCCGACGCGCTCGGCGTCACCGCACCCCGGCTGGGCAACCACCTGGCCCGGCTGCGGGCGGCCGGGCTGGTGACGGTCGAGCACACCGGACGGCACGCCGTGTACCGCGTCGGCCGTGAAGACCTCTTGGGCGTGCTCACCGCCCTGGCCCGCTACGCCGGCAAGGACGGCATCACCCCGCCGGACCGGGCCGAGTCGGGCGCGGACATCGCGCACACGTGCTACGACCATGCGGCGGGACGGCTCGGCGTGGCGGTGTTCGCCCTGCTCGTCTCCCGGGGTGCGCTGCGGCCACCGGACGGGTCCGCGGCCGAGGTGTCCCTCGGCGACGACCTCTCGGCGTTCCGGGACCTCGGTGTCTCGCCGTCGGAGGTCGATCCCGGCCGCCGCCGTCCGGCCACCGCGTGCCTGGACCGCACCCACCGCGTCCCCCACCTCGGCGGCGTCCTCGGCCACGAGGTCCTGGCCGCGTTCCTGGCCGACGGCCTGGTCCGCCGCGGCCCGGCGGACCGCGAGCTGCGCATCACCCCGCGCGGCCGGCGCCGGTTCGGTGCCCTGCTGCCGGGGTTCTGACCTCAGCGCCGCCCGGACCGGGCCGCGGCGAGGTACTCGCGGTTGAGCGTCGCGATGCTCGCGAACGGGATCCCCTTGGGGCACGAGGCCACGCACTCCCCCGTGTTGGTGCAGCCGCCGAAGCCTTCGGCGTCCATCGCGTCCACCATGTCGAGCACCCGGCTCGCGCGCTCGGGCCCGCCTTGCGGCAGCAGGCTCAGGTGGGTCACCTTCGCCGCGGTGAACAGCGTGGCCGAGCCGTTCGGGCAGGCCGCCACGCAGGCGCCGCAGCCGATGCACGTCGCGTTGTCGAAGGCCAGGTCCGCGTCGGGCTTGGGGACCGGCGTCGCGTGTGCGTCCGGGGCGCTGCCCGTCGGCGCGCTCACGTACCCGCCGGCCTGGACGATCCGGTCGAGGGCCGAGCGGTCGACGACCAGGTCCTTGACGACCGGGAAGCCCTTGGCGCGCCACGGTTCCACGTCGATCACGTCGCCGTCGGCGAAGGAGCGCATGTGCAGCTGGCACGACGTCGTGCGCTCGGGGCCGTGCGCCCGGCCGTCGATCACCACGCCGCACGAGCCGCAGATGCCTTCGCGGCAGTCGTGGTCGAACGCCACCGGCTCCTCGCCGGCCTCGATCAGCCGCTGGTTCAGCACGTCCAGCATTTCCAGGAAGGACATGTCCGGGCTGATGCCGTCGACCGGGTAGGCGACGAGCCGGCCTTCGGCGGCCGGGCCGGGCTGCCGCCAGACGCGGACGGTGAGGTTCACGTGTAGCTCCGCTGGGTCGGGTGGACGTGGTCGAAGACGAGTTCCTCGCGGTGGAGCACCGGCTCGGGGCCGTACTCCCACGCGGCGACGTGCGCGAAGTTCTCGTCGTCGCGCCGGGCCTCGCCTTCGGGGGTCTGGTGTTCTTCGCGGAAGTGCCCGCCGCAGGATTCCTCGCGCACGAGTGCGTCGACGAGCATGAGCTCGGCCAGCTCCAGGAAGTCCGCGACGCGGCCGGCCTTTTCCAGCTCCTGGTTGAGCTCCGCACCGCCGCCGGGGATCCGGATGTCGCGCCAGAACTCCGCCCGCAGCTCGGGCACCCGGCCGAGGGCCTTGCGCAGGCCCTCGCGCGTGCGGGACATCCCGCAGTGGTCCCACATCAGCAGGCCCAGCTCGCGGTGGAACGAGTCGGCCGACCGCGTCCCCTGCACCGCCAGGAGCCGCGAGATCCGTTCGCGCACCGCGGTTTCCGCCTCGGCGACGGCGGCGGCGGAGACCTCCTCGAGCCGCGTGCCGCCGAGGTAGTCGTTCACCGTCGCCGGCAGCACGAAGTAGCCGTCGGCCAGGCCCTGCATGAGCGCCGACGCGCCGAGCCGGTTGGCGCCGTGGTCGGAGAAGTTGGCTTCGCCGATCACGAACAGCCCGGGGATCGTGCTCTGCAGGTCGTAGTCCACCCACAGCCCGCCCATCGTGTAGTGGATGGCCGGGTAGATCCGCATCGGCACCGCGTACGGGTCTTCCGCGGTGATGCGCTGGTACATCTCGAAGAGGTTGCCGTAGCGGGCTTCGATCGCCGGACGGCCGAGGCGCGCGATCGCGTCGGCGAAGTCGAGGTAGACGCCGAGGCCGCCGGGCCCGACGCCGAGCCCGGCGTCGCAGACGTTTTTCGCCGCCCGCGACGCGATGTCCCGCGGCACGAGGTTGCCGAAGCTCGGGTAGAGCCGTTCGAGGTAGTAGTCGCGCTCGTCCTCGGGGATCTCCGCCGGCGGCCGCGGGTCGCCCTCGCGCTTCGGCACCCAGATGCGGCCGTCGTTGCGCAGGGACTCGCTCATCAGCGTCAGCTTCGACTGGTGCTCGCCCGACCGCGGGATGCACGTCGGGTGGATCTGGGTGAAGCACGGGTTCGCGAAGTAGGCCCCGCGCTTGTGCGCCCGCCAGATCGCGGTGGCGTTGGAGCCCTTCGCGTTCGTCGAGAGGTAGAAGGCGTTGCCGTAGCCGCCGGTGGCGAGCACGACGGCGTCCGCGAGGTGCGTGGTGATCTCGCCGGTGACCAGGTCGCGCGCGACGATGCCGCGCGCCCGGCCGCCGGAGACGACCAGGTCCAGCATCTCCGTGCGCGGGTGCAGCTCGACGTTCCCGGCGCCGATCTGGCGGGACAGCGCCTGGTACGCGCCGATCAGCAGCTGCTGGCCGGTCTGGCCGCGGGCGTAGAACGTGCGCTGCACCTGCACCCCGCCGAAGGACCGGGTGTCCAGCAGCCCGCCGTATTCGCGGGCGAAGGGCACGCCCTGGGCCACGGCCTGGTCGATGATCTGCGCCGACACCTGGGCCAGCCGGTACACATTGGACTCGCGGGCCCGGAAGTCGCCGCCCTTGACCGTGTCGTGGAAGAGCCGGTACACCGAGTCGCCGTCGTTGCGGTAGTTCTTGGCGGCGTTGATCCCGCCCTGGGCCGCGACGGAGTGCGCGCGCCGCGGCGAGTCCTGGAAGCAGAACTGCACGACGTGGTAGCCCTGCTCGGCCAGCGTCGCCCCGGCCGAGCCGCCGGCCAGCCCGGTGCCCACGACGATCACCCGGTGCCGCCGCCGGTTCGCCGGGTTCACCAGCTTCGCGGCGAACTTCCGTTCGTCCCAGCGGTTTTCGAGCGGACCGCCGGGGGCCTTGGTGTCGGCGATCGGGTCGCCCACGCGGTAATCGGGCATCAGTGCACCAGTCCCGTCATGATCGCGACCGGGACGAGGGCGTAGCCGCCCGCGACCACGACCGCCGTCGTGCTGCCGAAGATCCTGATCGCGCGCTCCCGCCGCGGGCGGGTGACGCCGAGCGTGCGCGCGGCGCTCGCGAAGCCGTGGTGGATGTGCAGGCCCAGCATGGCCAGGGCGAGCAGGTAGATCAGGTTGACCCACCAGACCCGGAAGTCCGCCACGAGGTTGTGGTACGGGTCGCCGGGGACGAAGTCCCGGTTCACCGCGCCGACGGTGAAGTCGAGGATGTGCCAAACGACGAACACCGCGAGCGTCGCGCCGCCCCAGCGCATGGTCCGCACCGCGAAGGTCGCGCGCGACGGCCGCCGGTGGACGTAAGCGACCGGCCGGGCGCGGCGGTCGCGCCGGGCCAGCTGCACGGCCGCGGTGACGTGCAGGACCAGCGCGGCGAGCAGGACCGCGCGCTGGAGCCAGAGGAACCACTCGCGGCGCAGCACCGGTTCGCCGATCGTGCGCAGCCAGCCCGCGTAGTGGTTGAGCTCGGCGGCGCCGAGGAACGTCTTGAGGTTGCCGGCCATGTGCGCGAACACGAAGGCGAGCAGAAGCAGGCCGGTCACCGCCATGACGGCCTTCTTGCCGATCGTCGAGGCCCAGAAGCGCCGGACGGCGGAGCGCCGGTGCGGGGCGAGGGTGGTCACCACCCGATCGACGGTAAGAGCGGGGCTACCAGAGGTCAAAGACATGATGGCTCTGTTGTCGATAGCCTGAGACTATGCAGTTCCAGCAGCTCGCCTACTTCGTCGCCGTCGCCGAGCACCGGCACTTCACCCGCGCCGCCGAGCAGGTGCGAGTGGCCCAGCCGTCGCTGTCCCAGCAGATCCGCGCGCTCGAACACGACCTGGGCGCCCCGCTGTTCCACCGGATCCGGGGCAACGTGTCCCTCACCGAGGCGGGCGAAACCCTGCTGCCGATCGCGCGGCGGATCCTCGCCGACACCGAAACCGCGCGGCTGGCCGTCCGGGAGCTGGCCGAGCTCGACCGCGGCCGCGTGCGGCTGGGTGCGCCGCCGAGCCTGTGCACGGGCCTGCTGCCGTCGATGCTCGCGGCGTTCCGCCGCCGGTACCCGGGCATCCAGCTGGAGCTGCACGAAAGCGGTTCGGGTGACCTGCGGCAGCGGCTGGCCGAGGGTGCGCTCGACCTGGCCCTGCTGGCGGGCGCCCGGACGACGGCCGAGGCCGGGCTGACGGCGACACCGCTGCTGCTCGAGGAGCTGGTGGTGATCTCCGCGCCGGACGCGCCCATCGCCGGGGAGAGGCTCGGCATCGCCGAGCTCGCCGACGTCCCGCTGGTCATGTTCCGCCGCGGCTACGACGTCCGGGAGGCGACGGTGAACGCCTGCCGCGCGGCGGGGTTCGAGCCGTCGTTCGCGATCGAGGGCGGGGAGATGGACGCGGTGCTGGCGCTGGTCCGGGCGGGCGTCGGCGCGGCGGTGGTGCCGAGCACGGTGGCCGGCGACCGGTTCCGGATGACCCGGTTCACGCCCGGCGCGGGGATGACGCGCGTGGTGCAGCTGGCCCACCGCGCGGACCTGGAGCCCACCCGGGCGGTGCGTGCGCTGCGGTCGGCGATCGCCGGGTTCGTGGCCGACCCGGCCCGGCGGGCGAGCCTGCCGCCGGGCATCGAGTCACTCGTGGACGACGTCAGCTGAGGCCGAACCGCTCGGCGAACGCCGCCATCTCCGCACGCCGGGGGCCCGGTTCACGCCCGAAGCCGGCCGTTGCCGCCCACGTCAAGGCAAGCGGCGCGGTCCCGCGCGAAACTCACGTGATCCGGACCGGAACTCGCGTGATCCGGACCGGAACTCGCGTGATCCGGACCGGAACTCGCGTGATCCGGACCGGAACTCGCGTGATCAGAGCCGGAACTCGCGAGTTCCGGCCCCAATCACGCGAGTTCCGGCTTCAGTCACGCGAGTTCCGGCTTCAGTCACGCGGGTTCCGGGTGGGACTTCCGCGGTGAACCCGGCCGCCGTGGTCGGCGGGTCTTCAGTGCGTGCGGGCCCGCAGGTGGGCCCGTTCCCCCTGGCGGCCGAACAGGATCAGCAGCTCGACCGCCTTCCCGTCGGCGCTGCCGAGCCAGTGCGGGATCGTCGTGTCGAACTCCGCCGCCTCGCCCGGGGGCAGCACCAGGTCGTGCTCGCCGAGGAGCAGCCTCAGGTTTCCGTGGAGCACGTACAGCCATTCGTGCCCCTCGTGGGTCTGGTGGTCCGGCACCGGCGGCCGGTCCGCGCTGGGGATGACCATCTTGTACGCCTGCATGCCGCCGGGCCGGCGGGACAGCGGCACGAACGTCATGCCGTGGCGGTGCAGCGGGGTCAGGTGGATGCGGGGGTCGCCGGTACGGGGCGCGCCGACGAGGGCGTCGAGCGGGACGTCGTAGGCGCGGGCCAGCGGCAGCAGCAGTTCCAGGCCGGCGCGCCGCTGCCCGCTCTCCAGCCGCGACAGCGTGCTTTCCGACACCCCGGTGGCGGCCGCGACGTCCGCCAGGGTCAGCCCGCGGTGCCGGCGCAGCGCCCGCAGCCGGGGGCCGACGGCCCGCAGGACGTCTTCGAAGTCGTCGCTCACCCGGCCATCTTGCCGGAACCGCAAGAAAGCGTGCCGGAACCGCCGGGCCGGGTCAGGGTGGGCCCATGACGACCGCCACCACCGAAGCGTCCCGGTTCTGGGACGGCCACTACACGACCCACCTCCCGGACGGCGTGCCGCGCGCCAACGTCCGGCTCGTCGAGGTGGTGACCGAGCCGGCCTCCGGACGGGCCCTCGACCTCGGCTCGGGAGCCGGCGGGGACGCGCTGTGGCCGGCCCGCCGCGGCCGGCGCGTGACCGCGGCCGACATCTCCGCCGTCGCCCTCGGCCGCCGGGCCCGGGAGCTCGGGCTCGCGGACCGGATCGGCACCGAGCGGCACGACCTGGCCGCGACGTTCCCGGCCGGCTCGTTCGACCTCGTTTCGGCCTGCTACCTGCACACGTCCTTCCCGCTGCCCCCCGCGACCGCGTGCTGCGGCAGGCCGCGGAGGCGCTCACCCCCGGCGGCCGGCTGGTGGTCGTCGAGCACGGGTCCGTCGCGCCGTGGTCGTGGAACCAGGACGCCGTCCCGCCGCTGCGGGCGCCGGAGCTCGACCCGGCGGTCTGGGCCGTCGAGCGAGCCGACGCCCTCCCCCGCCGAGCCACCGGACCGGGCGGGCGCACCGCCGAGGTCGTCGACCACCTGCTGCTGATCCGCCGCACCCGACGGGAGGACTGACCCGTGCCCCGAACCCGGCGGCGGGACACCCCGCCCCCGCGCACCGGCCCGGCCGAAAAGGACGTGCTGCGCGGCTTCCTCGACCAGCTGCGGGCCGCCGTCGCCGCCAAGGCGCAAGGCGTGCCGGAACCGCAGGTCCGCACACCCGGTGTCCCGTCCGGTACGTCGCTGCTGGGCCTGGTCCGGCACCTCGCGCACGTCGAGCGCTTCACGTTCCTCGGCGAGGAGACCGCCGACTGGCCCGGCACGTTCCGGCCACGGCCGGAGGAGACCGTCGCCTCGGTGGTGGCGGACTACCGGGCGGCGTGCGAGCGGGCCAACGCCGTCATCGACGCCTGCACCGACTTGACGCAGCCGGTGGCCCGCCCCGGCCGCACCCCGCCGTCGATGCGCTGGGCGCTGGTGCACATGGTCGAGGAGACCGGCCGCCACGCCGGGCACGCCGACATCCTCCGTGAACTGATCGACGGCAGCACCGGCCGCTGAGCCGGCCGCGGACATCCTGCGCATTTCGTCATTCGGCCGGGAACAGCGGGACAAATCCATTGTGGAACGGCGACCGGAAGGGGAATTCCCGCGCGCGGACCGGTTCCGGGAAAGGCCCCGCCGAGCCGGGCGGATCCGTTCGCTCTGCGAGCCGCACGGACGGGTGCTATTTGATCTCTTATGAGCGAAATACCGAATTACCCGCAGTCGTCCGCTTCGACGGGCCGGCCACCCGCTCCACCCCGGCCGGGCACGGTCGAGGGCGCCTTCTGGGCGTTCATCGCCGCACCGGTGATCGGGCTGATCGGAGGCCTGCTGATCTTCGGCAACCGGGACAAGATCGCCGCGACCATGCGCGACACCAACAGACAACGCGGCGGCAACCTCACCGACGCGCAGATCGACCAGGCGGTGAACGTCACGATGATCACCGCGGTGGTGATCGCGGTGATCATCGCCGCGCTGTACCTGCTGTTCGCGTTCAAGCTGCGGGCCGGCCGGAACTGGGCGCGCATCGTGCTGACCGTCCTCGCCGCCCTGCAGCTGCTCTCGGTGCTGACCGGGCAGAGCACGATCGGCGGTTACCTGGCGGTGCTCGCCGCGGTGGTCGGCGTGGTGCTGTCGTTCACCGGCCCGTCGAACGCCTACTTCGCGGCGGCCAAGGCCCAGCGCTGAAGAGGTCCGCGCGGCGGCCCGGTGCGGACCGCCGCGCGGCTCGAAAGCCTCCTCCGCACCCGCCGACGCCAACCGGCCCTCCAAGTACGCAGCCCGACCCGCCAGGCACGCAAGCCGATCCTTTCCGCACCGGCGGCGACACCCAGCCCGACACACCCAGTCCGATGTGGACGGTCAGCTGTTCCACATCCGGGCGGTGAGCCGCAGGAACTCGCGGCCGTCGCCGGCGCCCAGCGCGGTGCCGCGGTCGGCGTAGACGTCCAGCACCCGGTCCGCCCCCGTCAGCCGCAGCGCCCGGCCCACCACCGCGTTGCCGCCGGTGACCACGCGGAGCCGGGCGTTCTGGGCGGCCGCGTGGTCGGTCACCGCGCTCAGCACGCGGACCCCCGCCGCGCCGAGGAAGTGCACGTCCGCCAGATCCAGCACGATCACCCGCGGCTCGGGACTGCCCGCCAGCGCGGCGGCCACCGCCCCCACGACGACCGGCACGGTCCCGGCGTCGAGCTCGCCGGTCAACGCCAGCAGCACCGGCTCACCGTGCGAGCACGAGACCCGCAATCGCCCCGTCGGGGAACCGGAGCACGCCACGCGAAAACACCTCATTCACGAGAAACCGGCACGAACAGGCATTGCGGCTCCTGCACGACCCGCTCGCGCGTCAGGGTAATGACGGTTTACGGCTGATCACAAGGGGTGACCACCCGAGTCGACCCGAACGTGTTTCGCCAGGGGAAGACGGGGGAAGTCACGCGGAGCGGTTTGCTCTCAAGGAGGTTGTCATGGCGGCAACACCCGATCCGGCGTCCGCCGGGGTGCGCACGCTCATCCCGGCACGCATCGACCGGCTGCCCTGGTCCCCGTTCCACACCCGGATGGTCGTCGCCCTCGGGGTGGCCTGGATCCTCGACGGCCTGGAGATCACGGTGGCCAGCGCGGTCGCCGACACCCTCACCAAACCCGAGACGCTGAACATGTCGTCGGCGGCGGTGGGGCTGCTGGCGACGATCTACCTCGCCGGCGAGGTGGTCGGGGCGCTGTTCTTCGGCAGCCTCTCCGACAAGCTCGGCCGGCGGAACCTGTTCATGCTGACCCTGGCCGTCTACCTCGTCGGCAGCGGCCTGACCGCGCTGACCCTGGGCAACGGCGCGGGCTGGGTCGTCTTCCTCTACGCCACCCGGTTCGTCGCCGGCATGGGCATCGGCGGTGAGTACGCGGCCATCAACTCGGCGATCGACGAGCTGATCCCGGCCCGCTACCGGGGCCGGGTGGACATCGCCGTCAACGGCACCTACTGGGCCGGCGCGGTGCTGGGGACGATCGGGACGTACATCCTGCTCAACCGGATGGACCTGTCGCTGGGCTGGCGGCTGGGCTTCCTCATCGGGCCGGTGCTCGGCCTGGTCATCCTGCTGGTCCGGCGGCACCTGCCGGAGAGCCCGCGGTGGCAGATCATGCACGGCAAGGCCGACGCCGCCGAAGAGTCGATCAAGCAGATCGAAGAAGAGGTCGAGCACGGCGGCCGCAGCCTGCCGCCGGTCGACGAGAAGAAGGCGATCGAGGTGACGCCCGCCGAGCAGATCGGGTACGTGGCCCTGGCCAGGGTGCTGTTCCGCGACTACCCGTCGAGGGCGGTGCTGGGCGCGTCGCTGATGATCAGCCAGTCGTTCCTGTACAACGCGATCTTCTTCACCTACACGCTGGTGCTCGGCAAGTTCTACGGGGTTTCTTCGGCGGCGACGCCGATCTACCTGATCGCCTTCGCGGTGGGCAACCTGGTCGGGCCGTTCACCATCGGGCACCTGTTCGACACCCTCGGCAGGCGCAAGATGATCTCCGGCACGTACGTCGTGTCGGGCGTCCTGCTCGCGATCACGGCGGTGCTGTTCTACGCGGGCGCGCTCAACGCGATCACGCAGACGATCGCGTGGTGCGTGATCTTCTTCTTCGCCTCCGCCGGCGCGAGCGCGGGCTACCTGACGGTGAGCGAGATCTTCCCGCTGGAGGTCCGGGCCAAGGCGATCGCGGTGTTCTTCGCGATCGCGCAGTGCTTCGGCGCGCTGGGCCCGGTGATCTACGGCGCCCTGATCGGCACCGGCGAGCACCCGGTCCGCCTGTTCATCGGCTACCTGCTGGGCGCGGCGGTGATGATCGCGGGCGGCCTGGTGGCCCGGTTCCTGGCGGTCGACGCGGAGGGCAAGTCCCTGGAGGACATCGCCCAGCCGCTGGCCGCCGCCGGCCGCCGCGGCCGCACCCGTGCCGAAGGCGCCTCCTCGCCGTTCTCGACCTGACCCCCGCCGGCCCGGCCCGCGCGCCCCAAGGCGGCCTTGGGTGCGTCCCACGCACCGAAGGCCACCTTGGGGCGCATCGGAGGCCGGATCGGCCGAGCCGGTTTAGGCTGCGGGGACCGCGGGTAGCCGGGCGTGACGCGAGCGGGAGGTGCCATGGGACCACGGAAGTGGCTCGAGCTGTGGCCCGTCTACCGCCAGCTCACCGGCACCGACCCGCTCGGCCGCGGCAAGGCCGCCGAGTCGCCGCGTTCCGAGGCGCTCGCGCCGCGCACCGCGAGCGCCGACCGGGTGGCCAGGTCGGTCTGCCCCTACTGCGCCGTCGGCTGCGGGCAGCAGGTCTTCGTGAAGGACGAAAAGGTCGTCCAGATCGAGGGTGACCCGCACAGCCCGATCTCCCGCGGCCGGCTCTGCCCCAAGGGCTCGGCGAGCAAGCAGCTGGTCACCGGCCCGCAGCGGGAGCAGAAGGTCCGCTACCGCGCGCCGTACGCCACCGAGTGGACCGAGCTGGACCTCGGCACGGCCATGGAGATGGTCGCCGACCGCGTGCTCGACGCCCGCCGGAAGGGCTGGCAGGACACCGACGACGACGGGAAGCCGCTGCGCCGCACGATGGGCCTCGCCAGCCTCGGCGGCGCCACCCTGGACAACGAAGAGAACTACCTGATCAAGAAGCTCTTCACGGCGCTGGGCGCCATCCAGATCGAGAACCAGGCTCGTATTTGACACTCCGCCACGGTTCCCGGTCTGGGGACCTCCTTCGGTCGCGGTGGCGCGACGGACTACCAGCAGGACCTGCAGAACTCCGACTGTGTCGTCATCATGGGCTCGAACATGGCCGAGGCGCACCCGGTGGGGTTCCAGTGGGTGATGGAGGCGAAGGCCCGCGGGGCCGAGGTGTTCCACATCGACCCGCGCTTCACCCGCACGAGCGCGCTGGCCGACGCCCACGTCCCGCTGCGGGCCGGCACCGACATCGCGTTCCTCGGCGGGGTGATCAACCACATCCTGAGCAACGACCTGGACTTCCGGGAGTACGTGGTCGCCTACACCAACGCCTCCTTCCTGGTGTCCGAGGACTTCCGCGACACCGAGGACCTCGACGGCCTGTTCAGCGGCTACGACGAGGCGAAGGCCGCCTACGACCCGGCCACCTGGCACTACGAGAGCGTGCGGCCGAAGGAGACCCCGCACGGCAAGGAGACGTCGGCGTCCGACCAGCACGGCTCGGGCGGCCCGGTGCTGGAAGGCGGCAGCGAGGAGATCACCGCCGACCCGACGCTGCAGCACCCGCGCTGCGTGTTCCAGATCCTCAAGCGCCACTTCGCCCGCTACACCCCGGAGATGGTCGAGGCGACCTGCGGGACGCCCAAGGAGCTCTTCCAGCGGGTCTGTGCCGCCTGGACGCGCAACTCGGGCCGGGAACGCACCGCCGCGCTCGTCTACAGCGTCGGCTGGACGCAACACAGCGTCGGCGCCCAGTACATCCGGGCGGGCTCGATCATCCAGCTGCTGCTCGGCAACATCGGCCGACCGGGCGGCGGGGTGTTCGCGCTGCGCGGGCACGCCAGCATCCAGGGCTCGACCGACATCCCGACGCTGTTCAACCTGCTGCCCGGCTACCTGCCGATGCCGACCCCCGAGCAGGCCACCCTCGACGACTACCTCGAGAGCGTCCGCGGTGACAAGCAGAAGGGCTTCTGGCGCAACGCCGACGCCTACACCGTGTCGCTGCTCAAGGAGTACTGGGGCGAGAAAGCCACTGCCGACAACGGCTTCTGCTTCGACTACCTGCCGCGGATCGACGGCGACCACGGCACCTACCGCACGGTCATGGACATGGTCGACGGCAAGGTGTCCGGCTACTTCCTGCTCGGGCAGAACCCCGCCGTCGGGTCGGCGCACGGCCGGCTGCAGCGGCTCGGCATGGCCAACCTCGACTGGCTCGTCGTCCGGGACCTGACGATGATCGAGAGCGCCACGTTCTGGAAGGACGCGCCGGAGATCGAGACCGGCGAGATCGTGCCGGAGCAGTGCCGCACCGAGGTGTTCTTCTTCCCCGCCGCCTCGCACGTCGAGAAGGAAGGCACGTTCACCCAGACCCAGCGCATGCTGCAGTGGCGCGAAAAGGCCGTCGAACCGGCCGGGGACCAGCGGTCCGAGCTGTGGTTCTTCCACCACCTGGGCCGCCTGGTCCGGGAACGGCTGGCGGGCTCGGAAGACGAGCGGGACCGGCCGGTGCTCGACCTCGCCTGGGACTACGCGGTGCACGGTGACGAGCCGTCCGCCGAGGACGTGCTGCGGCGGATCAGCGGCCAGGACCTGACCACCGGCAAGGAGGTCGGCGGCTACCTCGAGCTCAAGGCCGACGGCACCACCTCCTGCGGGTGCTGGATCTACAGCGGCGTCTACGCCGACGGCGTCAACCAGGCCGCCCGCCGCAAGTCCCGGTTCGAGCAGGACCTCTACGCCCTGGAGTGGGGCTGGGTGTGGCCGCTGAACCGGCGGGTGCTCTACAACCGCGCCTCCGCCGACCCGCAGGGACGGCCGTGGAGCGAGCGCAAGGCCCTGATCTGGTGGGACGCCGAGCGCGGCGAATGGACCGGCCACGACGTCCCCGACTTCGAGAAGACCAAGCCGCCGGACCACGTCCCGCCGCCGGACGCCGTCGGCCCGGACGCGCTGCGCGGCGACGACCCGTTCGTCATGCAGTCGGACGGCAAGGCGTGGCTGTTCGCGCCGAACGGGCTGGCCGACGGACCGCTGCCGGCGCACTACGAGCCGCACGAATCGCCGTTCCGGAACCCGTTCTACACGCAGCAGGGGAATCCGACGCGGAAGGTCTACGGCCGCCGCGACAACCCGTCGCACCCGTCGCCGCCCGAGACCGGCGGCGAGGTTTTCCCGTTCGTGTTCACCGCCGCGCGGCTCACCGAGCACCACACCGCGGGCGGGATGAGCCGGACCCTGCCGTACCTCTCGGAGCTGCAGCCGGACCTGTTCGTCGAGGTCTCCCCCGAGCTCGCGAAGCTGCGCGGGCTGGCGCACCTGGGCTGGGCGCACGTGATCACCGCGCGGGCCGCGGTCGAGGCGCGGGTGTTCGTCACCGACCGGATGGCACCGCTGCGGGTGCAGGACCGGGTCGTGCACCAGGTGTGGATGCCCTACCACTGGGGCAGTTCCGGGCTGGTGTCCCGGGACGTGGTGAACGACCTGCTCGGCGTGGTGCTGGACCCGAACGTCTTCATCCAGGAGAGCAAGGTCGCCACCTGCGACGTCCGGCCCGGGCGGCGGCCGCGCGGTGCCGGGCTGCTCGCGCTGCTCGCGGAGTACCGCACGCGGGCGGGCATCACGCCCGAAACGGGCACGCAGGTGGCGACTGTGCACGACACCGAGCACGTCGAACCCGGCCACGGCACGGAGGACGGACCATGAGCATCGAGAACCGGCTTTCCGGGCCGCTGCCGGACGTCGCCGCCGAGGCCGGGCACACCGGGCACCCGCCGCGCGTCGGGTTCTTCACCGACACGTCGGTGTGCATCGGCTGCAAGGCCTGCGAAGTCGCCTGCAAGGAGTGGAACAACGTCCCCGAAGACGGGCTCGACCTGCTCGGGATGTCGTTCGACAACACCGGCGCGCTCGGCGCGAACTCGTGGCGGCACGTGGCCTTCATCGAGCAGCAGCGCCCGCTCGGCGCGCAGTCCCCGGGCCTCGACGGGCTGCCGACCGGACCGTCGGCGATCGACGTGACGACCGCGTTCGTCGCCGACGAGCTGCGGCAGGCCCCGCGCGGCGGCGGCGAGCTGGGCACCTCTCCCCTGCCACGGGCGCCGGAGGACCTCGGGATGCCGTCGTTCGACCTGCCGGGCGGGAAGACCGGCGCCGAGGGCCGCACCGACTTCCGCTGGCTGATGGCCTCGGACGTGTGCAAGCACTGCACCCACGCGGGCTGCCTCGACGTCTGCCCGACCGGGGCGCTGTTCCGCACCGAGTTCGGCACGGTGGTGGTCCAGCAGGACATCTGCAACGGCTGCGGCTACTGCGTTTCCGGCTGCCCGTACGGGGTGATCGACCGCCGTCCGGACGACGGCCGGGCGCAGAAGTGCACGCTCTGCTACGACCGGCTCCACGACGGCCTCGAGCCGGCGTGCGCCAAGGCCTGCCCGACCGACTCGATCCAGTTCGGCGAGCTGGACGAGCTGCGCGAGCGGGCCGCGCGCCGGGTTGGGCAGCTGCACGAGCGGGGCGTGCCCGAGGCCCGGCTTTACGGCCACGACCCGGAAGACGGCGTCGGTGGCGGCGGCGCGTTCTTCCTGCTGCTGGACGAGCCCGAGGTCTACGGGCTGCCGCCGGACCCGGTGGTGCCGACCCGCGAGCTGCCCGCGATGTGGAAGTACGCCGGGATGGCGGCCTCGGCGCTGCTCGCCGCCGCGGTCGCGTCGTTCGGTGGGTTCGGAAGGCGGCGCCGGTGACCCCGCGCGAACCCCGCAGCGACGCCGGAGCCGCCGACACCCGCGCCCGCGTCTTCGGCGGCCGCCGCAGGCGCGGCGGTTCCGGGGAAGAGCTGATGGTGCCGCGCGCCGACTTCCGGTCCTACTACGGGCGGCCGGTCCTCAAGCCGCCGGTGTGGGAGTGGAAGGTCCCCGCCTACCTGTTCACCGGCGGGCTCGCCGCGGGCACGTCGCTGCTGGCCGCCGGGGCCGATCTCACCGGGCGGCCCGCACTCCGCCGGGTGGGCCGGACGGGTTCGCTGGCGGCCCTGGTCGCCAGCGTCTACCTGCTGGTCGCCGACCTCGGGCGGCCGGAACGGTTCCACCACATGCTGCGCGTCGCGAAGCCGACGTCGCCGATGAGCGTGGGCACCTGGATCCTGAGCGCCTTCGGCCCCGGGATGGGTGTCGCGGCGGCCGCCGAGGTGCTGCCCGCCGGGCTGCGGCGCTCGCTGCCCGGGCGGGTGCTGCGCGCGGTGGCCCGGCCGGCCGGGTTGTCGTCGGCGGTCGTCGCGCCGGCCGTGGCGTCCTACACGGCCGTGCTCCTTTCGCAGACGGCGGTGCCGGCCTGGCACGAGGCCCACGCGGAACTGCCGTTCGTGTTCACCGGCTCGGCGGCGGCCAGCTCGGGCGGCTTCGCGATGGCGCTGGTCCCGGTCGAGGAGGCCGGCCCGGCCCGGGCGCTGGCGGCCGCCGGCGCGGTGACCGAACTGGTGGCGTCGAAGGTGCTGGAGAAGCGGCTCGGCCTCACGGCGGAGGCGTACACGACGGGCAAGGCGCACCGGCTGCGGAAGTGGTCGGAACGCCTGACCGCGGCCGGGCTGCTCGGCGCGCTGGCCGGGCACCGCAGCCGCGCGGTGTCGGTGGCCGCCGGGGCCGCCCTGTTCGCCGGGAGTGCGTTGCAGCGCTTCGGCGTTTTCGAAGCGGGCGTCGAGTCCACAAAGGACCCCAAGTACGTCGTCGTGCCGCAGCGGCAGCGCGTGGACCGGCCGTGACGAGCGTTCGCCGCCGCGGCCGAATTCGTCGAACCCGGACACCCGCGCGGCGAATTACCGGAATGCGGCCCGGTGATCCGGATAACGGTTCGGAGATCCAGTCGGTCCCGAAGCCCCACCGCACGTCCGACTTCTGCTAAAAAGTGCATCGGTTTCGTCGATCGACGCAGGGGTACGGGTGGCTTTCGAGGAACAGCTCGTCAACGGGCGGTACCGGCTACTGGGGCACCTCGGCCGCGGCGCGATGAGCCTGGTGTGGCGGGCCAAGGACGAGCGGCTGGACCGCGTCGTGGCCGTCAAGCAGTTCCTGCACGAGCCGGGCGGGGGCGGTGACGTCTGCGAGCGGGCGATCCGGGAGGCGCGGCTGGCTTCGCGCCTGCGGCACCCGCACGCCGTCGCGGTGTACGACGTCTTCGAGGACGCCGGCTCGATGTACCTGGTGATGGAGTACGTGCCCGCCCGATCGCTGACCGAGCTCCTCGTCACCCGCGGGCCGCTGCCGCGGTGCGACGTGCTGCGGCTCGGGCGGCAGGTCGGCGCGGCACTGGCCGCCGCGCACGGCGACTGGATCCTGCACCGGGACGTCACGCCCAACAACGTGCTCGTCACCGACGACGGCACCGCCCGGATCACCGACTTCGGCGTGTCGCGCACGCTGGGCGAGCACCCGGCCGCGGACGACGGCGTCGTCGTCGGCACGCTCCCCTACCTGGCCCCGGAAGTCGCCCGGGGCGGCGAAGCGGGCCTGCCGTCCGACGTCTACTCACTCGGCGCCACGCTCTACACCGCGCTGGAGGGCACGCCGCCGTTCGGCACCGGCGACGACCCGATCGCCCTGCTCCGGCGGATCACCGAAAACCAGCTCACCCCGCCGGAGCACGGCGGCCCGCTGACCGCCGTGCTGATGCGGATGCTCGAACGCGACCCGGCCGCGCGCCCCACGATGCAGGAGGCGGTGGACCTGCTGGCCGCCGTCGGCAAGCCGCCCCCGGACGCCGTGCCCCGCCGGTCCCGGCTCCGCCGCGCCGCCGTGACCGGGGCCGCCGCGTGCCTGACGTCGGTGAGCGTGGCGGCCGGGCTCGCCCTCGCCGACCGGCCCGGGACCACCACCGCGGCCCCCGTCGAGCACCCGCCGTCGACGGTCACCGCCGACCACACGGTCAGCAGCACCACCACGGCGCCCGCGCCGGCGCCCGCTCGCGTGTCCGAAGGATCGGGGCGGCGCACCACGCCGCCCGCACCACCCGCTCCGCTCGGCGACACCGCCGGGTGCACCGCGCGCTACGAGATCACGAACGCCTGGCCGGGCGGTTACCAGGTGCAGGTGACCGTGCACAACGACCGGCCGAGGCGGCTCATCGCCTGGGCGGTGACCTGGGTGCAGCCCGGCGGGGCCAGCATCCGGGACCTCTGGAACGGCACCCTGCGCCAGGTCGGCTCGGCGGTGACCGTCACCGACGCGGGCTGGAACGCCCTCGTCGAGCCGGACGGTTCGGCTTCGTTCGGGCTCAACCAGGACGTCACCTCCGGCCGCGCGGTCGTCCCGGCCCTCCCGGTCGTCAACTGCCGATCGAACTGAACCGTTATCGTTCCGACACATCCGGATCGCCATTTCTTCCGTAGCGGCCGTTTTCGTTTCCGGCATCCGGAACGAATACGTCGAACACATTTCCGGCCCCCACCCAGGTGAGTGAATTGGTCCGACGGGCCGAACTGCGCGCCGGAACCGGCCGTGTTCCCCGGTGACGGAGACGACGGAGGGGAGCGCGCCCGTGCGCGAAGGGGCAGTGATCGCCGGCCGGTACCGCGTGCTCGGCCGGGCGGGACACGGCGCGATGGGGACCGTGTGGCGGGCGAAGGACGAGCGGCTCGACCGCCTGGTCGCGATCAAGCAGCTCTTCCCCGACTCCCCCGCCGATCCGGACGCGGCGGAGCGCACGCGCGAGCGCACGATCCGGGAGGCCCGGGTCACCGCCCGGCTGCGCCACCCGCACGCCGTCGTCGTCCACGACGTCGTCGAGCAGGGCACCGCGGCCTACATCACGATGGAGTACCTGCCGGCCCGCACGCTGACCGACCTGCTGGAAGAGCACGGCCCGCTGGTGCCGGAGTACGTGGCCGAGCTCGGCGCGCAGCTCGCCTCGGCACTGGCCGCGGCGCACGCGGAAGGCGTGGTGCACCGCGACATCAGCCCCAACAACGTCCTGGTCACCCCGGACGGCTCGGCGAAGATCACCGACTTCGGCGTGGCCCACGCCCGCGGGGAGGGCACCGCCACCGGCCGCGGGCTGGTCGTCGGCACGCCGGCCTACCTGGCCCCGGAAGTCGCGGAGGGCGAAGAACCCGGCTTCCCGTCCGACGTCTACTCGCTCGGGGCGACGCTCTACACCGCGCTCGAAGGGCGGCCGCCGTCCGGCACCGACGAAAACCAGCTGGCCCTGCTCAAACGGGTCGGCGCCGGCACCATCACCCCGCCCGTCACCAGCGGCCCGGTCACCGACACCGTCCTCCGGCTGCTCCACCGGGATCCCGCCGCCCGCCCCGCGATGGCCGGGGCGGCCCGGCTGCTGACCCGAGCCACCGCGCCCGGCCTGGTCCCGGTGGCGGTCCCGGCGAACAACGCGCCCCCGCCGGTCCGCCCCCGCCGCCGCTCCCGGGTGGTCTTCGCCGGAACGGCACTGGCGCTGACGGCGGCCGCGGTCGTGGCGGCGACGTCGCTCCCGCCGGGCCGGGAGCCCACGAGCGCGGCGGCCCAGCTCGCTTCGGCACCGTCCAAGACGCCGTCCACGACACCGTCCACCAGCCAGCGCCCGTCCCGGGCCGCCGGCCCCGCGGCCTGCGCCGCGCGCTACCAGGTGGTGGAGTCGTGGAACGGCGGTTTCAAGGGGCTGGTGACCGTGCGCAACAGCGGGCGGGCCGAGGTCACCGGGTGGACGGTCAGCTGGACGAACCCGGCCGGGACGAGCGTCGACGACCTCTGGAACGGCAGGCTGGTGCGGACCGGCGCCACCCCGGCGATCGCGAACGCCGAGTGGAATGCCGTGCTGCAGCCGGGCGAATCGACCACCTTCGGCTTCATCGCCCTGGCCCGCGGCGGCAACCGCGGGCTGCCGGTGACCGACTGCCGCCCCGGGGAATGAATCGGCGCCCGGCGCGTTTCCCCGCCTCCGACGAAGGTGGCTTGACCAGCGGTGAGAAGCGGCATTAAGGTCGACCTCCACCGCTTCCTGTTAGCGCTAACTTCCGGCCGGACAACGGATCGGACAATGGTTCTCGAGAAAGTCCTCACGAAATGACGAATTTCCGCGACGTGGCGGACGAGCCGTCCGCCGGCGGCCGCGGCGCGGTGACGATCACCGACGTGGCGAACGCGGCCGGTGTCTCGGCGAGCACCGTGTCCTACGTGATCACCGGGAAGCGGACGATCTCCGCGGCCACCCGGCGCCGGGTCGAGGAAACCATCCGCGCCCTCGGCTACCGGCGCCGCGGCGGGTCGCCGTCGCCCCGCGCCGGCGTCCTCGCGGTGGCGGTGCCGCCGCTGGGCGACCGGCAGCTGGGCATGGAGATGGAGTTCTTCTCCGCCGCCGCGGGCGCGGCCCGCAAGCTCGGCTTCGACCTGCTGCTGGTCACCGACGACGAAGGCACCTCGGGCCTGCACCGGGTGACTTCGGCCGCGCTGGCCGACGCGGTGATCGTGCTGGACGCCGGCGACGACGACCCGCGCGTGCCCGTCCTGCTGGCCTCCGGCCGCCCCGCGGTGCTGGTCGGCCCGCCCGGGCAGCAGCGCGGGCTGGCCTCGGTGGCACTCGACTTCACCCCGGCCGGCCGGGCCTGTCTCACCCACCTCGCCGACCTCGGCCACCGGTCGGTCGCCCACCTCGAGCCGTCGGCCGAGCTGCCCGGTCCCCGCCTCCGGTACCTGAAGGGGTTCGTCGAGAGCTTCCGCGCCGCCGCCGGCGAGCGCGGCGTGAAAGCGATTTCTCAGCCTTGCCCGCCCACCGCCGAAGACGTCGCCCGCGGCCTGGACGCGCTGCTCGCCGAGGACGGCCCGACCGCGCTGGTCGTCCACGACGAAGCCACCCTCCCGCTGGTCACGAGCGCGCTCCGGCAACGCGGGCGGCAGGTTCCCGGCGACGTCTCCGTCGTCGCGATCTGCTCGGGCACCGTGGCGGGGCAGCAGCGGATCCGGCCGACCGCGGTGGTGATCCCGGCGGCCGAGCTGGGGAGCCTGTCCGTCCAGCGGGCGGTGCGCCAGCTCGACGGCGGACCGGCCGCCGAGCCCGCCGTGGTGGTCCCGGCGTTCGTCACCGGGGAAAGCACCGCGGCGCCGTCCGGCGGATGAAAATTCCCCGGCGATCGGCGCTGCCCGCCGAACCTGGTGCCGGTGGCGGCCGTATTCCCCTTGAGAGGGGCCGTCGACGGCGATGAGGGGATACCGGTGGCAGCGAAGAAGGGCCTATTGGCCGGGCGGTACCGCCTGCTCGAACCGGCCGGTGCCACGGCGTGGCGGGCCAAGGACGAACTGCTGGACCGGTTCGTCGTCGTCGAACGGCGGCCGCCGGGGTGCCCGTTCGACGCGGCCCATTCCGACCGCGTCCGGGCCAAGGCGATCCGCGACGCGCGCGCGGCCGTCCGCCTGCACCACCCGCACGTCCTGGTGGTGCACGACGTCTTCGAGCACGACCTGACGCCGTACGTGGTGACCGAGGACCTGACGGCAGGCTCCTTGACCGAGCTGGTCACGCGGCGCGGGAGCCTGCCGCCGGACCGGGTCGCGGCGCTCGGCGCGCAGCTGGCTTCGGCGCTGGCGGCCGCGCACGCCGCGGGCGTCCTCCACCGCGGGTTCGGTCCGGACCAGGTGCTGCTCACCGCGGACGGGACGGCCAAGATCGCCGGCTTCGGGCTGGGCACCGGCGGTTTCCCCGCCCCGGAGGTGGCCGGCGGCACGAGCCCGGGGTGTTCCTCGGACGTCTATGCCCTGGGCGCCACCCTGTACTTCGCCCTCGAAGGGCGAGCGCCGGGCACCGCCGTCCCGCCACGCCACCACGGCCCGCTCCTCGACGCCCTGCTGGCGCTGGTCCGCCCGGAGCCGGCGGCCCGGCCGTCGATGGCCGACGCCGAACGCGCGCTCACCGGCCTCACGGTGTCCCGTCCCCCGGTCCCCGCTCGCCGCGACCGGTCACCGGCCCGTTTCCTGGTGACGGGCACGGTTCTCGTCGTCGCCCTCGGCACCGCCGTGACGACCCGAGCGGCCCTGCGCCGCCTCGCGGTTTCCTGACGCTGTCGGGCACCGGCGTCACCCGAGCGCGGTGACTCCGGCGCTCCCGCACGATTCGCGCACCACGAGCGTCGGCCAGAGCTGGAGGCGGTGGACGGGCCGCCCGATCGCGTCGGCGAGGCGGGCCAGCGCGAGTTCGGCCGCCACCGCGCCGAGCCGGTGCTTCTGCGGGCAGACCGCGGTCAGCGGCGGGTCGGACGCCGCCGCGACCTCGTCGTCGTAGGAGACCACCGCCAGCTCGCCGGGCACCGCGACGCCGCCGTCGCGGGCCCGCTCGATCAGGCCGATGGCTTCCCGGTCGGCGTGCACCACCAGGGCGCGGACGCCGGCCCGGCGGCAGCGCTCCAGCAGGGCGTCGTATTCGCCGGCCCAGCCCGGGGAACCGTAGACCGGCACGTCGAGGTCCGGCGACGTGCCCGCGTCCAGGCCGAGCGAGCCGATCGTCTCCCGCCAGCCGGTGCGCAGCGCCCGGCTGGTCGGGCTGGTCCGGGACGTCACCAGCCCGACCCCGCGGTGCCCGAGGGAAACCAGGTGCCGGACGGCCAGTCCCGCGCCGAGCGCGTGCGCCGTGGTGGCCGCGTCCAGGGCGAGGGTGGGCAGCTCCGGCGGCGGCAGGCGCTCGACGAGCACCACCGGGACGCTCAGCGAACCCAGCCAGCGCAACAGGTCCAGCGCACCGCGCCCGCTGGTGGCCGGGGCGGCCAGCACCGTCTGCACGCCGCGTTCGAGGAGCTTCGTGACCTGGCGGCGGTCCTCGGCCGCGTCGTAGCTCGACGCGCGCAGGACGAGCCGTCCGCCCGCGGCGGCCACCGTGGCCTGCGCCCCTTGGACCACCGTGGGCCAGTAGTACTCGACCGACGGCACCACCATGCCGACCAGCGCGCCGTGCGTGGCCGGGCCGAACACCGAAGCGGCGCGCCCGGGCTCGGGGTGGCCGCCGCGGGGCCGGGTCAGCGTGACGCCGCCGTGCACCCGCGTCAGCAGGCCGCGGTCGGCCAGCTCGGTGACGTCCCGGCGCACGGTGACGGCGGTGACGCCCAGCCGCTCGACGAGCTCGGCGAGCCGGACGGCGCCCTGCTCGCGCACCAGGGAAAGGATCAGCCGGTGCCGTTCGGAGGCGAGCATCACCGGACCTGCTCCAGCCGGACCCGCGCCGGCCCCTCGCGCACCAGCAGGGTGAGCCGGGTGAGGTGCTCGCCCCAGGACGCCCGCAGCAGCGGGTCGTCCAGCGGCCGCCGCTCGAGTTCCGCGGTGGTGTGCCGGGCGTCCCAGGTCAGCCGCACCCGCACGCCGTCCCGCGCCACCACCGCTTCGCCGTCCCCCAGCTCGACCTCGCCCGCCAGGACGTGCCGGAGCCGGACCGGCCGGACGGAGTCGTCGTCCTCCACCACGACCCGGGCGTGCGGGACGCGGACCAGCCGCACGGACCGGATCCAGCGCGCGATCCCCGGGTACGCCCCGGCGAGGTCCGCGGTGAGCGTGGCGGCCTCCGCGGTCAGGGTCACCCGGACGTCCCGGGCTCCGGACGCTTCGCCTGGCGCCTGCGTCACCCCCGGCTCGGGCACGTTGTGCCATTCGCTGCGCAGCGGCCAGGCCCGGTAGCGGTCCGGCCCGAAGCTGGCCGCGGTGTAGGTCGGCTGGCCGACGTCGGCCACCACGGGCACCCCGTCGGCCGCCACCCAGTAGGAGCCCACGTCGAGGTGGTTGTGCCGTTCCCCGTTGTGCCCCGCCTTCGCCGCCACGGTCAACCCGCGGAAGGTCCCCGCGCGCTCCCGCGCCACGAGCACCTGCACCCGTGGCAGCCACTCCTCGCGGGCCGGCCAGGTGGGCTCGGGTTCGGTCGCCACGGCCCTCCGCCAGTCCGGGTCCGCCAGGCCGGACAGTGCGCGGCCGAGCCCGGCCGACGGCCACACGAGCCGTCCGCCCGCCCGCGCCCGGCTCACCGCGTGCGCCCGGACGTCGTCGTCGCCGAACCGCTCGCCCCACCGGTGAAGGACGTGCCACGGCTGGGCCGGCGAGAGGCGGGCCGGGGCGTCTCCGGCGTTGACGTAGGCGTCGCCGCCCAGGTGCATCCGGTGCGGGAAGCGGATCAGCTCGGGCAGCACGGGCAGATCTCCCGAGCCGGCCAGCAGGTCGAGGCACTCCAGCAGGCGGCAGGCGCCGTGCCACCAGTAGGCGACGCCTTCGTCGATGCCCCCGTCGTCGGGCAGCACGGCGACGTAGTGGCCGAGGCCTTCGACGACCAGCCGCACCAGCCGCCGTCGCCGCTCTTCGTCGTCGACGAGCAGGAGCGCGGCCGTGAGGACGCCGGAGTGGATCCACGGGTTCCAGTTGTGCGCGTCGCCGTCGAGGCCGAGCCAGTGCCAGTCGCGGACGCGCTCGAACGGCGTCAGCACGCGGACGTCGACCTCGCGCCGCAACCGTCTGCGCAGCCCCGGTGCCCGGAGGTCGAGGTGCGGGCCCAGCACGTGGTCGGCCCAGGCGAACAGGGACGCGACCTCGGCCGCGCCCAGGTCGAGGAACGGGTCGTCGGGGTCGGCCAGCACCTCGCCGCGGCCGGCCGCGTGCCGGTCGTGGGGTGCCCAGCACCACGTGGTCGCCTCGGCGAGCGCGACCAGCCCGTCGATCGCGCCGTCCAGGAACGGCGTGCCCTCCGGCGGTTTCTCCCCGGTCAGCACCGCACCGAGCACCAGCAGCGTGCCGCGGTCACGCAGTTCGCGGGCGGCGTCTTCGTACTCGGTGCGCACACCGTCGCGGAACGTCCTGGCCCACGCCGTCGCCGTCAGGACCGGTGCCGGGCGCGCGAGCACGGCCTCGGCTTCGGCGAGGATCGCGGCGCCGTCCACGGCGTCCCAGAGCGTCCGGTCGCGCACGTCGGGGAGCCGCACCATTGCCGCCCTTCGGTTCCGATCGTTTGTGATCGGTTTTGTCGTGAAATGTTGACTCGCACTATGGCACACCCCGACAGTGACAGGCATCACTTCGACGGAGGAGCAATGACGCTTCAGGGGTTCAACCGCCGGACGTTCCTCGCGGCCACGGGCGGGCTCGCGGCCGGCGGGCTGCTCGGCGGCTGCGCCTCGACGACCACCGCGTCCGGCGCGACCCGCGTGACCATCTGGTCGTGGCTCACCGGCATGGACAAGTACGTCGCCGCGTTCAACGCCGCCCACCCGGACATTTCGGTGGAGCTCAACGTGATCGCGGCCGGCCTGAAGGGCGGGTACGCCCAGCAGGCCAACGCGCTGCGCGCCCACAACGCCCCGGACATCCTGCACGCGGAGTACCAGGGCCTGCCGCAGCTGCTGACCACCGGCGGGCTGCGGGACCTCACCGGCGACCTCGCGGACCTCGAGCGCGGGTACTCCCCCGCGGCCTGGCAGGGCGTCCGGCCCGGCGGCCGCACCTGGGCGGTGCCGATGGACCTCGCCCCGATGGTGCTCTACTACCGCAAGGACCTCTTCGACTCCCACGGCATCGCCGTCCCCCGCACGTGGGACGACTTCCGCGCCGCCGCCCAGGCCGTGAAGAAGGCCGACCCGGCCGCGCGCGTGACGACGTTCCCGCTCAACGACGGCTCGTTCTTCGCCGGGATGTGCTGGCAGGCGGGCGATCCCTGGTGGCGGGTCGACGGCGGCTCCTGGCGGGTGGACATCGACGGCGCGGGCACCCTGCGCACCGCGGACTACTGGCAGGGCCTGATCCGCGACGGCCTGGTCGCCACCGCCCCGACCGGCGACCAGGACTGGATCGGCGCGATGCACACCGGCCGGCTGTGGGGGCTGCTCGGCGCGTCGTGGAGCGTCGGCACCCTCGGCAAGTCCATCCCGAAGGACAAGGGCCGGTGGGCGATCACCACGATGCCGACCTGGGACGGCGTGCCCGCCAACGGTGTCCAGGGCGGCAGCGCGTTCGCCGTCTCCGCCGAAAGTGAGGTGCCCGATGCCGCCGTGAAGTTCCTGCGCTGGCTGAGCACCGACCCGGCCGTCGCGAAGATCGGCACCACGTTCACCACCCCCTTCCCGGGCTACCTGCCCAGCCGGGACGTCGCCCGGAAGGCGTACAAGGGCGGCTTCTTCCTCGGCGACCCGGTGTACGACGTGCTCGACGAAGCCGCCCGGCGCGTCCCGGACTGGACGTGGGGGCCCAACTCCCTGCGGACGTTCTCGGCCGTGCAGGACCACCTTGGCGGGGTGAAGACCGGCGGCACGACCATGGCCACCGCCGTCCGGCAGACGCAGGCCGGCGCCGTCGCCGAGCTGCGCGAGCGGGGATTGACCGTGCTGGAAGGGAAAGCCTGATGACCGTCCTCACCCCGGAACGCGCGGCGGGCGCGCCGGCACCGGTCCGCTCCGGCGCCCCGGTGCGGGGCCGCCGTGGCCGCGGGCGCGCCGGCCTCGTGCTGGCGGCGCCGTTCGCGATCCTGCTGACCGCCACCGTGCTCGTCCCGATCGGGTACGCGCTCTACCTGAGCCTGTTCACCGATCGCCTGTCCGGCCTGGGTTTCTCCGGTCCCACGCAGGCGTTCGTCGCCCTCGGCAACTACGTCGACGTGCTCACCGACAGCGCCTTCCACGCCGGCCTCGGCAACGTGGCGCTGTTCGTCGTGGTGCACATCCCGATCATGCTCGGCCTGGCGCTCGTGCTGGCGCTGCTGATCGACTCCGCGGTCGTGCGGCTCAAGCGGGTCTTCTCGCTCGCCGTGTTCCTGCCCTACGCGGTGCCGACCGTGATCACCGGGCTCATCTGGGCCTACCTCTACAGCCCCGGCTCCGGGCTGACCGCGCTGCTGCCGTTCGACCCGCTGGGCAAGACCGGCATCGTGGCCTCGATCGTCAACATCGCGACCTGGCAGTGGGTCGGCTACAACATGATCATCTTCTACACCGCGCTGCAGGCCGTCCCCCGCGACGTCCTCGAGGCCGCGCGCGCCGACGGCGCCGGGGGCTTCCGGACGGCGTGGTCGGTGAAGGTCCCGATGATCCGGCCGACGATGTTCGTCGCGCTGGTGTTCACCGTGATCGGGTCCCTGCAGCTGTTCACCGAACCCCTGGTGCTGCGCGGGTTCACCGGTTCGGTGACGAGCACCTGGTCGCCGAGCCTCTACGTGTACGAAGCCGCGTTCATCGCCAACGACTACGGCCGCGCGGCCGCCGCGAGCGTGCTGCTGGCCCTGGTTTCCGCCCTGCTCTCGGCGCTGGTCATGCGCCTGTCCGCCAGGAGGTCCCGGTGACCCTGTCCCCAGTCGGTTCGCGGTGGACGTCCCGCACGGTCGTGCACATCCTGCTGGTACTGGCCGCGCTGTACGCGGTGCTGCCGCTGGTCTGGCTGGTCACCTCGGCCACCAAGTCCGTCGGCGACTTCTCCACGACCGGCGCGTTCGAATTCGGGCAGTTCGACCTGGGCGCCAACCTCGGCGCGCTGTTCACCCAGGAGAACGGTGTCTTCCTCGCCTGGATCCGCAATTCGCTGCTCTACGCCGGGCTCGGCGCGGTGCTCGGCTCGCTGATCTGCGCCGCCTGCGGGTACGCGATCGCGAAGCTCGACTTCCCGGGCCGCCGCGCGCTGTTCGCGGTGACGCTGGCCGGGGTGCTCGTGCCGACCACCGCGCTGGCCCTGCCGCTGTACCTGCTGGCGTCGCAGCTGGAGGTGGTCGGCACGTTCTGGGCGGTGTTCATCCCCTTGCTCACCAACCCCTTCGGCGTCTACCTCGCCCGCGTCTACGCCGAGGCCGCGGTGCCCGGCGAGGTGCTCGAAGCCGCCCGGACCGACGGGGCGGGCGAGCTGCGGACGTTCTTCACCATCGCGCTGCCGATGATGCGGCCCGGCCTGGTGACCGTCTTCCTGTTCCAGTTCGTCGGGATCTGGAACAACTTCTTCCTGCCGCTGGTGATGCTCACCGACCCGAAGCTGTTCCCGATGAGCCTCGGCCTCTACCAGTGGAGCACGCGCGTGACCCAGTTCCCGCAGTACAACCCGCTCGTCATCACCGGCTCCCTGCTGGCCGTGCTGCCGCTGGTGGTCGCGTTCGTGCTGCTGCACCGGCAATGGCGGTCCGGGCTGGCGGCGGGCAGCGTCAAGTGACGCGCCTTCCGGAGACCCTGCTCGTGATGGGGCGGGACACGGCCGCGCTGCAGTTCGGCGACGCGGAGCTGGCGCGGCTGCGCGCCACGGCCCGGCTGGGCGAGCCGCTGTGCACCGACGAGCTCGACTCGGCGCCGGTGCGCGCCCGGCTGGCCGAGGTGGAGGTGCTGATCACGTCGTGGGGCTGTCCCCCGCTCGACGACGCGGTGCTGCGGGCCGCACCGAAGCTGCGGGCGGTGCTGCACGCGGCGGGCAGCGTCCGCGACCACGTCGGCGCGGCGGTGTTCGACCGCGGCCTGCTGGTCACCACGGCCGCCGACGCCAACGCCGAGCCGGTCGCCCAGTACACGCTGGGCGCGATCCTGTGGGCGTTCAAGAAAGTGCCGTTCCTGGCCGCGGACGCCCGGGAGTTCCGGGAGGACTGGGGGTACCGCGACCGGCGGGGCGAGCTGTCCGGCCGCGACCGGACGGTGGTGCTGGTCGGGTTTTCCCGCGTCGGCCGCCGGGTCGCCGCGCTGCTGCGGCTGCTGGACCTGGCCCGGGTGCTCGTCGTCGACCCGGTGGCCGACGCGCGCGAAATCCGGGCGGCCGGCGCCGAACCCGCGGCACTGGCGGAAGCCCTGCCACAGGCGGACGTGCTGAGCCTGCACGCCCCGTCGCTGCCGGAGACGCGGCACCTGATCGGCGCCGCCCAGCTGGCCGCCCTGCCGCCCGGCGCGGTGCTGGTCAACACCGCGCGGGGCGCGCTCGTCGACACTGCGGCGCTCGAACACGCCTGCGCCGCGGACGGGCTGCACGCGGTTCTCGACGTCACCGAGCCCGAGCCGCTGCCCGCCGGCTCGCCGCTCTACGACCTGCCCAACGTGGTGCTGACGCCGCACGTGGCGGGTTCGCTCGGCGCGGAAACCCGCCGGATGAGCGCCGAGGCACTCGGCGAGCTGGAGCGTTACGCGGCGGGCCTGCCGCCCCGGGCCCCGGTGACCCGGCACTCCCTGGCCGTGCAGGCATGACCCCCGCCGAGGACCGGCGGCTTTCGCCGTACACCGGCTGGACCCGCGAGCACCACGCGGCGCTGGCCGACCGGCTGCTCGCGGCGGCCGGGCAGTACCGTTCGCCGTCGGGCGCCCGGATCGACCTGCCCGGGCCGGCCAGCCGCAACGGCCGGGTTTCGGACGGCCTGGAGGGATTCGCCCGGACCTTCCTGATCGCCGGCTTCCGCGTGGCCGGGGAGGGCGGCGCGGACCCCGGTGGCCTCCTGGAGCACTACGCGCGCGGGCTGGCCGCCGGCACCGATCCGGCGTCGCCCGAGGCGTGGCCGCCGCCCGGCGAGCTCGGCCAGGCCAAGGTGGAGGCCGCGTCGATCGCGCTGGTGCTCCAGCTGACCCGGCCGTGGCTGTGGGACCGCCTCGACGACGGCGTCCGCGACCGGGTCGTCGCCTGGCTCGCGACGGTGATCGGACAGCCCTACCCGCCGATCAACTGGGTGTGGTTCCGGATCGTCGTGGAGTCGTTCCTGCGTGAGGCGGGCGGCCCGTGGTCGGCGGCGGACATCGAGGAGGACCTCGCCGTGCACGCGTCGCTGCGGCGGCCGGGCGGCTGGCTCAGCGACGGCGACGAGCGCGCCTACGACCACTACACGGGCTGGGCCCTGCACCTGTACCCGTTGCTGTGGACGCACTTGTTCGACGTCACCGGGTCCCTGTGCCCCGGCTCGCTGCGGCACCGGTGGGCCGCGGACCTGCGGGACTACCTCGACGACGCCGTCCGGCTGGTGGGCGGCGACGGCTCGCCGCTGTTGCAGGGCCGCAGCCTGGTCTACCGCTTCGCGGCCGCGGCGCCGTTCTGGGTGGGCGCGTTCACCGGGACTTCGCACCTGCCGCCCGGCCTGACGCGCCGGGTGGCGGGCGGGATGGTGCGGCACTTCGGCGCTCCCGACGGTCTGCTGAGCCTGGGCTGGCACCACGCCTGGCCCGCGATGCGCCAGGCGTACTCGGGGCCCGGTTCGCCGTACTGGGCGGCCAAAGGGCTGCTGGGGCTGGCCCTGCCCGCGCACCATCCCGTGTGGACGGACGTCGAGGAGCCGCTGCCGATCGAGACCGGCGACGTCGCCCGCGTCGTCACCGCGCCCGGCTGGCTCGTTTCGGGACGGCGTCGCGACGGCATCGCCCTGGTGGTCAACCACGGCACGGACCACGCCCGCCCGGGCGACCCGCGGTCCGACTCGCCGCTCTACGCCCGGCTCGGGTACTCCACGGCCACGGTCCCGCCACTCGGTTCCTTGCCCGACAACGCGGTGTACGTGCTGGACGCCGACGGCCGGGCGAGCCACCGGGCCGGGTTCTCGACGTGCTACGCGCTCGAGCTGCCGGGCGGGATCATGGCGGCGGCGTCCCGGGGGCGGGTCCGCTGGGTGGACACCGCCGCCGACGACTCCCCCGACCACGGCTCGGGTCGCCGCGGGCCCGTGGTGCCCGGGCCGTTCCTGACGGTCGTGTCGGTGGTGCGGCACGGCGTCGAGGTGCGGCTCGCGCGCCTCGACGACGTGGGCGATTCCGTTCGTTCGCTGCGGCTGAGCGGCTGGCCGGTGTCGGGCGGAACCCGGCCGGAAACCGGGGCGGCCTCCGCGTCGACCCCGGATCTCCGGTCGGAGCTGCGTCCGCTGAACGGCTTCACGACGGCGGACGTGGCGGTCGAGTCCGGTGTCTCTCCCTTGGGTGAGTGGACCGCGATCCCGTTCCTCGCCACCGAGGGACCACCGGAACCGGGAGCCGTGTACGCCGCCGTGGTGGTCTTGGACCGCGGTGGCCCGGACGATCCCGATCCGTCGTCGGCGGTCGACGCGGGCGGCCGCGTGGTCACGCTGACCTGGCCCGACGGCGTGACGGCCGAAATCGCCTTGGCAGAGCCGGGTTCGAGCATTGCGCCACCCCGGTCATCCTGCCGTGAAACCGCTTTCTGAACCCTCGATCGGCGATACGATGGAGCGCGCCCGGACAAAGGAGTTCGCATGGTGAACGCGTTCAGCCGTCGCACCGCACTGGCCACCGGGGCGGGCCTCGCCGCCGGACTGGCGTTGCCGGGCCTCGCCCACGCCGGGCAGACCGGCAGCGTGCGCTTCACCCTCGGCGCCGAAACGCTCGACGGCGGCGAACAGATCACCTCGATCACCCTGGAGACCGCGCGGACCGGGCCGATCGATCCCGCGAGCCTGACCACCGGCACGTTCGGCGTGCACGCCAAGGCCACCAGCCCGATCGACACCGGCGGCCAGGACGTCGGCTACGACCTCGACCGGGCCGTCACCGCGGCGCGGCTCGACCCCCGCGGCAACATCGTGCTCGCCCTGAGCCACGCCGAAGGCAGGCCCGGCGGCAACACCCTCGGCTACGTCAACGCCAAGAGCCGCAACGTCCGGCTCGACCTGGTCTACACCATCACGCAGAACGCCCCCGTCCGGCTGCGGCACGGCCGCCCGGTCACCTTCACCTCGTTCACCCAGGGCCGGCTGGCCAACCCCGAAGCCGACGCCTTCACCCACCACACCGCACGTTCGGGGATGAAGTACCGGCTGTACTCGCCGGCGGCCGGACGTGGCAGGCGCCCCTTGATCGTCTGGCTCCACGGCGGCGGCGAAGGCGCCTCCCTGCCCGACGGCTACTACGACAACGAGACCACGTTGCGCGCCAACCGGGGCGCGCTGGGGTTCGCCACCCGGGAAGCCCAGTCGATCTTCGACGGCGCCCACGTCGTCGTCCCCCAGAGCACGTCCGCCTGGATGGACGACGGGCCCCGCTTCGCGCCCCTCATCCACGAAATCATCCGCGAGGTGGCGAGCACGCGGGCCGTCGACCCCGGCCGCGTCCTGGTCGCCGGCTGCAGCAACGGCGGCTACATGAGCCTGAAGATGACCACGGTCTACCCCCGGACGTTCGCGGCGTCGGTGCCGATCTGCGGCGTCGTCACCGGCCGCAAGGCGGGCGACCCGCCGTTGATCCCCGACGCCGAGCTGGCCGCGATCGGCACCCCCACCTGGCTGGTGGCGTCCCTCGACGACGACACGGTGGACCCGCAGGCCAACACCGTCCACGCGCACGAGCTCATCCCCCGCTCGGAACTGACGCTCTACGACCACGTCATCCGCGACGGCCACCAGTTCCCCGGCCACTGGTCGTGGATCTACGTGGCCCGCAACGACCCGAGCACCGGCGGCACCCACCTCTGGCAGTGGATGGCCCGCAAGCACCGCTGACCCGTGTCGCCCCGCCAATCACGCGTGATGCCCCTCCAATCACGCGTGTCGCCCCTCCAATCACGCGTGATGCCTGGTTCCGCACCGAATGTCCTATTGACCTTGTTCGGGGCTTCCTGTTCCATCTTGTTGGGTTCTGCCCGGATCTTGTCGGAACATGGAGGTTCCTCCCGTGCGGCTGCGCGCTCTGAGTGTGGTCCTGCTGGCTCTCGCGGGGACCCTGGTGCCCGCCGGCCAGGGCGATGCGGCTGTCGGCGACGTCTACTCCTACCTCGAAGACCCGCGGAAGGTCGGCGAAGGCCAGGAGCCGCCGCACGCGTTCCTCGCCCCGTACGCCGACGTCGAGTCCGCCGTCCGGGGACCGGAACAGACGCCGTTCACCAAGACGCTCGACGGCCGGTGGCGGATCGCCATGGCGAACAACCCCGCCCAGGTCCCCGCCGGTTTCCACGACGCCGGGTACGACACCTCGGGCTGGCGGGAGGTCTCCGTGCCGCACACCTGGCAGACCGACGGCCTCGACCACCCCGTCTTCCGCAACATCGCCACCGAGATCCAGCCCGACGCCCCGCCCGAAGTGCCCCGGGACGTCAACCCGACCGCGGCCTACACCCGCGACTTCGACCTGCCCGCCGGCTGGGCCCAGCGTCGCACCTCCCTGCGCTTCGACGGCGTCACCTCGGCGTACTTCGTGTGGGTCAACGGCCAGTACATCGGGTACGACCAAGGCGGCTACACCCCCGCGGAGTTCGACATCTCCGCCGCGCTGCGGCCCGGCCCCAACCGGCTCGCCGTCCAGGTGCACCGCTGGAGCGCGGGTGCCTACCTCGAGGACTACGACCAGTGGCGGTACGCGGGCATCTTCCGGTCGGTGACGCTCACCTCCACGCCCGCGACGCACATCCGGGACGTCACGCTGCGGACCGACCTCGACCAGGCCTACACCGACGCGGTCCTGACCGCCGCCGTCGAGGTCGCGCGCAAACCGGGCGGGAGCACCGGGAAGCACACCGTCGGGCTCAGCCTGCGTGACAAAGCCGGCCGGGAGGTCGCCGCCACCTCCCAGGACGTCGAGGTCGGCGACACCGGCGCCGCGGCCGCCTTGACCCTGCCCGTGCGGAACCCCGCCAAGTGGACCGACGAGACGCCGAACCTCTACACCGCCGTGCTCACCCTGACCGGCCCGGACGGCCGGACCACCCACATCACCCGCGAAACCACCGGCTTCCGCGAGCTGGAAATCCGCGACAGGCAGCTGCTGGTCAACGGCAAGCGCGTGCTCTTCAAGGGCGTCAACCGCGCCGAGACCGACCCCGGCCACGGCCGGCACGTGCCCCGTGCGGCACAGGAACGCGACGTCGCGCTGATGGAGCAGCTCAACGTCAACGCCGTCCGCACGTCGCACTACCCGTCGGACCCGTACTTCTACCGGCTCGCCGACGAAAACGGCCTCTGGATCGACGACGAAGTCGACATAGAGACGCACAACCACGAGAACTGCGCGAGCTGGTGCCAGGCCGACCAGCCGGAATGGCGGGACGCCTTCCTCGACCGGCTGATCGGCATGGTGGAACGCGACAAGAACCACCCCAGCGTCTTCCTGTGGGACACCGGCAACGAAGCCGGCCTCGGCGCCCACCACTACGCGATGGCCGACTGGCTGCGGGCCAACGACCCGACGCGCCCGATCTACCACCAGTCCAACAACCCCGACGGCGACGCGCCCTACGCCGACGTCTGGGGCCCGCGGTACCCGTCCCCGGAGAAGTTCGCCGACCAGGCGGAGAAGACCACCAAGCCGCTCATCTTCGGCGAGTACGCGCACGCGATGGGCAACAGCCTCGGCAACTTCCGCGAGTTCTGGGACATCATCCGGGCCCACCCGCAGACCCAGGGCGGGTTCGTCTGGGACTGGGCCGAACAGAACATCCGGCAGCGGATCCGCGCGGTCCCGGACGGGTCCGGGCACGACATCGCCACGCACCTCTCCGGAACGGCGAAGCTCGTCGACGGCCACCGCGGCAAGGCCCTCGAACTGTCCGGTTTGGACGACTTCGCCGAGGTCTACCGCGACCGCAGGCTGGACCTCACCGGCACCGCGCTGACCCTGGACGCGTGGGTGAAACCGGGCAAGTGGACCGGCCAGTTCCCGATCATCGCCAAGGGCGACCACCAGTACACGCTGAAGCTGAAGAACGAAAACACGCTCGAGTTCTTCATCCACAGCGGCACCTGGATCGCGGTGCAGGCCCCGGTCCCGGCGGACTTCTACGGCAACTGGCACCGCGTCAGCGGCACCTACGACGGCGCCGTGCTCCGGTTGTACTTGGACGGCCGGGAAATCGGGCAGAAGGCGTTCAGCGGCCCGATCGACTCCTCGTCGGCCGAGGTGAACATCGGCCGCGACTTCGAGACGTCCTGGACGGACCCGTCGAACATCGGCTGGCTGGGCCGCGGCCTGGTGGACGACGTCCGGATCCACGACCGCGCGCTCACCCCGGCGGAGCTCGCGGGGCCGGCGCCGGCCCCGGGTGCCCTGCTGGCCCTCGACTTCGACAGCGTGACCGAGCGCGGGACGTACCTGTCCTACGGCTCCAGCCTGTCCGGTGTGGACGGACTGGTCGGCTCGGACCGCACGCCGCAGCCGGAAACCACGCAGCTGGCGTGGGCGCACCAGCCCCTGCGGTTCGCCTACGCCGAAGGCGTGCTGTCGGTGACGAACGAACGCCAGTTCAGCGACACCGGCGACGTCGACCTCAGGTGGCGCGTCACCGAGGGCTCGAAGACGATCACCGGCGGACAGCAGCCGCTGCGCGTCGCGGCGGCCACCACCGGCCGGGTCCCGCTGCCGGCCGAGGCGGGTGACCGCGAACGCTTCCTCACCGTCGAGGCGGTCGTCAAGACGCCGGCGCCGACGCTGCCCACGGGGCACGTCCTGGCGCACGACCAGTTCCCGCTCGGCGGCGCGCGGGTGCCCGGTCTCGACCCGGCCCCGCCCGGCTGGGGCCGGGTGACGACCGGGGAGACCGCGGACGCGGTCACCGTCCAGGCCGGTCCGGTCGGCTACCAGGTGGACAAGCGCACCGGGACGCTCTCCTCGATCAGGTCGCGGGGCACCGAACTGCTGGCGAGCGGGCCGAAGCTCGACGCCTGGCGCGCCCCGATCAGCAACGAGACGTTCGCCTGGGGCCGGGCCGAGGGCGAGGACTGGCGCAAGCTGGGGCTCGACCGCCTGCGGACCACGGTCGCCGGCGTGCGCGTGGAACGGGCGGGCAACAGCGTCAGCGTCGTGGTGGACAGCCGGGTGGCCGCGCCGGACGTGGCGGGCGCGTGGTTCGACCAGACCATGACGTACACAGTGGACTCGGCCGGCGTGCTGCGGCTGGGCCACAAGGTGACCCCGCAGGGCACGATCCGCACGCTGAACTACCTGCCGCGCATCGGGGTCTCGCTGGGCGTCCCGGACAGCTTCCGGCGGTTCAGCTGGTACGGCCGGACCGCGGAGAGCTACACCGACCGCAAGGACGGCACCCCGATCGCGGTGAACAAGTCCACTGTGGACGACCAATACATCGACTACCACCGCCCGCAGGACCACGGCAACCACACCGACGCGCGCTGGGCGCTGCTGACCGACGGGCGGCGGTCGGGGCTGCTGGTCAGCGGGATGCGGGACGTCAGCGTCACGCCGTACGACGACCTGGACCGGGCGGCCTACTCGTTCCAGCTGCAGCGGAACCCGGGCTGGTTCACGCTGCACGCCGAGCACGCGGTCACCGGCGTCGGCGACACGCCGAACCCGGTGCGGGAGAAGAGCCAGGTCGCGGCGGACCGGACCTACGAGTACACGCTGTCCCTGCGCCCGCTGAGCTTCACCGAGGCACGGACCGGCCTGCCCGCGGGCGGGTGACCTCGCCCGGTTCTCCGGCGGCGGCGAGGTGCCGGCGGCGGCCCGGCACGAGCATGGTGGGGTGCGCGACGCTCCAGGCCGCGGACCGGCAGACCAGTTCCTTGATCCGGGCGGCCGTCTTCCCGGTCACCGCGGAGGGCTTGGCCAGGTCGTCCGGGGTCACCTGCTGGATGACGGCGTCGTGGCGGCCGAGGCTCACGCACTGGACCGAGTAGCCGATCTTGTTCTCCGGCGCCGGGCGCCCGGTCAGGCGGGCGGCGATGGCGTCGGCCGCCAGGTGCGCCGTCGGAATCCCCGAAGCGCAGGACATCCGCAGCGGTGTGCCGTGCCCGCCCCGGGCGTACACGGCGTCGCCGACGGCGTAGACGTCCGGGTGCGAGACCGACCGCATCGTGTCGTCGACGACGATCTGCCCCGTCTCGGCGACCGCCAGGGTGGTGGCCGCGGCGATCGGGTGGACGGCGAACCCCGCCGTCCAGACGGTCACCCCGGCCGGGATCGTGCGGCCGTCGGCGGTGCCCGCGGCGGCCGGCTCGACCCTCGTGACAGCCGTGTCCTCGTGCACGGTGACGCCGAGCCGGTCGAACGCCCGCCGCAGGTGGTTTCGGCCCTTCTCGCTCAGCCAGTCGCCGAGGCCGCCGCGGGTGGCGAGGGCGACGTCGAGGTCCGGCCGGGCTTCCGCGATCTCCGCGGCGGCTTCGATGCCGGTGAGGCCACCGCCGGCGACGAGCACGGTCCCGCCCGCGGCGAGGCCGGCCAGCCGCTCGCGCACCCGCAGCGCGGACTCCTTGCCCGCGACGCTGTGGGCGTGCTCCGGAACGGCGGCGGCGGTGCTGCCGAGGGCGTAGACGAGCGTGTCGTAGGCGATCTCTTCGCCGCCGTCGAGGGCGACGGTCCGGTGTTCGGCGTCCACGGCGGCGACCCGCGCGATCCGCACCCGGACGCCGGTGCCCGCGAAGACGTCGGTCAGCAGGCGGGGTTTCAGGTCCTGCCCGGTCGCCAGCTGGTGCATGCGGACGCGCTCGACGAACTCGGGGTCGGCGTTCACCAGGGTGACCTCGGTGTCGGCGGGGTGCAGCCGCCTGGCGAGCCGCCCGGCGGCATTGGCTCCGGCGTACCCGGCCCCGAGGACGACGATGCGGTGCTTCATGGTTCTGCTCCTTGTCCGGTCGGTGTGTGCTCCCTGAACCGGACAGCGGCGCGAAATCTGACAGGAGCTCGCTGTGACCTGGGTCACCAGTTCCCGGCGAGCGGCTCCCCGTGCTCGGAGGCGGCCCACCGGCGCGTGGCGCGGGCGAGCTTGGCGGGGTTCGCCTGGGCGTGGACGGCGGCGACGCCCTCGTCCGTGACGTCCAGCGTGAAGACGCCGGCGACCCGGTCGCCGACCACCATGACCAGCGCGGGAACGCCGTTGGCGACCGCGGCGTACAGGTCGGGGCGGCCGCCGACCATCTCCCCCTTCGCCTCGCTCGGCGTGAACAGCGTCCGCAGGAACCGCGCCACCCGCAGGGCTCCGGTGATCGGCCGCGGCACCGAGAAGACCGCGCCGCCGCCGTCGCCGACGCTGACCGCGTCGTCGGCCAGCAGCTTCACGAGTGCGTCGGTCCGGCCGCTGAGCGCCGCGGCGAGGAACTCCTCGACGATCTTGCGCGCGGCGGCCGCGTCGACCTCGACCCGGCGGCGGTCGGCGGCCAGGTGCTGCTTGGCCCGCCGGTGGATCTGCTGGCAGTTGGCCTCGGTGAGGTCGAGCACCTCGGCGATCTCGGCGTGCGGGTAACCGAACGCCTCGCGCAGCACGTACACGACGCGTTCCTTGGCGGTCAGCCGTTCCATCAGCGTGAGCACCGCGATGGAGACCGATTCCCGCTGCTCGGCCGTGTCGGACGGACCGAGCATCCGGTCGCCGGCGAAGACGGGCTCGGGCAGCCACTGGCCGACGTAGGTTTCGCGCCGGGCCCGTGCCGAGGTGAGCCGGTTGAGGCAGAGGTTGGTGAGCACCTTCGTCAGCCACGCCTCGGGCGTCTCGATGCGGGCCCGGTCGGCGTCCTGCCAGCGCAGGAAGGTGTCCTGCACCGCGTCCTCGGCGTCGCTCGCCGACCCCAGCAGGCGGTAGGCGATCGCTTCCAGCCTCGCCCGCGAGCTTTCGAACACCTCGACCTCGTGCACCCCGACCGGCATGGTCCCCAGTCAACCACCCGGCGCGTGCGAGGATCCCGGGGTGCCTTCGACTCCTTCCCGGCCGCGCTCGTTCTGGGACGACGCGGTGGTGTACCAGCTCTACGTCCGTTCGTTCGCCGACAGCGACGGCGACGGCGTCGGCGACCTCGGCGGGGTGATCGAGCGGCTCGGGCACATCGCCGGGCTCGGCGCCGACGCGATCTGGCTCAACCCGTGCTACCCGTCACCGCAGGCCGACCACGGCTACGACATCGCCGACTACCACGGCGTCAACCCCGACTACGGCAGCCTCGAGACGTTCGACCGCCTGGTCGCCGAGGCGCACGCGCGCGGCCTGCGCATCCTGATGGACCTGGTGCCCAACCACTGCTCGGAGCGGCACCCGTGGTTCACCGCGGCGCTGGCCGCCGGTCCCGGCTCGCCCGAGCGCGCGCGGTTCGTCTTCCGCGACGGCCGGGGCGAAGAGCCGCCCAACAACTGGCAGTCGGTCTTCGGCGGGCCGGCGTGGACCCGGGTCACCGAGCCCGACGGCACGCCCGGGCAGTGGTACCTGCACCTGTTCACCCGCGAACAGCCGGACTTCGACTGGCGCAACCCGGAGGTCCTGGCGTACTTCGACGACGTCCTGCGGTTCTGGTTCGACCGCGGCGTGGACGGCTTCCGCATCGACGTCTGCCACGGCCTGGTCAAGGACGCGGCCCTGCGCGACTGGGACCCGGCCGGTGGCAGCTACAACGCCTACAGCTGGAACCGGCCTGAGGTGCACGACATCTTCCGCCGCTGGCACGCGCTCGCCGCGGGCTACGGCCCGGAGCGCGACCTGCTGCTGGTCGGCGAGGTCTGGGTCCCGGACCCGGCCGACCTCGACGCCTACCTGCGCCCGGACGAGCTGCACCAGGCGTTCTCGTTCGACCTGCTCGTCCAGCCGTGGGAGGCACCCGCCCTGCGCGGGGCGATCGAGCGCGCCACGGCCCGCACGCAGGTCCACGGCGCCCCGGCGGCGTGGACGCTGGCCAACCACGACGTCCACCGGGCGGTCACGCGCTACGGCCTCGTCCGCCCCGAACCCGCCCCGGCGAGCAACGACGCCTTCGCGGCGTTGATGCGCCCGCGCGGCGAAGTCGACGCGGAGCTCGGCGACCGGCGGGCCCGCGCGGCGTTGCTCCTGCTGCTGGCGCTGCCGGGCTCGGTGTTCCTGTACCAGGGCGAGGAACTCGGCCTGCCGGAGGTCCAGGACCTCCCGGACGAGGCCCGCCAGGACCCGGTGTTCCACCGGACGGGCGGCCTCGAGAAGGGCCGCGACGGCTGCCGGGTCCCGCTGCCGTGGACGGCGGACGCGCCGGCGTTCGGGTTCGGCACGGGGGTGCCGTGGCTGCCGCAGCCGGAGTGGTTCGCGCGGTACGCGGTCGACGTCGAGGAGAAGGACCCGTTCTCGACGCTGCACCTCTACCGCCGTGCCGTCCGGGCGCGGAAGGACCTGCGCCTCGGCCGGCCGGGCCCGGTGGCGTGGCAGGCAACGGGTGCGGACGCGGTGCTCGCCTTCCGGCGCGGGGACCTGGTGTGCGTGCTCAACACGGGCACCACGCCGTTCGCGGCGCCCGGCGAGTGGGGCGAGGTGGTGCTCGCCAGCACCGAGTCCGACGCCGTGGCACCCGATTCGGCGGCCTGGTTCAGGTCCTGAGCGCGGCCGGCATCCCCGGACGGGTGGATTCAGGCCGGGGTCGTGGGTTCGAGGCCGAGCGCCGCGACCAGGTCGGCCACCCGGTGGTGCGCCTCCAGCGGGTGACGCAGCCGCCCTTCCGGGTGGATCTTGTAGTGGTTGCGCCGCCCGACGCGCTCACGCTCCAGGTAGCCCTCGGCGATCAGGTCGGCGAGGATGAGCTGCACGCCGCGCTCGGTGATCCCGACCCGCTCGGCGATGTCGTGCAGCGTCCGGTCGGGATCCGCGGCCACGCACAGCAGAACGTGCGCGTGGTTGCTGAGGAACGTCCACGAAGCCATACCGGCCACAGTAGACGTCCGAACTTGACAGACGAAGTGCAGTTCGTCATTCTGGTGGCAGCAGTCATCGGAGGGGAGTACCCGCCCGGTCCGGCATCGTCAGTCCGGCTGCCCGCGAGCAGCCCGGTGCCGGCGTCACCCTGAGGGTGACCGGGGAGACCTCCGGTTCGTCACCGAACCGGAGGAGCGTCTCGTGACCGTCCCGTTCTGGGCCTGGGCCGCCGTGCTCGGCGTCATCCTGGCCATGCTCGCGATCGACCTGGCGGCCCACCGCAAGTCGCCCGTCGTCGGCGTCCGGTCGGCGCTGGCGTGGTCCGGCGCGTGGGTGGTGCTCGGGCTCGCCTTCGGCGCCGTGGTCTGGTGGGCCTGGGGCGCGGAGTTCGCGGGCCAGTACTTCGCCGGCTACGTCATCGAGAAGTCACTGGCCGTCGACAACGTCTTCGTGTTCGCGATCATCTTCGGCTACTTCGCGGTCCCCCGCGAGTACCAGCACCGCATCCTGTTCTACGGCGTGGTCGGTGCCCTGGTGTTCCGGGCGGTGTTCATCGCCGCGGGCTCGGTGCTGATCGCGAGCTTCGCGTGGATCCTGTACGTGTTCGGCGCTTTCCTGGTACTCACCGGCGTGCGGATGGCGCTGCACCGGGACGAGACGGTCGACTACGAGCGGAACCCCGTGCTGCGGGTGTTCCGCCGGATCGTCCCGACCACCGACGGCGACCACGGCGGGAAGTTCCTGGTCCGGCAGGCCGGCCGCTGGGTGGCCACGCCGTTGCTCGCGGTCCTGGTGCTGATCGAGGTGACCGACGTCGTCTTCGCCGTCGACTCGATCCCGGCGATCTTCGCGGTCACGCAGGAACCGTTCCTGGTGTTCACGTCGAACGCCTTCGCGGTACTCGGCCTGCGGGCGATGTACTTCCTGCTCGCCGACGTGATGCACCGGTTCGTGTACCTGAAGCTCGGCTTGGCGCTGGTGCTGGTGTGGGTCGGCGTGAAGATGCTGCTGCTGGACGTCTGGAAGATCCCGACGGCGCTTTCGCTGGGCGTGGTCGCCGCGATCCTCGCGACGGCCGTCACGGCCAGCCTGCTCAAGACTTCGGCTGTCTCCCGGAAGGAGTAGAGGCGCCTGACAGTTCTCGCCGGAGGGCTGGTGCCGCCCCTGACGGGATGCGGCGTGGCCCAGCCCCCTCGAGCCGCCCCGCGCACGCCGCCCTCCCCCAGCCCGCAAGCCCGCCCCAGCCGACCTTCGCACGCAACCGCCATCCCCAGGAGCCCCCATGACCGCCTCGCCCGCCGAGCCCACCACTGCCGGGGAGCTCACCGGGGTGGCCGGGTGGGCGGTCGGGCTCATGGAGTCGCTCGGCGGGCCCGGGGCCGCCATCGTCGTCGGGCTCGACAACCTCTTCCCGCCCCTCCCCAGCGAGCTCGTCCTCCCCCTCGCCGGGTTCGCCGCCGGCCGGGGTGCCTTCAGCCTCGGCGGTGCGCTCTTCTGGACCACCCTCGGGTCCGTGGCCGGGGCCGTCATCGTCTACCTGGTCGGGCTGCGGCTCGGGCACGACCGCACGCGCCGGCTCGTGGCCCGGATCCCGCTCGTCGAGACCGCCGATTTCGACCGGACCGCCGCGTGGTTCGCGCGGCACGGCGGCAAAGCCGTCTTCTTCGGGCGGATGATCCCCGTCTTCCGCAGCCTCGTTTCGCTGCCCGCGGGCGTCGAACGCATGCCGTTCGGGCGGTTCCTGCTCTACACCACCGCCGGCAGCCTCGTCTGGAACACCGGGTTCGTCGTCGCCGGCTGGCTGCTCGGCGAGCACTGGCCGCTCGTCGAGCGGTATGCGTCGGGCTTCCAGTACGCCGTGTTCGCCGCGATCGCCGTCGCCGCCGGGGTTTTCGTGGTCCGCCGCGTCCGGGGCCGCAAGCGCGTTTGAGGTGCGGACCACCCGCCGTCGTGGGTGTGAAGCTCCGCCCCCGCTAAAGCCGGTCGGGCAGCCCGGCCACCGTCACCAGCCGCGGGTCGTGGAACTTGACCGCGCGGGCGAAGCGGCCGCCGGTGATCGTGAACACCCACAGCCCGTCGGCGCGCCGGACACCGGAGGCGTCGAGGCGGTAGCTGCCCGCGGCGGGCTGGCCGTTCGCGCGGGTCGGCAGCAACCGGGGCGCTCCGCCCGGCGCGGCGAACGCGCGGTCCAGGAACGGCAGGCACACGGCCAGACCCCGGAACCACACCGGGTGCGGCACGGCTTCGAGGCTGAAGTCGTCCCGGATGACCGCGCGCAGCGCCGCGGTGTCCTCGGCTTCGAAGGCCGCGATGTAGCGGTCGAGCAGCGCACGTTCGTCTTCCGGGCCGAGCTCCGGCGGGCCGTCCAGGTCCAGTTCGTCGAGCCGGACGCGGGCCCGCTGCAGGAGGCTCTTCACCGCCGGCACGCTGACGCCGAGCGCGTCCGCGATCTCGGCGGCCGACCACGAAAGGACTTCGCGCAGCAGGAACGCGGCACGCTGCCGCGCCGGCAGGTGCTGCAGCGCGGCGACCAGCGCGAGCCGGACGGACTCGCGCCGCACGACGACCTCTCCGGGGTCGCCGAGCACGGCGTCGGGCAGCGGCCCGAGCCACGCGACGGCGTCATCGGCGAAGACGTGCGCCCCGGGATCGTCCGAGGGCGCCCCGAGCCCGGCGGGCAGCATCCGCCGGCCGCGGTGGTTCAGCTCGGTGAGGCAGGTGTTGGTGGCGATCCGGTAGAGCCACGTCTTGAGGGAGGACCGCCCCTCGAAGCCGTCGACGCCCTTGGCCGCCTTGAGGTAGGTCTCCTGGACGGCGTCCTCGGCGTCCTGGTGGGAGCCGATCATCCGGTAGCAGTGCGCGAGCAGCGCCGGGCGCAGCGAGCCGAACTCGTCCCGCAGCCACTCCTCGGAAGCCACCACCCGCTCCTCGTTCGTCATCGACACCGTCGCTCATCCCTCCCGAGGGGAGCCGTTCGCCGGGGCTCGCCTCCACTCACGCATCCGCCATCCCCTCCGCGCGGCGCAGCTTCGCCAGCCCGTCGCGCAGCGCCGCCGGCCCCGCCCGGTAGAACCTCGGCCCGAAGGACACCCTGGCGACCCCCAGCTCCGCCAGGGTGGCCAGGTCCAGTTCCGGGCCGGTGTTCCCGTTGACCGGGCCGGGCACGCCGTCGACCAGGCGCCGGAGGTCGTCCGCGTGCGAAACCCCGATCGGGTACACGCAGTCCGCTCCGGCCTCGCGGTAGCGCCGCCCCCGCCGGATCGCCTCCGCCACCCGCTCGGGGCCCGGAAGGCCGCTCGACGGGAGGAAGGTGTCGATCCGCGCGTTGAGCACCAGCGACGTCCCGGCCGCCGCGCGGATCGCGGCCAGCCGGTCCGCCTGGGCCGCCGCGTCGACCAGGCCCTCGGCCCGGTGGTCGGTGTCCTCGACGTTGCAGCCCACCGCCCCGGTGGCCAGCAGCTCGGCCACCAGCCGGTCCGGCGCCAGGCCGTAGCCCGCCTCGGCGTCCACCGTCACCGGGACCGGCACCGCACGGGCGATCCGCGCCACCGCCGCGAACATCTCCCGCCACGGCGCCCGTTCGCCGTCCCCGTGCCCCAGGGCGTCGGCCACCGCCGCGCTGGAGGTCGCCACCACCGGGAACCCCGCCTCGACGACGAGTTCCGCGCTCGCTTCGTCCCACGCGTTCGGCAGCACCAGCAGCTTCCCGTGGTGCAGCTCGCGCAGCAGGTCGGCCTTCGGATCAGACATCACCGGACTCCTCGGTCGCACGTCGGGGGATGACGGAACCGGCCAGCGCCCCCACCGCGGCGAGCGCGGCGCTGACCACGGCGGCGGCGGTGAACCCGGCGGAAAACTCCGCACTCGAGGCGTAACCACCGGCCAGGGAGAACCCGGCGACCAGGAGCGCGACGCCGAACGCCCCGCCCAGCTGCCGCATCGCGCTGAACGCGCCGGAGGCCTTGCCGAGCCACCGCGGCGCGACCGACGTCAGCACCGCGCTCTGCGCCGCCGGCAGGCACATCGCGATCCCGGTCCCCGACAGCACCAGCGGCACGCCGATCACCCAGTAGCCGACCGACGGCCCGGCCACCAGGCCGATCCAGAGCATGGCCACGGCGTGCAACCCCAGCCCGGCCACGATGAACGGCCGTTCGCCGAACCGGCCCACCAGCCGGCCCGCGAGCTGCGGGACGACCGTCGTCGTCAGCCCCCACGGCGCCAGCCCGAGCCCGGCCGCCAGCGGCCCGTACCCGAGTCCCTCCTGCAGGAACTGGGCCATGAAGAACACCGCGCCCAGCGCCGAGGCCCAGTGGCAGAAGATCACGGCGTTCCCGGCGGCGAACCGGCGTGCGCGGAACAGGGACAGCGGCAGCATCGGGTGGGCGGCCCGCCGCTGCCACGCGACGAACGCGCCGAGCGCCGCCAGGCCGGCCACCAGCGGGCCCAGCACGGCGACGCCGGTCCAGCCGGCCGCGTTGCCCCGCGCCAGGCCCCACACCACGCCGAGGCAACCGGCACCGGCCAGCACCAGGCCCGGGACGTCGAGGGCGGCGTCCGGGCCGTGGCTTTCCTCGATCCGGGTCAGCGCCGAGCAGGCCAGCGCCACCCCGATCGGGACGTTGATCCAGAAGATCCACGGCCACGAGATGCCGTCGACGACCGCGCCGCCGAGCAGCGGCCCGAGGGGCACCGCCACCCCGCTGACGCTCGCGAACACCCCGAAAGCCTTCGCCCGCAGCTGCGCCGGGAAGGCGGCCCCGAGCAGGGCGAGCGCCAGCGGCATCACGAACGCGGCGCCGGCGCCCTGCAGCACCCGCCCGGCGATCAGGACGTCCACGCCGGGCGCGATCGCGCAGATCAGCGACGCCGCCGCGAAGAGCGTCACCCCCGCCGCGAAGACCCGGCGCCGTCCCCAGCGGTCGCCGGCCGCCGCCGCGGTCATGAGCAGGACGGCGAAGCTCAGGCCGTAGGCGTTGACCGTCCATTCCAGTTCGGTGACCGACGCGCCGAGATCGTTCCGGATCGCCGTCAGCGCGGTCGCCACGACCAGCGCGTCGAGCACGACCATGAACGACGCCACCGAGGTGATGACCAGCACCCACCTTCGCCGTGCCCGGTCCGCGGCCGGGGCCACCGGCGTGGGGGTGATCGTGGTGCGCACTCGTGTCTCCTTGCCTCCGGTCACCGGCGCCCGCGCCGCTTCCGGAGACTTGGACACCGCGCGGTCCCCGAAGGAATCGGTGCTACCGCGCCACCGCTTCCGGCGCGGGCGCCGCCGGTTCCCCGGCCGTCCGGGCCAGGTGGTCCTGGAGCCGGGCGTGGCGGAACTGGTAGACCGCGCCCGCCTGGCGGAGGATCCCGCGGCGGTAGGCGTCCTCGAGGAACGCCGCCGTGGCCCACGGCAGGCGGCCGGTCAGCGGCAGCCACACCCTGGACACCACCAGCCACTGGCCCCACGCGGTGAAGGCGAAGACGTACGCGACCGCACCGCCCAGGCCGCCGACCGCGCCGATGACCAGGCCGCCCGAGAGGGTCCAGACCAGCGGCCCGAGCACCCCCTGGAGGAGGTCGACGACGATCCGGCCGCCGGCCGCGATGGCCAGGGCCAGCAGCGGGCCGAAGGCCAGCACCTGGCGCAGCACGGTGGTGCGGTTGGCGCGCAGCAGCGTGCCCGGGCTGGCGGCCGAGCTGAGGTCGAGCGGGGTCTCCAGCACGGCGACCAGCCCGAAGGTCGCCCCGGCGGCGAGGCCGAACACGAGCCCGCTCACCAGCGTGTTGATCGCCGCCGTCGGCACCAGCTCGCCGAGCTCCGGCGGGAAACCGTTCGCGACGGCCCGCGAGATGACCGTCACCGGGCCGTAGCCGAGCCCGACGACGAACCCGCCGAGCAGCCCGGCACCGAACCGGCCGGCGAAGCGGCGCAGGAGGGAACCGGGCCGTCCGGTCCGGCCGCGCAGCCGGACCTGCATCCGCGACGGCTCGAACGTCAGCCCGCCGTAGACCACCATCATCCCGTGGACCAGGCCGAACGCGAGGCCGACGACCGACCCGACGAGCAGCCCGTCGGCCAGCCCGGCCGCCAGTCCCGGCAGGAAGCCCAGCGCGGCGATGTCCACGGGCACGAAGAACAGCCAGTCGGCCACCGCGGTGGCGAGCATGGCCGAGAGCACGACGGCGAAGATCCGCAACGACCGGCGCAGCGAGCCGCCGAGCCGCCACCACGCCAGGTCGTGCGTGCCGAGGCGGTCCAGGTGCCGGGCGAGGTGGCCGAGCCAGCGCCCGGCGCGGCCGGGGTCCCACCGGGGCCGGTCCCGGTACACCGTCGGCACGAAACTGCCCAGCAGGTGGTCTTCGACGGCTTCGGCGGTGGGGAACCGCCGGGGGTCCAGCAGGACCGACGGATCGTCGCCGGGCGCGTCGCTGTAGACGGTCCGCGCGAGCACGACCATCAGCGGCGTGCTGAGGACGGCGGCGAGCGCGGCGCCGGTTTCGCCGGCCAGCTCGCCGATGACCGGGTCCCACACGGTCCCGGCGGTGCCGCCGGGCGCCGGGCGGCGGGTCGTGCGGGGCAGGTAGCCGAGCACGTCGTCCGGGGTGAGGTCGGTCAGCTCGACCCCGGCGGCCGCGGTGAGCACGTCGGTCGCCGCGACGGCCGCGGTGTACTCGGCCGGGCGGCTGGTCAGCACGAGCGGCAGGGTGGTGCCGTTCAGCGCTTCCAAGGCGGCGCGGTGCAGGCCGTCGGCGATTTCGTCGAAGCCGTCGAGCACCGGCAGGACGTACCCGCCCTCCACCAGCGCGGCGGCGAGCGTGGTGCCGTCCGGCGCGGCCGCGGCGAGGCCGGGGTAGTCGCGCAGCAGGCCGTCGATCAGCCAGTCGCGCAGGACGGTGGCGCCGGGATCCCACGAGCCGAGGCCGAACAGCACCGGCACCGGCTCGGCGGGGCCGCGGGTGCGCAGCCGGTCGAGGACGAACCGCAGGGCCAGCACGGTCTTGCCGGCCCCGGCCCGGCCGAGCACCACCAGCCGCCCGGACGGGATCCGCCGGTAGGTGCCGTCGATCCCGCCGAGCTCGCCGGACAGGTCCAGCGGCCCGGCGGTGCCCCCGGCGGGAACGCGGCGGACGTTGGCCCAGTGGTCGGTGAGCCGGGCCGGCAGCGGCCGCCACCGGACGGGCAGCGGGAAGGGATCGTGGATCCGCCGCTGTTCTTCTTCCCGCTGCCACCGCCCGGCGACGGCCCGGGCGAGCCGCTCGGCGGCATCGGCGAGTTCACCACGCGGCGCCGGCACGACGGCCGGCGATGCACTGGGGCCCGGCGATGCACTGGGGGCCGGCGCGCCGGGGATGGCTGCGGACGCGGAATCGCCGCCGGCCGCAGCCAAGTCGCTGCCGGCGGCCACCCCCGCTACGCCACCACCCGAAACCTCCCCCAGCACCGCAGCACCGCCGCCCGCCGCAGCCAAGTCGCTGCCGGCGGCCACCCCCGCCACGCCACCACCCGAAACCTCCCCCACCACCGCAGCACCGCCCCCCGCCGCAGCCAAGTCGCCGCCGACGGCCGCGCCCGCAGCTCCGCCGGCCGCTGCGGCCAGGAGCCTCCGGTGGTCCTCCGGGGCGATCCCCAGCGCGTCGGCGAGCAGCCCCACCGTGCCCAGCCGCGGGTTGCTGCCCTCGCCGCGCTCGAGGCGGCCGATCGTGCGCACCGCGATGCCCGACCGCTCGGCCAGCTCGTCCTGCGTCATCCCCGCCCGCCGCCGCAGTTCGCGCAGCAGGGCCCCGAACCCGCTCGTCACTTCCGCGCATCCCCCCAGCAGCGCCGGCCTGCGTTCCCGATCGACCCTAGCGTGCCGACCGGCCATATTTGGCCGCTCCGCGTCCTGGTGCCGCCACCTGCGCAAACAGCAGGCTCGGCACCGGAACGAGAGGGGAACCACCATGGAAAGCCACCTACCGCGCACCGCGGCACTGCTCGCCGTCTTCGCCGCCGCTTCGGTCCTCGCGGCACCGGTCGCGGCCGCCGAGAGCGGGCCACCGCGGTTCACCGACGGCTTCGGGCTGACCGTCACCGCGCAACCCGCCTGGGTCGACGACCACCACCGGACCTTCACCTTCGCCGTGCGCTCCGACCAGGTGCCCACGCCGTCGGTCCTGCCGGGCCAGACCCCGGGACAGCACGTCGTCATGGTCACCCTGCCCGCCGGGTACGACCACGCCGCCGCCACCCGCTACCCGGTGCTGTACTCGCTGCACGGCAACGCCGATCTGCCCAACACCCAGCGGAACCTCGACCTCGCCGAGTCGGCGACGCGCTCGGCGCCGCTGATCACCGTGCAGCCCAACGGCGGCCGCAGCTGGTACTCGAACTGGGTCAACCCCGGCGCCTCGGGTCCGCAGAACTGGGAGAACTTCCACCTCGGGCAGGTGATCCCGCTGATCGACGCCCACCTCCGGACGATCCCGGACCGCACCGGCCGCGCGATCGCCGGGCATTCGATGGGCGGCTTCGGCGCGGTCCACTACGCCGAGCACCGGCCGGACCTCTTCGGGTACGTCGGCAGCTTCTCCGGCGGCCTGGACCTGCAGAACTCCGAACAACGCGCGGTGGTGGCGGAGACCGCGCTGGATCCGGCGTCCGGCACGCCGACGACGTCGGTGGACGCGATCTTCGGCCCGCCGATCCGGCCGTTCGACGGGATCTGGACCGCCCAGAGCCCGGCCCAGCACGTCTCGGCCCTGCGCGGCATGGGCGTGGCGCTCTACACCGGCAACGGCGGCGACCTGACCGTCGACCCGCTGCAGGCGGTGGTCGAGAGCCGGGCACGGGAGACGAACCTGGTGACCGCGGCCAACCTGACGGCCGAGGCCATCCCGTTCACCTTCGCCGACTACGGCGACGGCAGCACGTGGGCGCCCGGCTGCACCGGCAAGCACAACCAGCAGCCGTGCCTGCAGGCCGACCTGGACCACTTCGTCGGGCTGCTGATGGCGGCGCTGCAGCACCCCTGAACTTCCGGGCCGGGCGGTGACGGGGGCCGCCCGGCCCGGCTCCCCCTTGCACGGAAAGGACGCCCGATGGCCGTGAACTACCGCTACTGGTGTGGCGAATGCTCCTACCGGACGCCGTGGCTGACCGAGTCCGAAGGCGCCGCGCGGCAGACCCGCCACTACGCCCAGCGGCACGCGCGGACGCCACCCGGCGGCCGGGTGGAGGTCCGCGCGAAACGCGGCGAGGGCGGCGGGTGCGTGTGGCTCGTCGCGGTGCTGTTCCTGGTGCTGCTGCTGGCTTCCACGTGCCGCCAGGAGGCCCGCAGCGCACCCGGGACGACGTCGGTTCAGCCGGCCGCCCTGCCGAACCTCGCCGCCAGCGCCCGGATGTGGTCGACGAGCTCCGGTGGCTCGTGCACCCGGAAGTCGAACCCCTTGCCGGCGACGTAGATCGCCAGCTCGTCGAGCGAATCCGAACCGGCGCGCAGGGTGCAGCTGTGCTCGTCGATCGGCTCCAGCGCCGCGGTGGTGGGGCTGATCCGTTCGGCCGCGGTCTCGGCGCTGGCGAACAGGGTGAACCGGCCCTGGTAGCGGTAGGCCGAGGTGGAGATCGCGCGCGAGGTGTAGCCGCCGAGGTCGGGGTCGGGCGGGGTGCGCGGGGTGAACCGCGGCCCGGTGGGCGTGCGGGGGTCGAGGCGGTCGACGCGGTAGGTGCGCCAGTCTTCGCGGTCGACGTCCCAGCCGAGGAGGTACCAGCGCCGTCCGGTGTGCACCAGCCGGTGCGGTTCGGTGGTGCGGAGGCTTTCGGTGCCGTCGTGGGCGCGGTAGCCGAAGCGCAGCCGCAACGAGTCGCGGACGGCGGCGGCGATGGCGGTGAGCGTGTCCGGGTCGGCGGTGGGGCCGGTGTTGGCCAGCGGCACCGTCGCCGACCGCAGCGCGTTGATCCGGTGCCGCAGCCGGGACGGCAGCACCTGCTCGAGCTTGGCCAGCGCGCGCACCGACGTCTCCTCGATGCCGGTGATCGAGCCGCCCGCCGCCGTGCGCAGGCCCATCGCGACGGCGACCGCCTCGTCGTCGTCGAGCAGCAGCGGCGGCAGGGCCGCGCCCGCGCCCAGCCGGTAGCCGGCGGTGCCCGCGCTGGCCAGCACCGGGTAGCCGAGCGCGCGCAGCCGCTCGATGTCGCGGCGGACCGTCCGCGGGGTGACGTCGAGGCGTTCGGCCAGTTCCGCGCCGGACCAGTCGCGCCGGGTCTGCAACAGCGAGAGCAGGCGCAGCAGCCGTGCCGAGGTTTCCCACACGGTTTCATTCTGCTCCTCGCCTAGGACCGAAGCTGACCTAACCGGCTTCTAGGGTCGAAGACATGGAAAACACCGAGATCCGGCCCTTCACCATCGACGTCCCCCAGGCCGAGCTGGACGACCTGCACGACCGGCTCGCCCGCACCCGCTGGGCGGCGGACCTGCCCGGGGTGGGCTGGAGCCGCGGGGTGCCGGCGGCCTACCTCAAGGAGCTGGCCGCGTACTGGCGCGACGGCTACGACTGGCGGCGGTACGAGCGGCAGCTGAACGAGTTCCCGCAGTTCGTCACCGAGATCGACGGCCAGGACATCCATTTCCTGCACGTGCGGTCGTCCCGGCCGGACGCCCTGCCGCTGGTGCTCGTCCACGGCTGGCCCGGCTCGGTCGTGGAGTTCCTGAACGTGATCGGCCCGCTGAGCGAAACGTTCCACCTGGTGATCCCCTCCATCCCCGGCACGGCCTTCTCCGGCCCGACCCGCGAGGCGGGCTGGGACACCGGCCGGATCACCCGCGCGTTCGCCGAGCTGATGGACCGGCTCGGCTACGACCGCTACGGCGTCCAGGGCGGCGACACGGGCGCGGTCGTCGGCCCGGGACTCGGCAGGCTCAACCCGGACAAGGTCGTCGGCGTGCACGCGAACGGGCTCTACGCGTTCACCGCCCCGGACGACGACGTCGAGCTGACGGAGGCCGAGAAGGCGCGGCTGAAGCACTTCGAGTACCTGCGGACCGAGCAGGCCGGGTACGTGGCGATGCAGACGACCCGGCCGCAGACGCTGGCGCACGGGCTGCACGATTCCCCGGTGGCGCAGCTGGCCTGGATCGTGGAGAAGTTCAAGGAGTGGACCGACCCGGCGGCCGAGCTGCCGGAGGACGCGGTGGACCGGGACCTGCTGCTCACCAACGTGATGCTCTACTGGCTGACCGGCACGGGCGGGTCGTCGGCCAACTGCTACTACGAGACCGCGCACGCGGGCGCGTGGAGCGCGAGCTCGCGGTCCACGGTGCCGACCGGGGTGGCGGTGTTCCCGTTGGACGTGTCGATCCGCAGCACGCTCGAGCGCGAGCACACGATCGTGCACTGGTCGGAGTTCCCGCGGGGTGGCCACTTCGCCGCGATGGAGGCGGCCGATCTGCTGGTGCAGGATGTCCGGGAGTTCTTCGGCAACTTGGGGGGTTCTTCGTGCACTGGGGTTTCGGGGTCCGCTTCTTCTGAGGGGTAGGCCGGTGGTTCTTTGGCGGGGTTCCGGCGGAGTCGTTCGCTGCTGTGCTGAGCCGTGGGGGATGTCTGCCGGGCTCTTCTCTCCTGGGCGGGTTGCGGCGCCCACCACCCCGAAGTCTGATTGTCACTACGGCCGGTGGTACCGCGTCAAGGCGGGAAAGCGTGCCTTGACCCGGCACCACCGGCCGTGTGAGGGCTTCGGATCGGGGTGGGGGAGGTCTGGGTGGGGTGCGGGGCCGGGTGTCCGCGTGCCGTTCGGGCCGGGGCGGAAGCTGACGTTCGCGCCGGTGAGGCAGTTGAAGGGCGCTTCGACTTCGCGGAAACTCCCCCGCCCTCGGCAGTTTCTAGGGGTGGTTGCAACACCTGAGTGTTCAGGAGTTGCTTCGTGTCGAGACGGGGATCGGGATCGGGCCCCGCGGGGTGTGGTTTGGGGTGCGGGTCGGCGTGGTAGGCCGTTGGTCGAGGAGCGGGTCCCCTACTTTGCGCTGGTGGAAGACGGTGTGGGCAGTCGGGAAGCTGCTCGGCGGGTCGGGGTCAACTATCGGACGGCGAAACAGTGGCGCGCCGCCGCAGCAGCCGCTGCTGCGGCTGCTGTTGATGCGGCAGTGGCTGCGGCGCCGCCGGTGGTGTCGCCGCGGTTTCTCAGCCTTGAGGAGCGGATCCGGATCGCCGACCGGGTCCGCGAACCCGGGATATCACTGCGGGCCATCGCCGCCGAGCTGGGCCGGCCGGTCTCGACGATCACCCGGGAACTGCACCGCAACCAGCACCCCGACGGCACCTACCAGCCGCACGCTGCGCACGAGCAGGCCGCCACCCGGCGGGCCCGGCCCAAAGTCAGCAAGCTCACCGCAGACCCGGCGCTGCGGGCCATCGTCCAGCATGGGCTGGATACGCGGTGGAGCCCGCAGCAGATCGTCCGCCGGCTCAGCCGGCCGAGCTGCACGCCGCCTCCGGCGGCGGTGTCTGCACGGCAATGACCGAACCCGGGCCGACGGCCGACGACCGCTTTCCCCCGCACCAGGTGAAGCCGGGCCGCCCGATTCCCGCCACCGTGGAACCGCCGCCGCTCGTCTCCGGAGGTTTCGCATGGTGCGTGCCACGCTCACCGATGTCCCGGCCCACCGGTTCCGCAAGCCCCGGCGGCGCCGGGGCCGGGATCGGCAGGGGAGCCGCCCGTTCCGGGGACTTGCCGACCGGTTCGGCCGCGGTGTGCCACCGCCGCCGGTTCCGTGGCCTCCCGAGACCGGGTCCGGGGCCGGCGGCGGCGTTCCTCTCCCCCGCGCGCTCGTCGTGCTGCTCGGTGCCGCTGCCGCGGTCGTCGTGCTCGCGGGGGTCCAGGCCGTGGCCTGGTTCGCCGGGCCCGTCTTCCTCGCCCTCGTCGTCGTCATCACCCTCGATCCCGTACGCACTTGGTTGCGGCGCAGAGGATTGCCGCGCTGGCTGACCGTCGGCGTGCTCGCCGTCACCGTCTACGCCATCCTGGTCGGGTTCTTCCTCGTCTTCGTGGTCTCCGTCGCGCAGCTGTCGGCGCTGCTCCCCCGCTACACCGGCCGCGTCGACGAACTGCTGCACGACGGCCTGACCGTCCTGGGCCGGTTCGGCGTCGGGGAAACCGAACTTCGGACCGTGCTCTCGTCCCTCGACACCGGGAAACTCGTCGGCCTGGCCGGTTCGCTGCTCGCGGGCGTCGGCGGCCTCGTCACCAACCTGGCCTTCCTGTTCGCCCTCCTGCTTTTCCTCAGCGCCGAAACCGCGTGGGCCGGGCAGCGGCTGGGGCGGATCGCGCGCGACCGGCCGTGGATTTCCGCCGCCCTGCGCGGTTTCGCGGCGGGCACCCGGCGGTACCTGGTCGTGACGACCGTCTTCGGCGGGCTCGTCGCCGCCTTCGACGCCGGTGCGCTCGCCCTGCTCGGCGTCCCGGGCGCCCTGCTCTGGGGCCTGCTCGCCTTCGTCACCAACTACATCCCGAACGTCGGCTTCGTGATCGGCGTCGCCCCGCCGGCGGTCATCGCGCTCCTCGACGGTGGCTGGCGCAGCCTGCTCGTGGTGCTCGTCGTGTACGCCGCGCTGAACTTCGTCGTGCAGTCCCTCGTCCAGCCGCGGTTCGTGGCCGGCTCGGTCGGTCTGTCCACTTTGGTCACCGTGCTGGCGCTGGTGTTCTGGACCTGGCTGCTCGGCCCGCTCGGCGCGGTCCTCGCCGTCCCGGCGACGCTGCTGGCCAAGGCGCTGCTGGTGGACGTCGACCCGCGGGCCCGCTGGGCCGAGGCGCTCCTGGCCGCCCCGCGCCGGGACGACGGCTGACGCTCAGGTCAGGCCGTGCTGCCGGGCCACCACGACCGCCGACCGCCGGTTGTTCACGCCGAGCTTGCCGTAGATCGCCCGCACGTGCGTCTTCACCGTGTTCACCGAAACCGTCAGGTCGGAAGCGATCTCGTCCAGCGACCGCTGGGACGGCAACCGCTGCAGCACCACCTGCTCGCGGTCGGTCAGGCTGCTGGCCGGCGCGTGCGGGACGAGCCTGCCGCGGACCGACTGGGCGAACCGGTCCAGTGCGCCGAATCCGCCGGAGTGGTCGATCAGCAGGTGCCCGACCTGCGGCTCGGCGAGGGCGAACGGCCGCACCAGCCCGTTCGGCCGGGCCAGGGCGAGCGCGCGGTCCAACGCGTGCAGCGCCTTGGTCCGCCGGTGCGAACGCAGCGCCAGCGCCGTTTCCGCCAGGCACCGCTCGACCGGGGTGGCCGGCAGCACCGCCGTCGCCGCGGCGGTGTCGCGCAGGACCGCTTCGGCCGCCGCCGGTTCGTCCGCGGCCAGGTGCGCGCGGACCCGCAGGAGCGCCAGCTCGGCGCTGCCGGGCAGCCGCTCGTGCATCCACGCGAGCACCTCCGCCGCGTGCACGCCTTCGGCGAGGGCGAGGGCCGCGTGGTACTCGCCGACCCCGCACACGCCGACGAGCTCGGGCGGCAGCTCCAGGCCGGCGAGCCGGAGCCGGGCCACGCGCATGACCTCCGAGCCCGCCGTCCGGTCGCCGTCGTCGAAGCGCACCATGCCTTCGAAGAACGCCCGCAGCGGGGCCAGCAGCGGCGCGCCGCCGGGCACTTCCGCCGCGGCCGCCTGGGCCAGCTCACGGGCCGCGGCGACCGGCTCGGCGCGCATCAGGTCGTCGTAGGCGAGCATCAGGTGGCACTCGGCCACACCCGGGGTCCGGCGCCAGCCGTGCCGCCGCGCGACGGCGAGCGCGCCCGTGCAGGCCCGCCGCATCGCCCGGTGGTCGCCGCCGACGGCGGTCGCCACGGCCAGCGCCAGCCTGCTGTGGAGCACGAGGTGGTCGAACCGGTCCCCGTGGGCCAGGCGCAGGGCCTCCTGCCCCAGGGTGACGGCGTGCCGGCGAGCCCCCCGGCGCAGCGATCGCCACGCCCGATCGAGGGTGAACCAGGCGTCGAAGCCGGCCGGCGGCGTGCCCGGCGGCTCGTCCTCCGGCGGCCGGTTCCCGGTGACCAGCGCCAGCTGGCGGGCGGCGAGCGGCCACAGCGCGTGGTCGTGGTCGTCGTCCGCCGCGCCGAGGTCGGCCGCGGCTTCGGCGGGCAGGCCGCGCTGGAGGTTCTCCAGTGCCGAGGCCAGCCGCAGCGGCGGGTGCGCGGCGACCGTCTCGGCGCCCAGGTAGGTGAGCGCGATCCGCACCGGCTCGCCGTCGCCCGCCAGCGCCTGGCGGACGGCGTGCTCCCGCGCCAGGTCGAGGACGCGCTGCCGGTCCCGGCCCGCGACGGCGTGCCGCAGCGCGTCCCCGAAGCGGCCTTCGCCGGCGTACCAGCGGGCGGCGATCCCGTGCAGCCGCAGCACCCGCCCCGGGTCCTGCCGGGCCAGCTCGGCCCGCAGGAACCCGCGGAGCAACGGCGGCAGCCGGTAGGCGTCGGCGGGGGTGCGGGTGACGAGCCCCATCGAGCGCTCGAGCTCGTCCAGCCGCGCCCCCGCGTCCGCGCGCCCGGACAGCCGGACGGCGAGCGTCGCCCCGACGGCGTCGCAGACACTGAGGCACAGCAGCAGATCCGACGTCGGCCCGGGCAGCCGCGCGAGGACTTCGTCGGCGAAGAACCGCGCCACGGCCCGCTCGTCGCCGGTCACCGAGGCGACGAGCCCGTCGGCGTCGTCGGCCTCGCGCACCGAAACCGCGGCCCAGCCCAGCGCCGCGGCCCAGCCGCCGGTGCGCTCGGTGAGCTCACGGGCGCGGTCGTCGCTCACCACGCTTCCGGTGGCGCGTAGCAGGTTCGCCGTTTCCCGGGTGGTGAACCGGAGTTCGGCCGCCTCCACCCGGGACAGGACGTCTTCGACGTGCAGCCGGGCCAGCCGCAGCCGCGGCTCGACCCGGGTGACGAGCACCAGCCGCAGGGCGGCGGGCAGGTGGCGCGCCAGCGCCGCGAGGGCCTCCAGGGTCTCCGCGCGGGAAATCTCCTGCAGGTCGTCCAGCACCAGCCGCACCGGGCGGGCCGGCACGGCGAGCGCGTCGTCCAGGTCGGCCAGGAACGCCCGCCGCCGCCCGGGGGACGGCGGGCGCAGCCGGTCCAGACCACGGTCGGCGGGCACCGCGGGACAGCGGCGCAACGCCGCCAGGATCGCGGCCCACAACCGGGGCTCGTCGTTGTCGTCTTCGTCCAGGGACACCCAGGCGACGTCGTCGCCGTCGCCGGCCCAGCCGGCGAGCGCGGTGGTCTTGCCCGCCCCGGCCGGTGCCCGGACCACCGTGACGGGCCGGGTGGTGGCGCGGTCCAGCACCGCCGCGAGGCGGGGCCGGGGGACGAAGATGCCCGGCAGCCGCGGCACGGCGACCTTCACGCCGGGCACCGGCCGGAACGGGAGCGTCGTTCGATCGGGCACGTGAACCCTCTCGGCTGTCGGGAGAAGTCGCCCCGGATCCGCGGTCGACGCCGGGCGGAGGCCACGACTGTACTGATCACCGGCGGACGGCCGGGACGGGAGGGGTCACCAGATTTCGTAGGTGGCTTCGTCGCCGTGCACGATGACGGCCCAGATCACCAGGACGTCGAGCGCGATCACGATGACGCCCCAGAACGGGTACGCGGACAGGAAAGCCAGCTGCGCCAGCGCGTTGAACCCGGCGAGGGCGACCGTGACGACCCGCGCCCACTGCGCTCCGGTGAACAGCGCGATCCCGGTCAGCACGACGAGGACGCCCACGATCAGGTGGAGCCAGCCCCAGCCGGTGAGGGAGAACACGAGCAGCCCGGACGGGCCGACCACGTAGTAGTCCCGGTCGAACAGCGCGACCGCGCCTTCGACCACGTTGAACAGTCCGGCCAGGACGGTGATCGCCCCGGCGAACCAGATCCAGCCGACCCGCCGCGACCGCGCGACGGCGCGGTCCGGCGGGAGCGGTGCCCGGGTGCCGGTCGTTCCGGCCCGGGGCTGCACGGGTTCGGTCATGGTCGGTCTCCCTCGTTGCTCGGGGTGGGCTGCGGACCCGGGCGATCATGGTCGGTGGCCGGTTCACCGGTCCTCGCCCGCCCCAGGTGAGATCAGCCGGTCCGGTCGCGGGCTCACGCGGCGTGGGCGATGCCGCCGGCCCGCTCCCGGGAAACAGTGCGGCACGACCACCGATCCGCGAACCGAGGAGGATGTCCCGTGTCCACGTTGACCGTGTGGCGGTTCCCGACCGTCGAAGGTGCCGAAAACGCATTGGATCTGCTGCGGCAGCTGCAGAAGCAGCAGTTGATCTCGATCGCCGATGCGGCATACGTGAGCTGGCCCGAAGACCGGAAGAAGCCGAAGACCAAGGACCTCGGCAACCTGACCGGCGCCGGCGCGCTGGGCGGCGGCTTCTGGGGCCTGCTGTTCGGCCTGATCTTCCTGGTGCCGCTGCTGGGGATGGCCGTCGGCGCGGCGATCGGCGCGCTCACCGGCTCACTGAGCCACGTCGGGATCGACACGGGGTTCATCGACACCGTCCGGTCCCAGGTCACCCCCGGGACCTCGGCGCTGTTCGTGATGTCCGACGACACCGTGCTCGACCGGGTCGTCGAGCCGTTCAAGGAAACCGGCGCCACGCTGCTGAGCACCAACCTGTCCGACGTCGAGGAAGCCCGGCTGCGCGAGGCCTTCGGCGAGATCCCGCAGCCGGAACGGCACTAGCGCCGGAAGCGGGTTCCACCGGAGGCTTCGATTCCGTGAGTACGCTTGCCGCCGGCGGCGATCCAGGTGCCGCAACGACGGGCGATCGGGTGTCGGACACCGGGAGTTTCCGCCACCCGCGCCCGTACCAGCGCTGCTCGCCCCGCGGTCGCCCGCCGGATGCAGGCCCACCCAGGCCGGAACGGGACCGCGGCGACGCCCCCGAGCGCCGCCGCGGTCCCTGCGGGAGGTTCACCGCCCCGCGCGCTCCCCCGAGAGCGACGCCAGGGCCGGCCGGACGGGATGGCCAAGCGCCGCGCCGGGGCCGGCGGGGAGATCCCCGTGGCGCACCCGCCGTCGGCCCGGCGGCCGCTTCGCCATCACCGCACCTCCACGGCCACACCCTGCGGCCCGCGCCGCCGCGGGTCGTCACCCGTGGTGGATGACTCCCCGCTTCACCCCCGGCGGGCGACGCCCGGGCGGGCCGTGCGGCCGACGATCCGTCCCATGACTCTCACCGAAAACGAGACCGCGGCCCCCGACGTGCGGATCGCCCGTGCCCGCGCCGCGCGCGCCACCGTCCCGGTGGACGGGCACGCCGAATTCCCGAGCCCGGTGCGGCGCGCCGATCCCCTGACGCTGCTGGCCCGCCAGGACCGCGACCGGGTCCCGGAACTGCGGCCGCTGCGCTACGGCCGGATGGCGGCCTCGCCGCTGGCCTACTTCCGCGGTGCCGCGCTCCCCGCCGCGGCCGACCTCGCCCTGACCCCGCGGACCGGGTTCGGCGTCCAGGCGTGCGGGGACGCCCAGCTCGCCAACTTCGGCCTGTTCACCGCCCAGGGCCGCCGGCTGGTGTTCGACTTCGCCGACTTCGGGGACACCCTGCCCGCGCCGTGGGAATGGGACGTCAAGCGGCTGGCCGCGAGTTTCGAGGTCACCGCCCGCGAGAACGGCCACGCGCCGGCCCTGCGGCGGCGCTCCGTGCTCGCCGCCGTCGAGGCCTACCGCCTGGCGATGCACGACTTCGCGCGCCGCACGTCGCTCGACATCTTCTTCGCCCCGGCCGACGCCCGGACGCTGCGGACGGTCGCGGCGCACCGGCTCGGCTCGCGGCAGGGACGCGGGGCGGGCGTCCGCCGGTTCACCGAGATCCGCGACGGGCACCTGAGATTGGCCGCGCGGCCGCCGTCCGTCGTCCCGGCGGGCCGGCTGGCCGGGGACGGCGACCCGGCGACGCTGACCGACCGCCTCGGCGTCGTGCTGAGGCAGTACCGGCGCACGCTCGGCCCCGCGCGGCGGGCGCTGCTCGACCGCTACCGCCTCGCCGACGCGGCGCGCACGGTGACCGGGCCGGGTGACGCGGGCACGCGGTCCTGGGTGGCGCTGCTCGTCCGCACCGGCACCGGGGACCCGCTCTTCCTGCAGCTGCAGGAAGCCCGGCCGTCGGTCCTGCAGGAGTACACCGGCGCCGGCGCGGCGGGCGGCGGCGCCCGGCGGGTCGTCACCGGGCAGCGGCTGATCCAGGCCACCGGCGACGTCTTCCTCGGCTGGGCCCGCGCGGAGTTCGACGGCCGGACCACGGACTTCCACGTCCGCCGGCTGCGCGACGAGCAGCCCGGCGGCGACGTCACGGCGATGAGCCCGGACGTCCTGCGCGCGCACGCGCGGCTGTGCGGGTGGACGCTGGCCCGGGCGCACGCGCGGACCGGGGACGCGCTGGCGATCGCCGCCTACCTCGGCAGCGCCCCGGCGTTCGCCGAAGCGGTCCGGCAGTTCGCGACGGCCTGCGCCGACCAGAACGAACGCGACCACGCCGCGCTGCGGCAGGCGATCCGGCTCGGCCGCGTCACGGCGGTCACCGGGTCGTGACGAACCGCCCGGGATCACTCCGCGCGGTGCACCACGACCGGCAGTTCCCGGACCCGGTGCACCGATTGCACGTGCATTCCGAGCGCCTCGAGCCGCCGCAGGATCAGCGGGAGGCTTCCGGGGTCGGCGACGGTCCCGAAAACTATCGTTTCCGGCGGCACCGGCACGACGAGCACGCCGCGGAAATCCTCGACCCCTTCCGCGGCCCGTTCCGGAATGGCCCCGCCACCCCGGAAGACGTAATTCGCGGCCGCCGCGAGGCCGAGCAGGCCCGCCCGGCTCACCGGGTACCCCGGTCGTCCCGGGCGCGGCCCGCCGAGAACCAGGCGCGGGCGACGAGCGCCGCGTCGAGCAGCACCAGCAGCGCCGAGGGACCCCGTACCGGCAGGAAGACCAGCCGGGCGACCAGGTCGGCACCGGCGCGGACGCCGGTCCGCAGCTCGGTCGCCGGGATCAGGGCGGACAGCCCGACGGCCAGCCCGAGCAGCACCGAACCGGCGCTGATCCGGCCGGTCCGCACCACGTCCAGGACCACGACTTCGCCCGGGCCGAGCCAGCAGAACTGGGAAACGGCGAATCGGCGTGGCGGTTTCCCGGGAGCATCTCCACGATTTTTCACCCGGCACACCATTGTGCGAGCCACCGTTGTTCTCTTCGCCCGCAGCGGGTGAGCCGGGGCAATTGGGTGGCAGGATCCGCCGGGATTATCCGTGACCGATCGTGAAGGAGGAACGGACATGCGGCAGTGCCACGATGTCCCCGCCCGAAGACGGGTACCGAGGGCCAAGATCACCGTGCCCGCACCGCCGTCGGAACTCGTGTCGCGACCGCGGCTGCTCGGCGTCCTCGACGGCGCGGGCGAAGCGGCCTTGGTCTTCGTCGGCGCCCCGGCCGGGTTCGGCAAGACCGTGCTGCTGGCCGAGTGGGCCCGGTTCCGGGACGGCGAAGCGGTCGCCTGGCTGTCGGCCGACGCCGACGACAACGACGACCGGCTCTTCTGGTCCGCGGTCCTCGAAGCCTTCGGCCGCTGCCGCCGGATCCCGGACGGCAACCCGCTGCGGGGGCTGGCGGTTCCGGAGGCGCCGAGCACCGACCTGGCTTTCCTCGCGCAGGTCGCCGATGCCCTCGACGTGCTGCCCGAGCCGGTCGTGCTCGTTCTGGACAGCGCTCAGGAGATCACCTCTCCAGGCCCGTGGCACGGGTTGCGGGCGCTGGTCCGCCACCAGCCGGCGGGCCTGTGCCTGGCGGTGGCGAGCCGGCGGGAACCGCCGCTGCCGCTCGGCCGGGCCCGGCTCGCCGACCGGCTGGTCGAGGTCGGCGCCGCCCGGCTGCGGTTCACCACCGAGGAGGCGACCGCGCTGCTGGCCGCCGCCGGCCCGGCCATCCCGCGGGACCAGGTCGCCGGGCTGGTCGCCCGGACCGGGGGCTGGCCGGCCGGGTTGCGGCTCGCCACGGCGTCGGCGGCCCGGCACGGCAGCCTGCGGGACTTCACCACCGGCCGGGACGGTGCCGTGCTGGCCTACCTGACCGACGAGGTGCTCGCCGCGCTGACCCCGGCGCAGCGGGAGCTGCTCCGGACGATCAGCGTCTGCGACGAGATCCCGGCCGGGCTGGCGCCGGTGCTCTCCGGCCGGACGGACGCCGAGGCGGTGCTCCGCGAGCTCGGCGGGCCGGCCACCCAGGTGGTCGAGTCCGACGGCACCCCGCCGCGGCACCGCGTGCTGCCGATGCTGCGCACGTACCTGCGCGCGGAGCTGCAGCGGCGCGCGCCGGACCGGACGCGGGCCCTGCACGCGAAGGCGGCCCGCTGGTTCGCCGAGCACGACCGGCCCGCGCCGGCGCTGCTCCACAGCGTCCGCTCGGGCCATCCCGGCCGCGTCGACGAGCTGCTGCGCGAGCACGCCGTGACGCTGTTCCTCGCGGGCGAGCACCAGGTCCTGCGGCTGGCGCTGAACCTGCTCGAAGACCGCCGGGTCCCGGCCGGCCCGCCGGCCGCGCTGATCTCGGCCGGGCTGTACCTCGAGGCGGCCGAGACGTCGGCGGCCGGGCTGCAGCTGGCCCGTGCGGAAGCGACCTGGCCGGAGCGGCCGGCGCCGGAGCTGATCGTCCTGCGGCAGCTGACGTACTCCTGGCTCGCCCAGCTCGACCACACCCCGGCCCAGGCGGCCCGGATGGCCGGGCAGGTCGACGAGGAGCTGGCCGAAGGCGCCGGGCTGGGCGGCCTCGCGACCCTGCACCGCGCCGGCGTCCTGATCGCCCGCGACGAGCGGGAGCCGGCCCGGGAGGCCCTGCTGCGGGTCCTCGGCACCGCCGAGCGGGTCCACCAGGACTTCACGGTCGCCCAGTGCCTCACCCTGCTGGCCGAGCTCGCCTGCCAGGACGGCGACTACCGGGCGATGGAGACGCTGGCGCGCCGGGCCGACGCCCGCCTGCCGCGGCAGGATCCGCCGAGGTCGCTCCAGGGCGCCCAGGCCGGGGCGCTGCTGGCCTACGGTGCCTTGTTGTGCGGCGAGCCGGCGGAGTGCCTCAAGCACGCGAAGCGGATCGGGCAACTCCTCGGCGACGCGCCCGCGCGGGCGGCCAGGGAGCTGCGGCTGTTCGCCGAAACCCTGCGGGGCGCGGCGGAGTTCGAGCTCGGCGCCTGGCACGCGGGGCTGCGGCGGATGCGCCGGGCCCGCACCCGCCTCGGCACCGGGCGCGCCTGCCCGGCCGGCCACGCCGCTCTGTGCGCGGTGCTGGAGCAGCGCGCCGCCCTGCGGCTGGGCGCGGCGGGCCAGGCGCGGGAAACCGTCCGCTGGGCCCTGCCGATCCTGGCCGGCTCGGGTGAGCTCCTGCTGATGCGCGCCCGGACCCAGCTCCGCCTCGGCCGCCACCACGCGGCCACGTCGGTGCTGCGGTCCCTGTCGGCCGACGAGACCCCCATGGAACTGCCGTGGGCGGCGATCGAGGCGTCGCTGATCGGGGTCCAGGCGGCGCTGGCGGAGGGCGCCCGCGACCGGGCGGCCCGGCTGCTGGACGAGGCACTGCGGGCGGCCGAACCCACCGGCGTCCGGTTCCCGTTCGTGTTCGCCCCGCCCGAGCTGGTCGGGTTCCTGACCAGCAGGCTCGGCGGGCTGGGCGCGGGCGAACGGTTCGCGGGCGAGATCCTCGCCGTCCGCCGGCGGCTGCGCACCCCGCCGATGCCGGCCCCGCTGACCGAACGCGAGCGCAGCGTCCTGCGCCTGCTGCCGACGCAGCGATCGATCGACGAGATCGCCCAGGACCTGACGGTGTCGCCGAACACGGTCAAGACCCACGTCCGCGGCATCTACACGAAGCTCGACGTCCGCAGCAGGCGCGAAGCCGTGGCGGTCGCCCGGGAACGCGGCCTGCTGGACGCCGAAGTCGCCGACTTCTCCGTCTGAACCGCTTGAGGCCGTCCGGCCGCCGGCCGGGTTCGGCCCACCCGCGGCGGGTGAGGCGGGCGCACCCGGGATCCGGTCGAGTGGGCCGGGCACGTGCGAGCGTGCCTGGCCCCCGATCCCGGACGAGGAGACACCATGGCCCTGGCGAGCGCGGAGTACCCGTTCCTGAACCTCATGTGGACGATGCTGGTGTTCTTCTTGTGGATCGCCTGGTTCTGGCTGCTGTTCGTGGCCTTCGGCGACCTGTTCCGCCGCGCGGACCTGTCCGGCTGGGCCAAGGCCGGCTGGACCGTGCTGCTCATCGTGCTGCCGTTCTTCGGCGTCCTGCTCTACCTGATCACCCAGGGGCGGCACATCGTCGACCGGCAGCGGGCCCGTGAAGCGGGTTACGTGTCCACATCGGACCGCTCCGGCGCGGCGCAGATCGCCGAGGCCCGGCGGCTGCTCGAGCAAGGCGTCATCGACGACGCGGAGTTCCAGGCGCTCAAGCGGAAGGCGCTGGCGCGGTGACGCGCGGGTGGCGGTTCGTCCACCTCGCGGTGCTCCGGCCGCTGCTCACGGTCACCGCGCTGGTCTGCCTCTACTACCTGCTCCCGGTCGACCAGGCCCTGCGCCCGTGGACCGCGGTCCTGTTCACCGCCGGCCTCGCGCTCGTCGTGCTGCTGGTCGTCGGCGAGGTGCGGGTGATCCTGCGCTCGCCGTTCCCGGCCTGGCAGGGCGTCCAGGCGCTCGCCCTCATCGTCCCGCTCTTCCTCCTGCTGTTCGCCGACGGCTACTACGTGCTCGCCCACGACAGCGCGGGCTCGTTCGGCACGGCGCTGACGCGGACCGACGCGCTGTACTTCGCGGTCACCGTGTTCACCACCGTCGGCTTCGGCGACATCGCCCCGGTGGCCACCGGCGCCCGGGTGCTGGTGACCCTGCAGATGGTGACGGACCTCGTGGTGCTCGGCGTGGTGCTGCGGGTGATCGTCACCGCCGTCCAGCGATCGTCCACTAAGGACTCTTCACTCCGAGGGCAGCAGCAGGGCGGCGGCCAGCCCGGCCAGCGCGGCGACGCCCAACGTCGTGAGAGCCAGCGCGAAGGAGCGCCCGCCCAGGTGGGGCGTCCCGGCCAGGACGGAGCCGGCCAGCGCCGTCCCCACCGACGAGCCGAGGTTCGACACACTGCGCGAAACCCCCGAAATGTCGCCCTGCGCGGCGTCCGGGAAGCGGGACTGCACCAGGTTCACCGAGGCCGTCAGCATGACCCCGACGCCGGCACCGAGCAGGAGCAGCCCGGGCACCGCGCTCGCCACCCCGGACTCGGCGCGGACCAGCAGCAGCACGAGGAGCAGGCCGGCGACGGTGACGAGGAAGCCGGCCCGCACGAGGCCACGCTGCGAATGCCGGCGTGCCATCCGTCCGGCGGCCGCCGAGGCGGCCAGGATGCCGATCGTCGCGGGCGTCAGCATCAGCCCGGTCTCGATGGCGTCGTAGCCGCGCACCTCCTGCAGGAACACCGCCACCACGAAGAACGACCCTTGCAGGACGAGCCACTGCACGTGCTGGGTCAGCAGGCCGAGCCCGGTGCCGCGGTCCCGGAACAACCCCGGCGGCACGAGCGGCTCCCGGCCCCGCCGTTCCCGCGCACGGATGTGCGCGAAGAACCCGAACAGGAAGGCGGCGCCGATCCCGGCGAACAGCCACACCGGTGACGCCGGCCACCCGTGGGTGCCCGCCTGCAGCACACCGAAGACGACGAAGAACAGCCCGGCCGCCGAAAGCACCGCGCCGGTGACGTCGAACCGCCGCTCGCGTGGCGGCGACGGCGGTTCGACGATCCGCAGCGCCAGCACGACGATCAGGCCGACCAGCACCACCTGCAGGAGGAAGGACGCGCGCCAGCCGAGCCAGGTCGTCACCAGGCCGCCGAGGAGCGGCCCGGCCGCGGCACCCAGCGCGCCCGCGCCGCTGACCAAGCCGAAGGCCCGCGCGCGGGCGGTGAGGTCGCGGCTGGTCACCGTGACCAGGATGTAGATCGGCGGGATCATCAGAGCCGACCCGATCCCTTCCAGCAGCGAATAACCGGCGATCAGCAGGCCCGGGCCGCGCGCGGCCGAGGCCAGCAGCGCGCCGGCGCCGTAGACGCCCAGCCCGATCAGGAAACAGCGCTTGCGCCCCAGCAGGTCGCTCAGCTTGCTGCCCGGCACCATGAGCGACGCCATCGTCAGGGTGAACACGGTGATCGCCGTCTGCACGCCGAGCACGGTGGTGCCGAGATCGGCGGCGATGGCGCTCACGGCCACCGTCATGGTGGTGGCGGCGAAGCTCGCGACGAACTGGGCGAGGGCCAGTGGCAGCACGATCATCGGCGGGCCTTCCTGCTCGGGTGGCGCCCACAGTGGCGTGCGCGGCGGCCGGGCCACCTCACCCCGCGGGGATGAGGCAGCGCCGTCCCGCCCGGGCGACGGTGCACCGAGGAAATGCCGGTGCCCCCATGGAGGAACGATGACCGAGACCACGATCGCCGAGCACGGGCTGATCGGTGACCTGCAGACCGCCGCGCTGGTGACGACCGACGGGTCGATCGACTGGTTCTGCGCCCCGCGCTTCGACTCGCCGTCGGTCTTCGGCGCCCTGCTCGACGACGAGCGCGGCGGCCGGTTCCGGATCCGCCCGGCGGGCGCGTGCGCGAGCTCCCAGATGTACCACCCGGACACCGCGGTGCTGATCACCCGGTTCGCCGGCCCGGACGGCCTCGGCGAGGTGGTCGACTTCATGCCGCCGTGCGACGAGCGCGCCACGACCCGGCACCGGATCGCCCGGCTCGTGCGCTGCGTCCGCGGCCGGATGGCCTTCGACGTCGTGGTCGCGCCCCGGTTCGACTACGGGCGCCGCCCGCACCAGGCGATGCTCGTCGCGAACGGCGCGGTGTTCGTCACCCGCGAGACTTCCCTGACGCTGCAGGCAGTCCGCGAACCGGGCGACGCGCACCTCGCCGAGGTGCGCGTCGAAGGCGGGGACGTGCACCTGAGCCTCGCGCTGACCGCGGGCCAGGTCCGCGGGGTCGTGCTCGAGACCGACGCCGCCGGCCCGCCGCGGGAGATGCGCGTCGCCGAGTTCGAAGCGCTGTTTCAGTCCACTGTGGACTGGTGGCGCGCCTGGCTGGCCGGCGCCACCTACCGCGGCCGCTGGCGGGAGATCGTGACCCGCTCGGCGATCACCCTCAAGCTGCTGACCTACGCGCCGACCGGCGGCCTGGTCGCCGCGCCCACCCTCGGGCTGCCCGAACAGCTCGGCGGCGAGCGCAACTGGGACTACCGCTACACGTGGGTCCGGGACGCGTCGTTTTCGGTTTCGGCGTTGCTGTCGCTCGGGTTCGCGGAGGAGGCGGCCCGGTTCGGCAGCTGGCTCGGCGACCGCATCCGCGAAGGCCGCAGCGGTCCGAGCGGGCCGCTCGCCGTGCTGTACCGCGTGGACGGCACGACGGATCTGCAGGAGGAGAGCCTCGCGCACTGGTCCGGCTACCGCGGGTCGAGCCCGGTCCGGATCGGCAACGACGCGGCGGGGCAGCTGCAGCTCGACATCTACGGCGAAGCCCTCGACAGCGTCTTCGCCGCCGACCGCGCCGGGTTCGAGCTCCCCCACCGGGGCTGGGAGGCCCTGCGCGCGGCCCTCGACTGGCTCGGCGAACACTGGGACCAGCCCGAAGAGGGCATCTGGGAGACCCGCGGCGACCGCAAGCGGTTCACCTACGGACGCCTGATGAGCTGGGTCGCGTTCGACCGCGGCATCCGCCTGGCCGCCACCCACGGCCGGCCGGCGCCGGTCGAGGACTGGACGTGGCAGCGCGACAGCATCCACGGCCAGATCCTCGCCCGCGGCTGGCACCGGACGCGCAACGCCTTCGTCCAGCACGACACCGGCGAGGAGCTGGACGCGGCCCTGCTTCGCATGCCCCGCACGGGTTTCCTCCCGCCCAAGGACCCGCTGTGGCTTTCGACGCTCGACGCGATCCGGACGGACCTGGTGACCGACAGCCTGGTCTACCGCTACGACCCGGCCGCGTCCCCGGACGGCCTGGCCGGCTCCGAAGGCACGTTTTCGTTGTGCAGCTTCGCCTACGTGGACGCGCTGACCCGGGCCGGACGGCTGGAGGAGGCCCGCACGGCGTTCGAGAAGATGCTGACCTACGCCAACCACGTCGGGCTGTACGCCGAGGAGATCGCCCCGACCGGCGAGCAGCTGGGCAACTTCCCGCAGGCGTTCACGCACCTGGCGCTCATCGACGCGGCGGTCACGCTCGACGCCGCCCTGGGCTGAGGAGCCGGTCTCGCCCGCCGCGGGTGACCCGGCGGCGAGGCACCCGGAACACGATGAGGCACCTGCCGAGGCGAGCCCTGGAGGCCCACTGCCATGACCACCACCAACCGACCGCGCCGGTCCCCGGAACCCGCGGGGCCGCCACCCGCCGAAGGGAGCCGGCGCGCCCGCCCACCCGCCGCCGCGTGGATCTCCTGGGTCGCGCTCGCGCTGATGACGACCGGGTCCGTCGCGAGCCTGCGCCCCTCGCCGACGATGGCCGTGTACGGCCTGGCGGCCGTTTTCCTCTACGTCGTCCCGGCGATCGTGTTCCTGCTGCCGACGTCGCTGGTCTCGGCCGAGCTGGCGTCCGGCTGGCCGGGCGGGGTCTACAACTGGGTGGCGCTCGGGATCTCCAAGCCGGCGGGTTTCCTGGCCGTCTGGTGCCAGTTCGCGATGACGATCTTCTACTACCCGAGCCTGCTCGGGTACGTCGCCGGCACGCTCGCGTACGTGTTCGACCCGGAGCTGGCGAGCAGCGGGTGGTGGACGGCCGCGGTGATCGTGGTGGCGTACTGGTCGGGGGTCTGGATCTCCTCGCGCGGCACGAAGGGCGTGGCCGGGCTGGCCGGTGGCGGGCTCGTCATCGGGACGCTGCTGCCCGGCGCGCTGCTGGTGGTCCTCGGCATCGTGTTCCTCGGGCAGGGGCACCCGTCCGCGGCGCCGATGTCGGCGAGCCACCTGCTCCCCGCGTGGGCCGGGCTGGCGAGCCTCGTGCTCATCGTGAACAACTTCCTCTCCTACTCCGGGATGGAGATGAACGCGGTGCACGTGTCGTCGCTGCGCAAGCCGGGCCGGGAGTTCCCGCGGGCGATGTTCCTGGCGATGGGGCTCGTGCTGCTGATCTTCGTCCTGCCCGCGCTGGCGATCAGCTGGGTCGTCCCGGCCGGGCAGCTTTCGCTGACGGCCGGGGTGATGCAGGCCTTCGCCGCCGTCTTCGCGAGCTTCGGCATCCAGTGGCTGACCCCGCTGATCGGCGTCCTGCTCGTCATGGCCTCCCTCGGCGGGATGCTCACCTGGCTGGCCGGACCGTCGAAGGGGCTGCTGCTGATCGCCCGGCAGGAGGGCTACCTGCCGCCGTTCCTGCAGCGGCTCAACGGCCGGGGCGTGCAGCAGAACATCCTCGTCACGCAAGGAGCGGTCACCACGCTGATCGCGCTGTGCTACGCGTTCATCCCGGACGTTTCGAGCGCGTACTGGATCTTCTCGGTGATCACCACCCAGGTGTACCTGATCATGTACCTGCTGATGTTCGTCGCCGCGGTGCGGCTGCGGCGCAGGTTCCCCGACCACCCGCGCGGGTTCCGCGCGCCGATGCTGCTCGGCCTGTGCGGCGTCGGGTTCTGCGCGTCGCTGGCCGCGCTGCTGGTGGGCTTCGTCCCGCCGTCGCAGTTCGGCTCGGGCAGCCCGTGGGTGTACCTCGGGGTCGTCGCGGGTGGCGCGCTCGGGCTCGGCCTGCTGGTGCCGTTCCTGTTCTACCGCCTGCGCAAACCGTCGTGGCGGCAGCCGGAGGTGACGCAGCCGTGACCACTGTGGACGAACGGTCGACCGGACCGCAGCGGAGCTCGCTCTACGTCGTCGTCGGCGTGGTGCTCGGCGGCCTGCTCGTGGCCGCGTACCTGCTCTTCCGCCCGGCGCGGGTGGACGCCGGTGCGATCTGCACCGACCCCCACGCCGCGCTCGTCCACGCGGCGAACGTCAGTGCCGGCGGACCCGGGGTGCTTCCGCCCGAAGCCCTGCGCCAAGCGCAGTGGCGCGTGCTGCTGGCCCACTGCCCCGAGAAGGCCGGGTGAGCGCGGTGGACCTCCGCAAGCGCGTCGAAGACCTGATGCCGCGGGCGCACGGCGAACTCGCGGAGCTGGTGGCGATGCGGTCGGTCGCGGACCCGCGGCAGTTCCCGCCCGAAGAATGCCACCGCGCCGCGGTCTGGGTGGCCGACGCGTTCACCGAAGCGGGGTTCGCCACCCACCTGGCCGACACCCCGGACGGCAGCCGGGCGGTGCTCGGCTCCCGGCCGTGCTCCCGGGCCGACGCCCCGACCGTGCTGCTGTACGCCCATTACGACGTCCAGCCACCGCTGGCGGACGACCAGTGGCGGACCCCGCCGTTCCGGCTGACCGAAGTGGACGGACGCTGGTACGGGCGCGGCGCGGCCGACTGCAAGGGCAACATCCTCATGCACCTCACCGCGCTGCGCGCGCTCGGCGACGACGTCCCGGTGCACCTCAAGCTGGTCGTCGAGGGGTCCGAGGAGCAGGGCACCGGCGGGCTGGAGGCGTTCGTCCCCGAGCACGCCGAGCTGCTGCGCGCCGACGCGATCCTGGTGGCCGACACCGGGAACGCCGCCGTCGGGTACCCCGCCGTCACGGTCAGCCTCCGCGGCCTGGTCAACGTCGTCGTCCAGGTCGACGCGCTGCCGGCCGAACTGCACTCCGGCATGTTCGGCGGCCCCGCCCCGGACGCGCTCGCCGCGCTGGTGGCGGTGCTCGGCACCCTGCGCGACGAGGCGGGCGACACCACCGTCCACGGGGTGCCCGGCGGCGGCCGCTGGCCCGGCGCCCCGTACCCGGCGGCGCAGTTCCGGGCGGACGCGGGCCTGTCCCCCGGCACCGTCCTGCTGGGCAGCGGCGAAGTCGCGGACACGCTGTGGGCGCGGCCGGCGCTGACGGTGCTCGGCATCGACTGCCCGCCGGTGGCCGGCTCCGCGGCGGCGCTGGCCCCGCGCGCCCGGGCCCGGCTCAACCTGCGCGTCCCGCCGGGCACCGACCCGTACCGGGCGGCGTCCGCGCTGAGCGAGCACCTGATGGCCGCGGCGCCGTGGGGCGTGGAGGTCTCGGTGGAGGTGGAGGCGATCGGCGAGCCGTTCCACGCGGCCACCGGCGGCCCCGCCCACCAGGCGATGGACGAGGCCATGCAGGCCGCCTACGGCCGCCCGGTGAGCCTGCTCGGGCAGGGCGGTTCGATCCCGCTGTGCACGGTCTTCGCCGAGACCTACCCCGAGGCGGAGATCCTGCTCATCGGCGTCGAGGAACCGCAGGCGCGCATCCACGCGCCCAACGAAAGCGTGGACCCGCGGGAGATCGCAGCGATGGCCTTGGCCGAGGCGCTGTTCCTGCGCAACTACGGTGCCGCGGCCGGCTGACGCTACGGCTTGGGCCGCCGCAGGAACCGCAGCGCGACGACGGCCGCGGCCGGCACGACCACGACGGCGACGAGGATCCACACCCAGGCCGGAACGCCGCTGCCGAGGTCGCCGGCCGGAGCCGGTGTCGGCGTCGGCGTGACGGGCGCGGCGGCCGACGACGTCGCCGCGGCGGAACTGGACGTGACCGGCGCGGTGAGCGTGAAGTGCACGGCGGCGGTCACCTTGTCGCCGTCGTCGGACACGACCTTGTAGGTGAGCGTGTAGGCCCCGGCCGGGCCGGACGCGGTGACCGGGGCGGAGATCACCGCGTCGACGACCGTGGGGGTGCCAACGGACCACTTCGCCCCGTCCGGGCCGGTGACCGAGATCGGGTCCGGTTGCAGGGTGACGGGCTCCTCGAAGGTGAGCTCGATCTTCCGCGGCGGCGCGGCGAGGCTCGCCCCTTCGGCGGGCGAGCTCGACTCGAGCTCGGTGTGGGCCGACGCGGGCCCGGCCACCAGCAGCACGCCGGACAGCGCGAGCAGGAGGGCTCCGAACAACCGGGCGAGCTTCATGCAGGGGTCCCTCGATCCGCCGTCGACGTCCGTACCGGGGCATTCTGGCAGGCCGGCCGCCGATCCGACCGGGTGACCTCCGGCGCCGGCCGCTCCACCGGCCCCCGGCTCAGGGCGCCACCTCCACCTCCATTCCCATGATCCGCGTGGTCCGGCGCCGCCGGAGCCAGCCGCGGACCGGCAAGCCGTCCGGGACCTCCGCCAGGAAGGCCTTGCGCTGCGCCGAGGTCGCCGCGCGCCAGCGCATCGCCAGCACCGGGCGAACCGGCGCGATGTAAGCCTGCACCCGTTCGTGCGCGCCGGCCAGACGGGTCTGGTACTCGCGGTCCGGCCGGTAGGCCAGTTCCAGGTCGATCAGCGGCGCGGTGCCGCCGGCGCGGTGGTGGCAGCGCGACAGCATCCGCGCGAGCTCGTCCATCGCGCCCCGGACGCGGCAGGGCATCTGGTCCTGCCAGCGGCCGAGTGCCGGCACGGAGGCCGGGGCGGCGGTCACCTCGTCGGCGAGGACGACCAGGGCCCGGATCGCCGATCCGGCCAGCTCGACGCGGATCCGCCGCCCGTTGGCGTCGACGAAGAAGCGCGGTACCCGGCCGGCCACGATGGTGCCCGAGCGCCGCCGGACCCACTCCTCGACCGCGTCGGGCGACGGGCAGGACGACACGAACGTGAACGCCAGCTCCTCACCGGTGAGGTTCATCGTCACCGGGAACAGGGAACCGATGTCGTGCACGAACGCCGAGCCGATGACGAGTGCGGCGCGGGAGCCGCCTCCGGTCATCCCCGGCTACACCTGCAAATCCGCTTCGATGCGCTTGAGGTAGTGCCGGGCCAGCGCCAGGTTGGCCCGGTCGCGGTCCAGCACCAGGTACAGGAACAGCGAATTCCGCGAGCTCACCGAGTTCATCAGCCGGATCAGGTGGTACTGCCGGTGCAGGGTGATCAGGATGTCTTCGATGGAATCGTTGAGCGCCAGCGAGGACATGACCCGCAGTTTCGACCGCACCACCTCGGTGTTCCCGGCCGCGGCGACTTCGAGGTCGAGCCAGTCGCCGCCACCGCTGGTGCCGAGCGACATACCGCTTTCGTAGTCGACCAGCGCGACGCCGACGGCGCCGCTGATGGACATGGCTTCCTTGAGTGCCGTGTCGATGTTCATCATTCGTGCTGCATCCTCTCCGTGACGGGTTGGCCGGCGTGCTAAGCGGCCAGGATCGTGCCGATCCGCTCGATGACGGGCCGGGATTCGAACAGCAGGCGCCCGACGTTCAGGCCCTTGTCCCCCAGCACGACCATCAGCGCGAGCCGCCCGATGGCGTAAACGGCCATGTAGCCTTCGCTGCCGAAAACCACGGTCTGGTTCAGCGTGCCCTTACCGGTGATTTCGGCGGCCTGCCGGGCAATCCCGAGATCGGCCGCGGCGAGCGCGGAGATCTTCGCCGGATCGATGTCGTCGGCAGCATCGGCGATGATCGGAATACCATCGACGGCGGCCAGCACCGTATCAGTCACCCCGGCGACGGTCTCCCGCAGGTTCCGCAGCTCGCCGGCCAGTGCTTCGAAATCCAAGGCTCTTTCTTTCTGCTCCGGAAATTGCGGAAGGCGAGTGGCGAAATAATCAACCGTTCAGGTTGCTCTCCACGGCGCAACCCTACCGCCGCCATTACTTTTGGCCAACAAGCACCGGAGTCCGAATTTCAGCGTCACACGATCGAGTGAAACAGTTTACCGGTCGTAACGGAAATAAGTGACCATGTCCATCGATCACAAACCGGGGGAATTCGATGTTCAACGTTTCCCGGCACCCACCGGGAAAGGCCACGACGCGGCGAGCCGGAGCAACACGACACGATCGGCACCGCCCACCGCAGGCCCGAGGCGGCGGGGAAGCGCCCACCCCCGGCCACGCAGAGCAACAAGACAGCCCGCCGGCCGATCGCCTGTTCGGCGGCTTGCGCCGTCGCCCACCCACCGGAGCCCACCGACGCCCACTCGCCCTGGCTCCCCAATCGACTCCCACCACTGCCGGCCAGCCAACCGGCCCCACCACGCGGAGTCGCTGGCGTTGCTCGGCAAGATCGTCGGCGAGCCGCAGACCACAAGCCGGCCCCCACCCACCGCCCCTGAACAATCCGGCGATCGGGTCGGTGGCACCTCCCCACCAGAGCCCCCAACCCCCCGGTGAACCCTTTCGAGGCCCCAACCCCTCTTATCAAGCACGACCACCTCGACAGGGAAGAGAACCATGGGCTGGGTAAGCAACCAGGTGATAGAAGCCGCCCAGGCAGGCGACCTCGAATCGATCACAGCGGTGGTACACAGCGCCCACCCCCACGTACGCCGCTTCGCCGACCACCTCTGCGCATCCCCCCAAGACGCCGAAGACGCGGCCCAGGAAGCCCTCATCGTCCTCTACCGCAAGATCGGCTCCCTCCGCGCAACCGCGGCACTGGCCTCCTGGATGTTCCGCATCGTCCGCAACGAGTGCCTGCGCCGCACCCGCCGCCTCTTCGAAGACACCCCCGGCCCGGCCCCCTCGGCCGAAGACGAAGCCATCAGCCGCCTCGAAGCCGAGCGGGTCGCCGAAGCGATCCGGGCCCTGCCGGACGTCCAGCGCCGCGTCCTCGTCATGCGCGACGTCCTCGGCCACCCGGGCCGGACGGTCGCCGACACGCTCGGCCTGAGCACCGCGGCGATGAAGTCCCACCTCCACCGGGCCCGCACCGCGGTCCGCGCCCGGCTGCAGACCGCCTGAACCCGAAGGGAACAACCGTGCTCGAACCCGGATCCCCCGCCCCCTCCCTGGCCCTGGAAGACACCGACGGCCAGGCCGTCCACCTGGACAACCACGCCGTCCTGCTCTACTTCATGCGTTCGACGACCTGCCCGGTCTGCCGACGGCACGTCCGCGCCCTGGCCGAGGATGCCGCCGCGTTCAAAGCCGCCGGTGTCCGCGTCCTGATCGCCGTCCCCGAGGACCGCGCGACGGCGGCCGCGTGGCGCGCGAAGCACGACGTCCCGTTCCCGGTCGTCACCGGCCGCGGCGGCACGCCCCACGAGCTGGTCGGGCTGAGCCGGACCGTCTTCGGCGCGCTGCAGCGCTCCGGCAGCATCCTCGTCGACGCCCGAGGGGTGGTCCGCCACGCGCACAGCGCGGCCCTGCCCACCGGCAGCTACGACCGCGACGGCATCGCCGCGGCCGTCGCCGCGCTGGGCGCCCCGGCCTGAGGCAGTCGATCAGCGCAGCGGCTCGAGCGCCTTCGCCAGCGGCTCCAGCACGGCCGGGGTGTGCGGCGGCGGCAGGTACACGATCGCCAGGTCGAGGCCCGCTTCCCCGAGGGCTTCGGCTTCGGCGGCGACCTTCGCGTAGTCGAGGTCCGGACCGAGCCGGACGTGCGAGGACAGCGTGATCTCGGCCGGGTCGCGGCCGATGTCGGCGCAGTGGCGGTGCAGCACGTCCCGCTTGCGGGCGAACTCCTCGGGCGGGCCGCCGACGAAGTTCCAGTGCTGGGCGTACTTCGCGGCCGTGCGCAAGGTGCGCTTCTCGCCGCTGCCGCCGATGCAGATCGGCGGGTGCGGCTTCTGCACGCCCTTCGGTTCGCAGCGGGCGTCGGTCAGCTGGTAGTGCGCGCCCTGGAACGTCGTGGTCTCCTGCGTCAGCAGCCCGACGAGGACCTCGCACGCTTCCTCGAAGCGGTCGCTGCGCTCTTTGATCGTGCCCAGCTCCATGCCGTACGCGCCGGACTCCTCCTCGTTCCAGCCGGCGCCGACGCCGATCTCCAGCCGGCCGCCGGAGACGATGTCGAGCGTCGCGGCCATGTTCGCCAGCAGCGCGGGGTGGCGGTAGTGGATGCCGCTGACCAGCGTGCCCAGCCGCAGCCGCTTCGTCGCCTGCGCCAGCGCGGTCAGCGTCACCCAGCCTTCCAGGCACGGGCCGGTCGAATCGGAGAAGATCGGGTAGAAGTGGTCGAAGGTCCAGCCGGACTCGAACACCTCGATTTCGTCCGCGGCCTGCCAGACGGCGAGCATGTCCGCCCACTCGGTGTTCTGGGGCGAGGTCTTGATGGCGAATCGCATGATCTTGATCGTAACCCTGGAGTTGTTCCAGGTCGCAGTTCTTGTCGGGGGTGCCCGGTAACGTCCTCGCCGTGAACAGCCAGGAACGCATCCAGGAACTCGCCGACCGCATCACGGCGCTGCGCGACGCCTACTACCGTGGTTCGCCGCTGGTGGCCGACGCGGAGTACGACGCGATCGAGGACGAGCTGCGGAGCCTGCTCGAGGCGCACCCGGAACTCACGCCGGACCCGAACCCGCTGGACCAGGTCGGCGCGCCCGCGGTGCTGCACGCGCCGATCCGGCACTCGCGGCCGATGCTGTCACTGGAGAAGGCGACCAAGCCCGAGCAGGTCGAGGCGTTCTTCGACCGCTTCCCCGGCCAGCCGGTGGTCGTCATGCCGAAGCTGGACGGCCTGTCGCTGGCCGTCGTCTACGAAAACGGGCGGCTGGCCAGGGCGGTCACCCGCGGCGACGGCACGACGGGCGACGACGTCACGATGCTCGTGCGGGCGCTGACCGACGGGATCCCGGAGCAGGTGGCCGCGCCGGGCCGGGTCGAGGTCCGCGGCGAGGCCGTCATGCTGCGCTCCACCTTCGCCGCCTACAACGCCGCCCACCCGGACAAGCCGCTGATCAACCCGCGCAACGCGGCCGCCGGCACCCTCCGCGCGAAGGACCCCGCCACCGTCGCCGAGCGGCGGCTGCGGTTCTTCGCCTTCGACCTGTACACCGAGCCGGACAGCGCGGAGACCGACCTCGGCAGCGCGCTGCACACGCTCGGCTTCACCGCGGCCGACATGCGGCGCTGCGCCGGCGCCGCCGAGGCGCAGAGCGTGATCGGCGAGATCGAGCAGCAGCGCAACGACCTGGACTACGACCTCGACGGCGCCGTGCTGCGGCTGGCGAGCCGGGACGCGTACGCGGCGGCCGGCACCCGGTCGAGCTCGCCGCGCGGCGCGCTGGCGTTCAAGTTCGCGGCCGAGGAGAAGACCACCGTGCTGTCCGATGTGGTCTGGGACGTCGGCAAGACCGGCAAGATCGCCCCGGTCGCGTGGCTGGAGCCGGTGTTCGTCGGCGGCACCACGGTCACCCGCGCGACGCTGGCCAACCAGGAGGTCATCCGCGCCCGCGGCATCAAGATCGGCGACACCGTGCTGGTGCGCCGCGCCGGAGACGTGATCCCGTTCGTCGCCGGCGTGCTCGACGCCTCGAAGCGCACGGGTGCCGAGCGGGAGATCGTCCCGCCGAGCGAGTGCCCGTCGTGCGGGCAGCCGCTGACCGAGCAGGGCAACAGCCGGGAGCTGTTCTGCACCAACGTTTCCTGCCCGGCGCAGACCGTGCGGCGGCTGATCCACTGGGCGTCGCGGGCGGCGGCGGACATCGACGCCATCGGCGGCGTGTGGATCGAACGGCTGGCCGAGGCCGGGATCCTGGAGCACCCTTCGGACTTCTACGGGCTGACGAAGGAGAAGCTGCTCGAGTTCGACCGCATCGGCGAGGTGTCGGCCACCCGGATGATCGAGTCGATCGACACCAGCCGGGCGGTCGGCCTGCGCCGGGCGCTGATCGGGCTGGCGATCCCGATGGCCTCGGAAGGCACGGCCGCCCGCCTGTGCCGGGCCGGGTTCGGCTCCCTGGAAGCCGTCGCCGACGCCGGCGTCGAGGGGCTCGTGGCCGTGGAGGACATCGGGCCGAAGGTCGCCGCTTCGCTGACCGAGCACCTCACCCGCCTGCGCCCCGAGCTGGAGCGCCTGCGGCAGGCGGGGGTTTCGCTGGACGTGCGCGAGGAGGACCTCCCGCCGGTCGTCGCGGCGGGCGCGCCGCTGGCGGGCAAGACGGTGGTGGTCACCGGCGCGATCAGCGACCCCCGCTCGGGTGAGAAGGTTCCCCGTCCGACGTTCCAGCGGCTCTGCGAGCGGGCGGGCGCGACCACGGCAACGTCGGTCTCGGCGAGCACGGACCTGCTCATCACCGGCGCGGACGTCGGGGCGAGCAAGCTGACCAAGGCCGAGAAGCACGGCGTCGAGGTCGTCGACCAGGGCGAGATCTGGCAGCAGCTGATCTCGGCGGGCATCGTGTAGCCGGCGGGGCGTCTCGCTTCCCGGACGCGGGTCACCCGGTCGTGGAAACCAGCCAAGCGCGACACTGAGCGTGAGTACCCGACTTCGTCCGAAGGGACCGCGATGACCACGTCCGACCTCATGGTCGCCCGCCAGCTCGGGGTGCACGAGTTCCTCACCGCACGCGGCTGGCTCCTCGACGGTGACAGCGATCCCGCGCGGGTGTGGTTCGCCGACGACGTGCACGCCGGCTGGCACTACCCCGAGACGTACGGCGGCCAGCACGTCAACGACGTCGCCGACACCACCCCGGTGCGGCTGCAGAGCTACTTCACGTTCGGCAACGAGGGCGAGGAGGTCTTCGCCCTCGTCCCGGCGGGCAACCTCCGCGGCAGCGGCTGCGCCGAGCACGACACCCAGGAGCGGTTCTTCCCCCTGACCGCGAGCGGAGTCGTGGACCTGGAGGAGATCGCCGCCCTGCTCGAAGACCTCGAGCCACGCGCGCGGGCCCTCGACCCGCGGGCGTTGATCGAGTGCCGCTACTTCGGGCCCTGCACACGGTGAACCGGCGGCGGCGCGTGAACCGGCCGCGCCGCCGGCCGGATCACCGCAGTCGACATCACCTCAGCCGACATCACCTCAGTCGACGCGGTAGACCTTGACGACCCCGACGTTGTCGTTCAACTCCGGCCCGAACCAGGGAACCGGAAGCCGTGACGAGAACTTGAGGATCTGGGTCGGGTTGTAGAACTCGCCCCAGGTGCACAGCCCGTACCCCTTCGCGGAGCTCAGCTTCTGCCGCCAGTCGCTGTTGGGGATCAGCCGGTACCCGCTGTAGTCGCAGGTTCCGTCGCTGCCGTAGATGTCCTTCGTCTCGCCGGTGTAGTAGGTGTCCGCGTACCAGGCCATCAGCCGTGCGCTCGCGGCCACCTCGGCTTCCCCCGCCGTGCGGGCACCCGGCCGGTTCAGGTGCCGTCGGGCGTCATCGCGGGAAACGTCGGAGCAGGCCCGGCTGAGCTCCGGGGAAACACCGTCGGGAGCGGCGGCCTTGCCGACCAGGACCGCGCAGTACTTCCCGGTTTCCGCCGACGCCGACGCCGACACCGGGGCTGTGGACGCCTCGGACGCCTCGGCCGCCGTCAGCAGGCAGGCGGCCGCCGCGGCGACGGCGGCGAGCGTCCGGGTGGTTCTGGGCACCGCACTCATTTCGTTCCTCCCCTTGTGTTCGAGGAAGACGACGTTAGCCACGCACCCCTTCCGCCTGACGACATTCCGGCACCGGCCTACTTCGCGGTGCCGGGCGCCGCCGAGGTGCGCGAACGCCGGCTGACGATCCGGCGTCACAGGCAAGGACGCGGGCGACGACCGGCAATCTTGCCGGTCTTCCGGGTCCCCGCGACACAGGCGAAGATCCACTACTCTCCGTGCCTTGCCCGGGTTGCTTTTGGGTTACGCATCTCACCGCGATGCACCCGGATCCCCCCTTCGACGTCCTGTATGTGACGGTACGTAGCAGGGGGAGGGGTTTGCGGTGGGGTTTCGCTCGGCACGGTGGGTGCGGCGACCGGGCACCTGGTTCACCGTCGTGCTCGCCCTCGTGCTCGCCGTCGTGCTGATCACGACCCTCGGGGGCGGCCCCGCCCAGCCCAGCCCGCCGGCCGCCGGTCCGTCGCCCGCCACCACGTCCGCCACGGCCCCGCCCGTGCCCAAGGAGCCGGACTGGATGCGTCCGCTGCGCCCGGGCGAAAAGCCCCCGCAGTTCGTGCTCTTCTCCTTCGACGGCGCCGGCGCGCACGAACACTGGAGCCGCTACCTCGCCCTCGCCAAGTCCGTCAACGCCCACTTCAGCGGTTTCCTCTCGGGCATCTACCTGCTGACCGACGAGCAGCGGCAGCGCTACACCGGCCCCGGGCACCGGCAGGGCGTGGCCTCGATCGGCTTCGGCGGCAGCGCCGGGGAGGTCGCCACCCGCGTCCGGGACCTCAACGCCGCCGTGGCCGCGGGGCACCAGATCGGCACGCACTACAACGGGCACTTCTGCGCCGGCGCCGAACCGAGTGTCGGCCACTGGACCACGCAGGGCTGGACCGACGAAATCGGCCAGTTCAGCCGCTTCGTCGACGACGCCCGCGACCACCTGGGCCTGCACCTGTCCGCCAAGGACGTCACCGGCGGCCGGACGCCGTGCCTCGAAGGCAACTGGGCCGCGGCCTTCCCCGCCATGCGCGAAGCCGGCTACACGTTCGACTCGAGCCAGCCCTCCGACGGCGTCAAGTGGCCCACCAGGCTGGACGGCATCTGGGAGTTCTGGATGCCGTTCGTGAAGGTGCCCGCGCTGCACAAGAAGGTCATCATGATGGACTACAACCTGTGGTACCAGCTCGGCCACTCCAAGAACGACGCCGGCCAGTACACCCAGGCCACCCTCGAGACCTACCGCGGCGCCTACCGGGCCGCCTTCGACGGCAACCGCGCCCCGCTCGTCATCGGCAACCACTTCAACGACTGGGCGGGCGGGGCGTTCTCCCGGGCGGCGGAAGGCTTCATGGGCGAAGTGTGCGCCAAACCCGAGACGGTCTGCGCCACCTACGCGGAAGTCACGAAGTGGATGTCGCTGCAGAACCCCGCCGTCCTCGACCAGTACCGGTCGATGCCGCCCGCCCAGGCCGGCTGAGCGACGGCGGTACTGCCGGCGCCGGCGAGCCGGGCTCGAAGCCGGTGGTCAGGAACCGTCGATTTCCCTCGTCGGCCCGGGCGGTTCCGCCGGGTGCCTGCCCGATCGCCGCCGGGACCGGCGGACCGCGGCGCCGGCGGTGGCCAGCGCGCTGACACCCCCGACGGCGGCCGCGCCGGTGGGACCGAACAGCAGCATGATCACCAGGGTCGGGGCCAGGACGACGGCCGCCGCGAACGCGATGCAGACCAGCAGGAAGGCGACGTTCATCGTCTGTTTGCGGTCGCGAATGATGGCCGCGATGAGGGCGAGGATGCTGTCGGGCGGTGGTGGCCTGGTAGGCATCGCCTACCCCCTGCGTCTGTCGAAGTCTCATCGGACCTGCGTTGCTCCGCCATTATGCTCTGATTCGGAAGAAAACTGATAGGGTTGCTCCGAACAGTGACTCTGGAGGCTCGATGGGGCCTGAGCCGATCGCGCGGCTGGTCGCCGCCCACGTCCGCCGCCTGCGGCGGGAGCGCGGGTGGTCGGCCGATCGCTTGGCGAGAGCCTGCGCCGACATCGGCCAGCCGACGCTCACCCGCGGCACCATCGCGAAGATCGAATCCGGCGTCCGGAAGACGGTGACCGCCGACGAGATCGCCGTGCTCGCGAAGGCACTGGAGGTCACGCCGGCCGAACTGCTGGCCCCCGGTGACGAGGATCAGCGCCCGCCCGCGGCGGCGGGCCCGCTCGGTCCGCTGGTCGACGCCTTGGCGCGCACCGAGGTGCTGCGCGAGCCGTCGGTCCGGGCGCTGGCGATCGATCTGCTCCGGCGGCAGCTCGGCGCGGAGTTCGAAGTGCCCGAGCTGCCCTCGTTCCGGTTGCACCTCTACGCGCTGGTGGTCGCCTGCGAGCGCCACCCGTACGGGATCCAGGCCTTGCTGGACGTGCTCGAGGAGCTCGAACCGGATCCGAGCGGGGTGGAGAGCGTCCGGACCGCGGCGGCGGACCTGAGCCCGATCGCGCTGCTGCCATCGGACGAGCGGGCGCAGCTGTTCCGGTTGTTCGCCGCCGGGCAGTGGGTGCGGCTGGAGGAGGACTACCGCGCCGCGGCCGGCCCGTACGCTCCCGAGCCGGAAGAGCCGCCGGCCGGGCCCCGCGAGTACTTCGAAGAACTGGAACGGCTGAACGCGCCGCCCAGCGGAATCCCGCCCGCACTGGTGTTCGTCGAACGCCTGGCCGCCCAGGCCGAACCCCGGCTCGCGGACGGGTTGCGGCGGTGGAACCGCGACCTGGCCGCCCGGCTCCAGGTGCCGGTGCCCGCGGTGACCGAGCCGGCGGGCACCGTCGCACCCGCGAGCGCCTACCTGATCATCCGGCTCGAGCCGGACTTCGTGGCGCCCGAGCTGCTCCAGGCGCGCTCCTGGACCCAGCTCGGCTCGGAGGGGCTGCGGGCGGGCGAGGAGTTCGAAGGAGGACTGGCCGAGGTCCGGGAGCTGGTCGCCGGGCTGGTCCGGGAGGCGGAGGCGGGCTGGGCCGCCGACACGGCGGCCATCCGGGTGGAGTTCCTGCTGCCGCGGGCGCTGCTCGGCCTGCCGATCGACCAGTGGCCGAGCGAGCTCCCCGGCGAGTCGCCGCAGCCGCTGGGCCTGCGACACCAGGTCGTCGTGCGCAGCCTGGACCGCATGCGCTCCCCCCACTGGCACCGCGCCTGGCGCCGCCGGTGGGCAAGCCTGGCCCAGGTCGGCTCCCTCGCGAACGACCAGGTCTGGTGGACCGATGCCCGCGAGCAGGCCGACGTGCGGCGCCTCGACGCGAGGCTGGCCACGAGCGACCAGGTGCTGCTGGTGCTGGCCCAGCCGCTGGTGGCCGCGGCGAGCATCGCCGGGGACGAAGTGGCCGTCGGGCTGCGGGCCGGGGTCCCGGCGATGCTGTGGCTGCGCGACCCGCGGTTCTCCGCCGAATTCCGGGAGATCGTCCCGTCCCTGCTCGAAACCGGCCGGAACCTGCCGGAGAGCGTGCGGTTGCTCCGGGGTGCGGCGTTCGGTGCCGACGACCCTGAAACACACGTCGGCAGTCATGTGACTTTGTTGTGGGATGACCCGGGCCGGCTCGTCGAGCCGTCCGGGCCGGTCGGTGTGCGCCAACACGCGAAGGAAGGTCGGTCATGAGTTCTGGCCAGGAAGCCGCTTCCCCGGTGCCCCCGTGGTGGATCTACCGCGGAACGGGAGAGCCGCGCACGGAGGACATCGCCGATCTGCTCCCGCCGCCCCCGCCGTGGCGGGCCTTCGACGGAGAACCGGTGGTGCCGGTGCCGCCGGCGAAGGACGCCGACTTCACCCGGCGGCTCGGCCGGCCCGGCCCGGTGCCGATGCGTTCCGCTCCGCAGCAGGTCGAGCTGATCAACGCGGCCATCTGCCTCCGCCGCCCGCTGCTGGTCACGGGCGCGCCGGGGACCGGGAAGTCGTCGCTGGCCTACCGGATCGCCCAGGAGCTGAGGCTCGGTCCGGTCCTGTACTGGCCGATTTCCACCCGGAGCTCGCTCGGGAACGGCCTGTACGAGTACGACGCGATCGGCCGGGTTCAAGCCGCCAGTGCGCAGGCGGCCCGCCCGGACTGGCCGCAGGAGAACGCCGACATCGGCGACTTCGTGCGGCTCGGGCCGCTCGGCACGGCGCTGCTGGCCTACGAGAAACCGCGGGTCCTGCTGGTCGACGAACTCGACAAGAGCGACATCGACCTGCCCAACGACCTGCTGGCCGTGCTGGAAGAAGGCGAGTACTTCATCCCGGAGCTGGCCCGGCTGGCGAGCAGGACGCCGGACGTCCGGGTGTTCACCCACGACCTCGGCGAGTCGGCGGTGGTCCGCTCCGGCGTCGTGCGCTGCCGGGCCTTCCCGATCATCGTCATCACGAGCAACGGCGAACGCCAGTTCCCGCCCGCGTTCCTGCGGCGCTGCATCCGGCTGGACCTGCCGAGCCCGGACGTGGAGCAGCTGGCAGGCATCGTCGCCGCACACCTGCCGCAGGGGGTCGGGACCGCGGCCGCCGAGCTGATCGAAGCCTTCGCCGAGCGATCCGGGGCGGCCGAGCCCGGGTTGCCGGTCGACCAGCTGCTGAACGCCCTCTACCTGGTGACATCCGGGAACTACGACGCGCACGACAAGTCGTGGCCGCAGCTGGTCGACGCGCTGTGGCGGCAGCTGTCGGCACCCGTCGACTGACTGGGGAGTACGCGCTATGAGCGAGCCGGACGACACGCCGACCCGGGTACCGGCGGGCGAGCTGTCCTGGCAAGAGGTCGGGGACATGCTCTGGCTCGTCAACGTGCTGCGGCAGTCGAGAAGGCCGGGGCACCCGGACGAACCTCGCCCGGACCGGACGCGCGCACCGGAGCCGGCCGAGGTGCCACCGAGCCCACCCGAGGCGGTCGAGGAGCCCGAACCGATCCCGGAGCCGGCCGAGGCGCAGGCGGCGCCCGAGCCGGCCGTGTCCGGGCCGGGCCGGGCCGGCGGCGGCCGGGATTTCGGCTCGCAGCTGACGAACCCGCGGGCGATCGAACGAGCGTTGCGGCCGCTGTCCCGGCGCGTCCCGTCCCTCTGGGACAGAGAGCTCGACGAGGTCCGCTCGGCGACGACCGCCGCGGAAACCGGGTTGTGGCTGCCGGTGACCCGGCGCGCGGCCACCCGGCGGTTCGACGTCGTCGTCGTGTGCGACACCGCCCGCTCGACCGCGCTCTGGCGAGCGACCGCGGCCGACTTCGTCCGCCTGCTCGAACGACAGGGCGCGTTCCGCGACATCCGGACCGTCCAGCTCGACACCGACCAGGACGTCCCCGAGACCTACCGCGTCGCCGGCCGCCCGGACCGGCGCCCGCTGCGGGAGCTCGCCGATCCCCGCGGGCGGCGGATCGTCCTCGTGCTGACCGACGGCGTGGGCCGGGCGTGGCGGCCGGACGCGGTTTCGTCATGGCTGGCCGCGCTCGGGCAGGACAACCCGCTCGCCGTGGTCCACCACCTCCCGCACCGCCTGTGGCGCCTGGGAAACCTGAGCACGGAACTGGCGAACCTGTCGGCAGGCGAACCGGGAGCGCCCAACCGGCGGCTGCGCGTCGACGTCTACGCCGAATCCGGGGCGCCCCGCCGCGACGGACTCGCGGTTCCGGTGCTCGAGATGTCCGGCCGGTGGCTGGCGCGCTGGGCCGGCCTGCTCACCGCGACGGGGCCGGCCGAGGTCACCCTGCCGGTCGCCGTTCTCGGCCGGTCCGGCGACGTGCCGGAAGACCTGCCCGCCGAGCTCTCCGCGCACGAACGGGTGCGCGCGTTCCACCTGACCGCGTCCCCGGCCGCCTTCCGCCTCGCCGCGCTGCTGTCCGCGGTGCCGATCGACCTCGCGGTGATGCGGTTTGTCCAGCAGGAAATGGTGCCGAGTTCGGCGCTCTTCCACCTGGCCGAGGTGCTCCACGGCGGGCTCCTGACCGACGGGGACGGCGAACCCGGCGAGAGTTTCGACTTCCTGCCCGGGGTGCGGGCGGAACTCCTCGGTGCGTTGCGGCGCGCCGAAACAGTGGGCGTCATCCGGGAGGTGGCCACGGCCTTCGGTGCCGCGAAGCCGGTGCTCGACCGCCTGCGGGCCGCGGTCGCCGACCCGTTCGGGCCGTCGCTGCCGAGCGACCCCGCCGACGTCCACGTCGAGCGCGACGTGATGCGGGCGCTGTCGGGTCCCTACCTCGCCCGGGCGCGCCGCCTGACGGCCCGCGCGGGCGCCCTTTCGCGCCTGGGGGATCCGGATCTTGCGGCTCCGTCGAGGACGTCCGAGTCGATGGCCACGCTGTCGGAAAGCCCGCAGGCCGGCGCCCGGGACTTCGTCGACCGGCCCGAACTGGCGGCCGTGCGGTCGTCGCTCGTCGGCGGGGACGGCCGGCCCGTGGTGGTGCTCGGGGAGGGCGGCAGCGGCAAGACCGAGCTGGTCCGGGAACACCTAGCGCGGCACGCCGACGACTACGACTCGGTTTGGTGGGTCCGGGCGGGCGAGGCGGCCGACATCGTCACCGGCTACGACCACATCGCCATCGATCTCGGGCTGTGGCACCCCGGAGCGGCCGCCGACGCCGTCGCGGCCACCGTGCTGGACGCGTTCGCCGGCGCCCGTGCGGTGCGGTGGCTGCTCGTCCTCGACGGCGCGGCCGATCCCGCCGACGTGCTGCCCTACCTTCCCGCGGGGCCGGCGCACGTCGTGGTGACCTCGCGGGAGCCGGCCTGGCGGGACCACGGCATCCCGGTGCCCGTCGGCAGGCTGTCCGCCGCGCAGAGCCGCGAGCTGCTGCTGCGGCGCGCCCCCGCACTGGGCGACGCCGAGTGCGAGTCGCTCGCCGAGCTGCACGGCGGTCTCGCCGCCACCATCGCCCGTCTCGCGCACCGGGTGCCCCGGCACCGGTTCTCGGCGAGCTGGTTCACCCGGGAGGTGGTGGCCGAGGGCCTGTTCCGCCGCGCGCTCGACGGCATCGCCGGCCGCCGGCCGCTCCTCGACGCCTGCGCCGTGCTGGGGCCCCGCGGGGTGTCCGCGCACTTTCTCGACCGGTTGTCGGACCTCGGACCCGACCCGGTCACCGGCGGCAGCCTCGTCCCGGACGCCGAAGACGCGCGAGCAGCCCTGCTCGACGGCGGGTTGCTGGTGCCGGACGGGGACGTCCTGGTCGTCCCCGAGCCGGTCCGCGCCGAGGTGCTGGCCCGGTCGGGGGCCACGGCGCTGGCCTCCGCGCGGCACGCCGTTCACCGCGTCCTGGCCCAGGACACTTCGACGCTGGCGCCCGGGGAAGTGGTCTCGCACCTGAAGCGCTCGGGCATGGTGGACTGCGCCGACCCGGAGGTGCGGCGTGGTGTCGTCGCGCTGACGAGACGGCTCCTCGATCTCGGGTACCTGGCGGGGGCGATCGAGGTGGCCGAATCGGCACTGCGTTCCTGGGAGGCCGAATCGGCCGGCACGCCTCAGTTCGCTCAGCTCGCCGCCGAGCTCGGGGTGGCCTGCCGGCTGCGGGGCGAGCGCGCCCGTGCGGTCCGGCTGCACCGGCGTCACGGCCCGGCCGGGTCGCTGGCGCGCTCCCTGCGGGAGACCGGCGAAGTCGAAGCGGCGTTCGAGGCGCTCGGGGGCCACGCCCCGGCCACGGACGACATCGCGGTCGTCGCCGGGTTCGCGGCGACCGCCCGCTTGGCCGCGGCGCTCGCGGGCCGCCCGCTCGCCGCCGAAATCGTGGTGCTGCAGGAAGAAGTCGTGGCCCGCCTGCGCCGGGAATGCGGTGAGGGGCATCCCGCGACGCTGGCCGCGCTGGGCGAGCTGGCCCTGACCCGGCGCCTCCGCGGCGAAGCCCAGGCGGCGCTCGAGCTCGACCGCGCCCTCCTCGGCCGGGCCAGGGCGCTGCTCGGGGAGGGACACCGGATCACCCTCGCGTGCGCGATCAACCTCGCGAGCGACCTCCACGAGACCGGCCGGCCCGACGCCGCGGCGGAGCTGGACCGCCGCACGGCCCGGATCGCGACCCGGGCCCAGGGTGAGCGGCACCCGGCCACTTTGGTGGCACGGTGGAACCTGGCGCTCGCCGAAGAGCCGCGGCCGGGCGAAGCGGCCGCCGGCACCGCACTGAGCCGCGAGCTCGGCCGTTCGCACCCGCTGGCCCGGCTGGCGGCGGCCGGGTCGCGTTGCTGGTACGAACCCGATCCCGGTGCGCTGTTCGCCGACGAGCCCGGCTCGCTCTGAGAGAACCGACGGCGTGGCCGGCACCGACCCGGGCCCGGCCTCCGTGTGACGTTCACCACCGGCGTCACCCGACCGCGGCGGCTTCCTCGGCAAACCGCGCCGGGCCGGGCGCGGGCGCCTCGAATCTGCGTACGTTGGCATCGCAATGCGGGCCGCGGCCCGTATCGTCTGTGACCGACTGCTTAGTAGGCTCGCGGGCACGAGCCCGCTTCTCAACGACGAGGAGGTCCCCCGTGACCGATTCCCCATCCCGTGTCGCCGTGGTCACCGGTGCCGGCCGCGGCATCGGTGCCGCCGTCGCGGCCCGGCTGGCCGATGACGGTTTCGCCGTCGGGCTGCTGGACCTGGACGAAGCCGGCGTCAAGCAGGGCGCCGAGGCCATCGTCGCCAAGGGTGGCAAGGCCGTCGGGGTGGCCCTCGACGTCAGCAACGCCGAGCAGGTCGACGCCGCCGTCGCGCAGGTCGCCGCCGAGCTCGGGCCGCCGGTCGTGCTGGTCAACAACGCCGGCATCACGCGGGACAACCTGATCTTCAAGATGACCGAGCAGGAGTGGGACTCCGTGCTCGGCGTGCACCTCAAGGGCTCCTTCCTGATGACCCGCGCGGTGCAGAAGCACATGACCGAGCAGAAGTACGGCCGGATCGTCAACCTGTCGAGCACGTCGGCGCTGGGCAACCGCGGCCAGGTCAACTACTCCGCCGCGAAGGCGGGTATGCAGGGCTTCACCAAGACCCTCGCCATCGAGCTGGGCAAGTTCAACGTCACCGCGAACGCGATCGCGCCGGGCTTCATCGCCACCGACATGACCGCGGCGACCGCCGAGCGGCTCGGCATGAGCTTCGAGGACTTCAAGGCCGCCGCCGCCTCGCAGATCCCGGTGCAGCGCGTCGGCACGCCCGAAGACATCGCCCACCTGACGTCGTACCTGGTCAGCGAGGGCGCCGGGTTCGTCTCGGGGCAGGTCATCTACGTCGCCGGCGGACCGAAGGACTGAGGCCGATGCGCGAGTTCGAGAACCTGGACGCCTTCGCCGCCGCGGCCGGCGAGCACCTCGGGTACAGCGAGTGGATGACGGTCACCCAGGAGCGGGTCAACCAGTTCGCCGACGCCACCGACGACCACCAGTGGATCCACGTCGACGAGCCGATGGCGGCCGCGGGCCCGTTCGGCGGCACCATCGCCCACGGCTTCCTGACACTGTCGCTGCTGTCCGCGTTCGGCCCGAAGATCTACCGGGTCAACGGGATCAGGATGGGCATCAACTACGGCCTCAACAAGGTCCGCTTCCCGCAGCCGGTGAAGGTCGGCACGAAGGTGCGCGCCGGGGCGGAACTGGTGGAGATCACCGACATCCCGGGCGGCAAGCAGGCGGTGTCGCGGTGGACCATCGAGATCGACGGCGAAGCGAAGCCCGCTTGCGTCGCCGAGTGGGTGACGCGGTTCCTCGCGTGACGAGGGGCCGGCGGCGGCGCTTTCGGCGTGAAGGTGCCGTCCCGGCCCCTCTGTACGACATACCGACTGGTCGGTATGATGTCCTGATGATGGCTGAGGAGGCACGATGAGCCCGACCGACCCGCCGGGTCTCGACCTGGGCCGCCTGCGCGCCCACCTGGACGCCCGGCGGCCCGGCCTGGCCGCCGGGGAGCTGACCGCGGACGTCGTGGAAGGCGGCCGGTCCAACCTCACCTACGTGGTGGGCGACGGCCGGTCGCGCTGGGTGGTGCGCCGCCCGCCGCTCGGGCACGTGCTGCCGACGGCGCACGACATGAGCCGCGAGTTCCGGGTGATCTCAGGCCTGCGCGACACCGCCGTGCCGGTGCCCGAGGCGATCCTGCTCTGCGAAGACGCCGACGTCGTCGGGGCGCCGTTCTACGTGATGAGCTTCGTCGAGGGAACGCCGTACCGGACCGCGGACCAGTTGCGCGAACTCGGCCCGGACCGCACCCGGGCGATGGCCGACGCGCTGGTCGGCACGCTCGTCGACCTGCACGCCGTCGACCCGGCCGCGGCCGGGCTGGGCGATTTCGGCCGTCCGGAAGGTTTCCTGGAACGGCAGCTGCGGCGGTGGAAGAAGCAGCTGGACGCCTCCCGCAGCCGCGACCTCCCCGGTGTCGACGAGCTGCACGACCGGCTCGCCGCGGCGGTGCCGGTGTCCGGCGAGCCGTCGATCATCCACGGTGACTACCGCCTCGACAACGTGCTGGTCGACTCCAGCGACAAGATCGCGGCGGTGCTCGACTGGGAGATGTCGACGCTCGGCGACCCGCTGACCGACCTCGCGCTGCTGGTGGCCTACGCCGAGCGCGACAAGGTGTCGCTGCCGTTCGTGTCCAACGCCAGCTCGGCGCCGGGTTATCCGGGCACCGACGAGGTCGTCGCCCGCTACGCCGAGCTGTCCGGGCGGGACGTCTCGCAGCTGAACTGGTACGTCAGCTTCGCCTTCTTCAAGCTGGCCGTGATCCTGGAGGGCATCTACTACCGCTTCAGCAAGGGCCAGACGGTCGGGGCGGGTTTCGAAGGCGTCGGGGCCGGGGTCGCGCCGCTCATCGCGCACGGCAACGAGATTCTCAAAGAGGAGAAGTAAATGGACTTCGCGTTCGACGAGAAGACCGAGGAGCTGCGCGGGAGGCTCCTCGAGTTCATGGACTCGCACATCTACCCCGCCGAGCCGGTGTTCGAGCAGCAGCTCGCCGAGCGCGACGACCCGTGGGCCATCCCGCCGGTCGTCGAGGAGCTCAAGGCCGAGGCCCGCAAGCGCGGGCTGTGGAACTTCTTCCTCCCCGGCGAGCACGGCGCCGGCCTGACGAACCTGCAGTACGCGCCGCTGGCCGAGATCACCGGCCGCAGCATCCGGCTCGCGCCGAGCGCGCTGAACTGCGCCGCGCCGGACACCGGGAACATGGAGGTGCTCTCCATGTTCGGTAGTGACGAGCAGAAGAAGCAGTGGCTGGAACCGTTGCTGGAAGGCGAGATCCGCTCGGCGTTCGCGATGACCGAGCCGGACGTCGCCTCCTCCGACGCCCGCAACATCGAGACCGCGATCCGGCGCGACGGCGACGAGTACGTCGTCGACGGCCGCAAGTGGTACATCTCCGGCGCGATGAACCCCGCGTGCAAGATCTTCATCGTGATGGGGAAGACCGATCCCGAGGCCGCGCCGCACAAGCAGCAGAGCATGATCCTGGTCCCCCGCGACACCCCGGGTGTCACGGTGAAGCGCGGCATGCACGTGTTCGGCTACGACGACAGCGACCACGGCGGCCACGCCGAGGTGCTCTTCGAGGACGTCCGCGTGCCGGTCGAGAACCTCATCGCCGGCGAGGGCGACGGGTTCGCCATCGCCCAGGCCCGCCTCGGGCCGGGCCGCATTCACCACTGCATGCGGGCCATCGGGATGGCCGAGCGCGCGCTGGAGCTCATGTGCCGCCGCGCGATCTCGCGCGAGGCGTTCGGCAAGCCGATCGCCCAGCAGGGGGTGGTGCAGGACTGGATCGCCGAGTCCCGCGTCCGGATCGAGCAGCAGCGGCTGCTGGTGCTCAAGACCGCGTGGCTGATGGACACCGTCGGCAACCAGGGCGCGCACACCGAAATCCAGGCGATCAAGATCTCCACGCCGGCCGCGGTCGAGTGGATCCTCGACAAGGCCGTGCAGGTGCACGGCGCGGGCGGCGTCAGCCAGGACTTCCCGCTGGCCGCCATGTGGGCCGGGAACCGCACGTTGCGGCTGGCCGACGGACCGGACGAGGTCCACAAGCGCTCGCTGGCCCGGCGCGAACTGAAGAAGTACCTCTCGGAGGGCGCGAAGTGACTGTCACCGCCGAAGACCTGACCCGCCAGGCCACGGAGTTCCTGGCCTCGCACGACCCCGCCTCGACCGACCGCCTGGAGTTCCTGCGGGCCCGGTTCGACGCCGGGCTCGCCTGGATCCACTTCCCCGCCGGGCTCGGCGGGCAGAACGCGCCGCGCGCGCTGCAGTCCGTTGTGGACGCCGTGTTCACCGAAGCGGGCGCGCCGGACAACAACCCGCGCCGGATCGGCATCGGCCTCGGCATGGCCGCGCCGACCATCCTCGCCTTCGGCACGCCGGAGCAGCGCGAGCGCTTCCTGCGTCCACTGTGGACCGGCGAGGAGGTGTGGTGCCAGCTGTTCTCCGAGCCCGGCGCCGGTTCCGACCTCGCCGCACTCGGCACGCGGGCGGTGCGTGACGGCGACGACTGGGTCGTCACCGGCCAGAAGGTGTGGACCTCCGGTGCGCACGAGTCGCAGTGGGCGATCCTCGTGACGCGCACCGACCCGGACGTGCCCAAGCACCAGGGCATGACGTACTTCCTGTGCGACATGACCGCCCCCGGCGTCGAGGTCCGGCCGCTGCGCCAGATCACCGGCGAGGCCGAGTTCAACGAGGTCTTCCTGACCGACGTCCGCATTCCCGACACCCAGCGCCTCGGCGCGGTCGGCGAGGGCTGGAAGGTCGCGCAGACCACGCTGATGAACGAGCGCGTCGCGATCGGCGGCCACGTCCAGCCGCGCGAAGGCGGGCTGATCGGGATCGTCGCGAAGACGTGGCGCGAGCGACCCGAGCTGCGCACGCCGGAACTGCGTGACCGCCTGGTGAAGCACTGGGTCGAAGCGGAGACGCTGCGGCTGGCCGGCACCCGGCTGCGCCAGCAGCTCGCGGTCGGCGCGCCCGGGCCGGAGGGTTCGGCGATGAAGGTCGCCTTCTCCGAGCTCAACCAGGCGCTGACCGGCCTGGAGGTCGAGCTGCTCGGCGAAGAGGGCCTCGCCTACGACGACTGGACGTTCCGGCGCCCGGCGATCGTCGACTTCACCGGCCGCGAAGCCGGTTACCGCTACCTGCGCGCAAAGGGCAACTCCATCGAGGGCGGCACCTCGGAGGTCCTGCGCAACATCATCGCCGAGCGCGTGCTGGGGCTGCCCTCGGAGCCGCGCGTCGACAAGGACGTCGCCTGGAAGGACCTCCCCCGATGACGGATTTGCTGTATTCGGATGTCGAAGAGGACCTGCGGGCTTCGGTCCGGGACCTGCTCAAGGCCAAGGCCGGCGCCGAAGCGCTGCTGGCGCGCGTGGAGACGGCCGAGCCGTACGACCTGAAGCTGTGGCGCACGCTGGCCGACGAGGTGGGCGTGGCCGGGTTGGCGGTCCCGGAGGAGCTGGGCGGCCACGGCGCGTCGGCCCGCGAGGTCGCCGTCGTCGCCGAGGAGCTGGGCCGCAGTGTCGCGCCGGTGCCGTTCCTCGGCAGCGTCGTGCTGGCGACGACGGCGCTGGTGCACGCCGGCGCGCGGGACTTCGTCGAGAAGCTGGCGGCGGGCCAGTCGATCGGCGCGCTGGCCGTGCCGCTGTCGACGGCCCCGGGCGCGGGTTTCCCGTCGTCGGTGACGGCTTCCGCGGACGGGACCGTGAGCGGCCGGGTGGGCACGGTGGCGGACGCCTCGGTGGCCGACCTGCTGGTCGTCCCGGCCGCCGGCCCGGACGGCCCCGCGCTCTACGTCGTCGAGGCCTCGGCCGCGACGGTGTCGGAGCTGGTGTCGTTCGACCTGACCCGGCGGGTGGCCGACGTGTCGCTGGACAACGCCCCGGCGACGCTGGTCGCCTCGGGCCCGGAGGCCGCCGCGGCGCTGGAGCAGGCGCTGCTGTTCGGCGCGGGCATCCTCGCGTCGGAGCAGACGGGCATCGCCGAGTGGGCGCTCACCGAGACGGTGACCTACCTCAAGGGCCGGTACCAGTTCGGCCGCCCGGTCGGCGGGTTCCAGTCGCTCAAGCACCGGCTGGCGAACCTGTACACGGACCTGGTGCTGGCTCGCGCGGCGGCCCGCAACGCGGCGGACGCGCTGGCCACGGGCACCGACGTGCCGATCGCGGTGGCGGTGGCCCAGGCCCGCAACGCGCCGATCGCGGTCAAGGCGACCGAGGAGGCGATCCAGCTGCACGGCGGCATCGGGATGACGTGGGAGCACCCGGCGCACCTGTACCTCAAGCGCGCCAAGGCGGACGAGCTCGCCCTCGGCACCCCGGGCCGGCACCGCGCCCGGCTGGCGGAGCTGATCGACCTGCCCGCCTGAGTTCCCGGAAACGGCCCGTTCTCCGGAACGGGCCGTTTCCGCGTTCCGCAACACATTCGGCCGTGCCGCCGGAGGTGGCGGCTGCCGTACGCTGGCGCTTGCGGTGACGTGGACAGCCGGGAGGTCGGCATGGCGCAGGCCATCCAGATGCACCTCAACCAGGCGCTGATGCGCATTCCGCGGCGGGCCGAAAGCGCCGATCGTTCGACGCTGGCGGCCACCTACGTCGCGGCGGGCTCGTTTTCCGCGATGATCAATTCCGCCGACCACCAGATCCTGTTCGGCCGCCGCGGCACCGGGAAGACGCACGCCCTGCTGCACCTGCACGAGCTCGTCGAGGGCACCGGGGACCTCCCGATCTACCTCGACCTGCGGACGATCGGGTCCACGGGCGGCCTGTACGCCAACACCGCGTTGAGCCCCGCCCAGCGCGGCACGCAATTGCTCGTCGACACCCTCGAAGCCGTGCACGACCGGCTTTTCGCTTTCGCCGCCGAAAGCGGCTCCACGGATCAGGACGCCCTGCTGCGCGGCCTCGACGCGCTGGTTTCCGCCGCCACCGAAGTGGAAGTGATCGGCGAAACCGAACAGGAACAGACTTTCGGCGGCGCGCTGGAACGGGAATACTCCGCGGAACTGTCGATCGCACCGAAAGGCGGCGCCAGAGCCGGTGCGCGGCGCCGCACGGCGGTGACGGCGTCGGACCGCCGGAAACGCACCGGTGTCGAGCAGCACCGCGTGCTCTTCGGCCCGCTGAGCCGGGCCGTGCAGGCCGTGGCCGACGGGGTCCGGCCCGCCCGGCTGTGGCTGCTGCTCGACGAGTGGAGCAGCGTGCCGGCCGACCTGCAGCCGCTGCTGGCGGACCTGCTGCGCCGCAGCGTGCTGCCCGTCCGCGGGATCACGGTGAAGATCGCCGCCATCGAGCACCGCGCCCGCTTCTCCGCCGCCCTCGACGGCGACTACCTGGGCATCGAGGTCGGCTCGGACGCGGCGTCCGCGGTCAGCCTCGACGACGCCCTGGTGTTCGACCAGTCGGCGGCGGCGGCGCAGGCGTTCTTCCGGCAGCTGTTCGCCAACCACGTCCGGCCGGTGCTCGGCTCGATGCTGCCGGCGGCCGAGCCCGCCGACTTCGTCGACGCCACCTTCGACGGCAGGGCGTTCCCCGAGCTCGTCCGGGCCGCCGAGGGCGTCCCGCGCGACGCGATCAACATCGCGGCGCTGGCCGCCCAGCACGCCCACGGCGAGAAGATCACCCAGGCGCACGTGCGCCGCGCGGCCCGTGACTGGTACCTGCGGGACAAGCAGTCCGTGCTCAGCCGGGACGAGGACGCCGACCGCGTGCTCGCCCTGCTGGTCGACGAGGTGGTCGGACGGCGCCGGAGCCGGACGTTCCTGCTGCCCACCCGCGACCGCACCGCGGCGATCGGCACGCTCTGCGACGCGCGGCTGCTCCACATCCTGCGGCGCGGCGTCGTCGACCCGCGCCGGCCGGGGCGGCTGTACGACGGGTACGCGATCGACTACGGCTGTTACGTCTCGCTGCTGGCCGGCGGCGCGGCGGCGAAGCACCTCCCGGCCGACGTCTTCACGTTCGACAAGGCCGTGGTCGACCTGGAGCGGCTGGGCCGGTATTCATGAAGAAAATTCAGTTTCTTTCGGAATTTTCGCTCACCTGAGCGAAAATTTTGTGAGCCAGGCCACTCCATGCGTAAAAGGGTGACAAAAATGCCCTTCCTCCCATGGTTCTCGCCGACGCCCGGATCTAACCTGTGCGCCATGGAAACCGCCGTCGCGCCGGCCGACGCCGGCGCGCTGGAGCAATTGACCGTCACCATCGGCGGTCACCGCCACAGCGCGCTCGCGGCCGGCCCCGCCTCGGGTGAGCTGGTCCTGCTGCTGCACGGCTGGCCCGAGTTCGCCGACTCCTGGACCGAGCAGCTCCACGCCCTCGGCGAGGCGGGCTACCGGGCGCTGGCGGTCGACCAGCGCGGCTACGCGGCGGGCGCGCGCCCGCACGGTGTCGAGCACTACACGCTCGACCACCTGGTCGGCGACGCCCTCGCGTTCGCCGACAGCCAGGGAGCGGCCCGCTTCCACCTGGTCGCCCGCGACTGGGGCGGCATGGTGGCCTGGGTGCTCGCGGCAGCCCACCCGAACCGCCTCCGTTCCCTGACGGTGCTGTCCACTCCCCACCCGGCGGCCCTCCAGCGCGCGGTGGCCACCGACGACGGCCAGTCCCACGACCTCGGCTACATCCGGTTCTTCCGCCGCGAGGAAGGCAAAGCCGAGAAATACCTCTTACGCGACGAAGCCGCGCAATTACGGGCTGTTTACAGCCGCCGCACCCCGAAAGCAATCGTCGAAGGCACGGTGACCCGCCTTTCGGAGCCGGGCGCCCTGACGGCGACGTTGAATTGGTACCGCGGAGCCACGAACGACGAGTTCGACATCCCGGCGGGCCGCATCCAGGTCCCGACGCTGTACCTGTGGGGCCGCGAGGACCCGTACCTCGGCCAGAGCGCGGCGGAGCAGACGGTCCACCACATCGACGCGGAGTACCGCTTCCAGATCATCGAAGGCGCGAGCCAGTGGATGGCGATGGAGGTGCCGGACGAGGTGAGCGCCCTGCTGCTCGACCACGTCCAGCGCCACTAGTGACAGACTCGGCCGAATCAGTCCTCGACGGGAAGGAAGCACCATGCCCGTGCGGGCGGTCGTGCTCGACATCGGCGAAACCGTGCTCGACGACACCCGCGAGTGGAACGCGTGGGCCGACTGGATCGGCGTCGGCCGGCACACCTTCTCGACCGTGTTGGGCGCGGTCACGGCGGCAGGCCGGGACAACGCCGAGACGTTCCGGTGCTTCAGGCCGGACTTCGACTTGGCCGTCGAGCGACAGCTCCGCGAGAGGGCCGGTCGAGGCGAGCAGATCGACGAGACCGACCTCTACCCCGACGTCCGCGCCTCCCTCGCCGAGCTGAAGCGGATGGGGCTTCGGGTCGCCCTCGCCGGCAACCAGACCGCGAAGGCCGGCGATCTCCTTCGCAAGCTCGACCTGCCGGTCGACCAGATCGCGACGTCGGCGGACTGGGGTGTGGCCAAGCCGGATCCCCGCTTCTTCTCCCACGTCGTCGACATGGCCGACGTGGCTCGGGACCAGCTGCTCTACGTCGGCGACCACCGGGACAACGACATCATCGCCGGGCACGCCGCCGGTCTCCGGACCGCCCTGATCCGCCGCGGCCCGTGGGGGCATCTGTGGGCCGAGGACCCGGCCGTACTGGCCTACGCCGACTGGGTGATCGACTCCCTGGAGGAGCTGCCCGGTCTGGTCACCGGAGCCTGATCAGGACACACCGGCCCAAGCGGCGAAGGTGGCCAGCTCGTCGCAGGCCACTCGACGGCTGCGGATCAGCGACTTGAGCGTCGTCTTGACATGGGGGTGTTCGCGGGTGTGCTGCGGCGCAATGCGCCTCGCCGTCCGAAGCGACGCGAAAGCGTCCTCGGGCCGGCCGACTTCGAGCTGGGCGGGGGCCAGATCTATGTAGAAGTGGGAGCGGCGCTCGGCCGGGAGATCGCGTGGGGGATGCCAGCCGGTACCGCGACGGACCGCGGTGGGGCTGTCGCCCAGCTCCTGCGCGACGGCCACCTCGTGAATCCGGACGGATGCGGGTCCGAACGCCGTGCCGAGGTAAACCCCTTCGCGCACGTCCGCCGCGGCCCGGTATGCCGCCGCGACGTGGTCGGCGGCCTCGTCCGCTTTTCCGGCACGCGCGGATACCACAGCGGCCCGCATGGCCAGTGAGCCGCGCGCGACGGCGCAGTCCGGTGTCGATTTCTGCCCCGAGACCTGGTCGGCGGCACGGATCAAGGACCGGTGGGCGGTATCCAGGTCATTGGTCACGAAGAAGACTTCGGTGCGCACGTAAGCGACGGCCGCGTCGAGCAACGGCCGGCCGACCTCGGACGCGGCCAGTCGCATGGCGGTGATGATCTGCGCGGAAAGATCCGGGTAGCCGTACTTGAAAGCCAAGCCGTCCGCTGCTCGGTACGCGAGGACGAGCATCTCCGCCGCCTCGCTGCCGCCCGCCGACGGCCGAGTGCCGAGCCCGGCCGAGCTCCACCAGCAGATCGGGCAGATCAGTCGCGAGCTGTGCGTAGCGCGCCTGCAGGCGTTGCTCCGTCACCTTTGCGACGTCCCCCTTCAGGGCGTGCCACGGCCTTACCGGACCATCGTCCGGCACATCACACGCCAGCAACGCCCGACGCAACGCAGGGACACCGGCCCGGACCGCGTCGTCGCCGAATCGGGTGATGGAGCGTGGCCGGTTCCCTGACCTCAGCACCGTCTGTTCCTGCCTGGCCGTTTCCCAGAGCCGCCGCAGCTCGCCACCGGCGGCAATGCCCCGGTCCACCGCTTCGACGAGCGCCCGGGACGGCAGGCCCCGCCCCGGGCGCTCCGCCATCGACACGTAATTGCGGGTGTACCCGATTCGCCGGGCCAGCTCGGACTGGCTCAAACCCGCGTCGAGGCGGGCTCGCCGAATTTCCCAGGCCAACCGATCGACGGCCGGCCTGCCCTTGCTGGTTTCTTCGGTCACATCCCCTCCGGTCGGCCAGGACGGGGGGTAAATCGCCGAACCCGGCATTTCCCCCCTTCCCGCAGCATAGCCGCGCAGGCTCTCATGGTGATCGTTCCGGCCCCTTCCGCCAAATCGAGCAAGGACGACACCCATGGCACCCGCTTCCCACCTGCCGGCACCGTCCGCCGTCGGCGGGTATCTGCGCAATGCCCGCGAACTACGGCAGATCGGTCTACGTCGGCTTGCCGACAAGATCGGGGTGCTCCCGCAACTGTTGTCGGCTTGGGAAAAGGGCACACGCGTCCCGGATGCGACGACCGTGGCACGCATTCTCGGGTACCTCCGGGTCGACAGGGCCGACTACGAACGGATCCTGCACCTGGCGCGCCACCTCGACGACGCCGATCTCGTCGATCATTCCACCTTGCCAACGGTGGATCTGTCGTGGAAATACGACCAGCTTTCCAGTCGCATCGTGGAGTGGGCACCGTTCTGCGTCCCCGAACTGCTGCAAACGGCGAGGTGGGCCGAGACCACGGCCGACCATCACCTGATGCGGCCCGAGCGACCGGCGCCGCGCGGGCTGCACCGCAGGGTTCGCCAGGAGGCCATGACCGACAGCAGTCGTCGTTACGTGTTCCTGATCGGCGAAGGTGCCTTGCGGCGGTTCCCCGAAGCCGACACCCGAGTCGGCGAACAGGTCGAGCACCTGCGCGCTGTGGCGCAACACCGGCACGTCATGATCCGGATCGTCCCGGCTACCGTGGCCGCGCTGCACTCGGTGGGCGCCTTCACCCTCCACGAGAGAGACACCGAACCGATCGCGGTCTTGCTCAAGCACACCTACTGCACGACCTATCTGACAAGCCGGGATGTGCTGAGCAGCTATCACGCCACGGCGAAGGCGCTGGTGAGGCGAGCTTTCGACGACTTCCGGCCGGTCGGCGCGCCACCGAGTGACAACAGGTGACTGTCAGTCACCTATTGCCGCCGGGTGGCCCGGTCGCCGGTCCTAGCCCACCGGCGGCCGCAGCGCGTCCAGGAGCAGGTCCGCGTAGTGGTCCCCGATCTGGCGGGCCGTCAGCGACCCGCTCCGCCGGTACCACGACCCCAGGTGGTGCACCGACCCGAAGAAGAAGTCCACCACCACGTCGGCCGGCTTGTCCGTGCGGAACTCCCCCGATGCCTGGCCCTCCTCGACGAGGCCGCGGAACCGCTCGTGGTACTTCCGCCGCTCCGCGCGCACCGCCTTCTGCTTGTCCGGGGACAGCTGGTGCATCGACTGCAGGAAGATCGTGTTGTCGTCCAGGTTGTCGATGCTCGACACCACCACGTCGGACGCCGCCGCCGCGAGGCGCTCGCGCAGGGGCGCGGCCGAGGATGCCACGCTCTCCAGCTGGCGGGTCTGCTCGCGCAGGACGCGCGCGTAGATCTCGTACAGCAGGTCGTCCTTCGAGCCGAAGTAGTGGTACATCGCGCCCTTGGTGACGCCCGCCGCCTCGACGATCTCCTGGACCGACGTGCGGTCGAAGCCCTTCTTGGCGAACAGCTTCGTGGCGTGCTCCAGCAGGCGCCGGGGCACGGCCGCCTGGTCGTCGCCGGTGGCTTCGCCCGGCTTGCGGGTGCTGGCTCGTGTCACCGCAGGACCCCCTCTCAGGACGCACCAGGATAACGCCACGCCAGGAACCGCCGCGGGTTGTCCACCAGCATCGTCGTGATGTCCGCTTCGGACACGCCGCGCTCGCGCAGCGCCGGCAGCACGTCCCGGGTGATGTGCAGGTAGTGCCAGTTCGGCGCGATCACCGGCAGCTGCGCGGACGGCAGCCAGTCGATGTAGCAGGACGCGTCGTGCGAGAGCACCATGCTGCCCGCGTACCCGCGCTCGCACATCGCGGCGACCGTGTTCACCCGCTCCTCGAACGGCAGCAGCAGATCCAGGCCGAACCGGTCCATCCCCAGCAGCGAACCGGAGTCCGCCAGCTCGGTCAGGTAGCCCAGGTCCGCCGAGTCGCCCGAGTGCCCGATCAGCACCCGGGTCAGGTCGACGCCTTCGGCCGCGAAGACCTCCTGCTGCTCCAGCCCGCGCCGGGTGCCCGCGTGCGTGTGCGTCATGATCGGCGCGCCCGTCTCGGCGTGCGCCTGGGCCACCGCCCGCAGCACGCGTTCGACGCCCGGGGTCACGCCGGGTTCGTCGGTGGCGCACTTGAGCAGCCCGGCCTTGACGCCGGTGCCGCCGATGCCGTCCCGGATGTCCCCCACGAACATCGCGACCAGCGGGTCCTCGCCCTGCAGCAGCGTGCCGGGGCCGCGGAAGTGCAGGTAGTGCGGGACGTCGTTGTAGGTGTAGAGCCCGGTGGCGACGACGATGTTGACGTCCACCTCGGCCGCCACCCGCTGCACGCGCGGGAGGTACCGGCCGAGGCCGATCACCGTCGGGTCGACGATCGTGTCGATCCCGGCTCCCTTGAGCTCCTTCAGGCGCCGGATCGCTTCGGGGACGTGCTCGTCCTCGCGGAACCCTTCGTGCTCCGGGTAGTTGTCGGCGAATTCGGGGCTCAGCACGAAGAGGTGCTCGTGCATGAGCACCCGGCCCAGCGCTTCCGGCGCGATCGCGCCACGGACCGTCTCGATCATCAGCCACGCGCCCGCAGCTCACGGCGCAGGATCTTGCCGCTGGTCGTCTTCGGCAGCTCGTCGAGGACCTCGACGGTGCGCGGGTACTTGTAGGCGGCGAGCCGCTCCTTGCACCAGGCGACCAGCTCCGCGGGGTCGGCGGTCGCGCCGGGCGCGGGACTGACGTAGGCCTTGACCGTCTCGCCGCGGTACTCGTCGGCGATCCCGACGACGGCGGCTTCGCGGACCGCCGGGTGCGTGTACAGGACGTCTTCGACCTCGCGCGGCCAGACCTTGAACCCGGAGGCGTTGATCATGTCCTTCTTGCGGTCGACGACGTAGACCCAGCCGCGCTCGTCCATGAAGCCGATGTCGCCGGTGAGCAGCCGCCCGCCGGGCAGGGCCGCCGCGGTCGCGTCCGGGCGGTTCCAGTAGCCCGAAACGACCATCGGGCCTTCCACGGCGATCTCCCCCGCCTGGCCGAGCGGCAGCTCCTCGCCGTTCTCGCCGAGGATGCGGACGATCGTGTCCGGCACCGGCAGGCCGACCGAGATCGTGCCGGAAGCCGGGTCGATCGGCGCCTCGAGGGTGCCGGGGACGGCGACGCAGCCCGCCGTGGTCTCGGTGAGGCCGTAGCCGTTGTGGATGTAGTGCCCGGTCTTCGCCCGGAACGCCTCGACGACGCTGGGCGGCAGCGCGGCACCGCCGGAGTACAGCAGCGCGAACGAGTCGAAGTGCGCCCGGCTGAACGACGGGTGCGCCATCAGCGCCATGTAGGCCGTCGACGGCCCGACCGTGTACGACGGCCGGTGCTCGAGGAACGCGTCGAGCACGACCCCGGGTTCGAAGCGGTAGGCCAGGGCGAGGGTGCCTTCGATGTCGATCGCGGAGCCGAACTCGCAGACCATGCCGGTGATGTGGAACAGCGGCGCGAGCCCGAAGAGCGTCGAGCCGGCGGGCAGGCCGCTGAACGAGCCGAGCCCCGCGGCGTTGGTGCCGATGTTGCCGTGGGTGTTGGTGGCGCCCTTCGGCGTGCCGCTGGTGCCGGAGGTGTAGCTGATCAGGGCGACGTCGTCGAGGGCGAAGGCGGGCTCCGGCGGCTTCGGGCCGGGGGTGGCCGCGGCTTCGAGCAGTTCGGTCGCGCCCGGCGTCGCCTCCTTCCCGGCCTTGCCCAGCACGCGCTCGTCGTCGCGGGTCTGGAACTCGAGTTCGCTGGTGGTGAGCGCGATGCCGACGCCGTTCGCCGCCGCGGTCCCGCCGATGAAGGCGTTCCAGCCGCGCTGCGAGCAGACGACCGCCTTCACGCCGGCGTCGGTGAACACGTGGGTGAGCTCGCGTTCGCGGTACATCGGGTTGACCGGCACCACGATCCCGCCCGCCTTCCACGCGCCCAGCACGGCGACGACGAACTGGGGGATGTTCTGCAGCACCAGGGCGAGCCGGTCGCCGCGGGCGAAGCCGTGCGCCGCCAGGTACCGCGCGAGGCCGTCGGAGAGCTCGTCGACCTCGCGGTAGCTCAGCCGCGCGTCGAAGTACGCGATCGCGGCCCGGTCCGGGACGTGGTCCACGGCCCGGCGGAACGACTCGGGCAGCGTCGTCGGCCGCACCGGCTCCGCGGTCCGCACCCGCTCGTCGTAGCTCGCGAGCCAGGGCTTCGCGTCGTACCAGCTCATCCAGTGACCTCCCTTGGACACCGACCGGTCGGTATGCCGACGCTAGGAGGACACGATGGCCCGCGTCAAGTCCCGCGCGGGCACGCCGAAATTGCGCAGAACAATTCATGCGCACGCAGAACAACGCAAAGCAAATGCGGCTGGATGCCGCCGTCACAGAGGTACACGTACCCCGGTTCGAAATGGTTCACATCTTCTTTTTCGCACCGATCACACTGGACAAACCCCAGGTCGACACGCCACCATGGACAACGGCGACCAGATAGGTCCGCCCCATCAAAGAACCCGCCGTATCCCCCGAACACGGCGGAGTACCCATATGTTCACGCTAACTCACGTACGAAAACGGAGTCATTCATGCCTGCTTCCGGTGGACGACACCGCCTCTCCCGGCGGACGAAGATCGCGACGGGTGCCTTCGCCCTCGCGATCGCAGGCGGGGCACTGGCGGTCGCCACGACCTTCGGCGACCCCGGCGCCGCCAACGCCGCCTCGGGCGGTCAGGCGGCGGTCGGCCAGATCAGCTGTCCCGACGTGGCGAGCAAGCTCCCGGCCATCCCCGCCCAGGCCCAGGCCGAGGTGCAGCGCAACCTGGACCTGCTGAACACCCAGATCGACGAGGCCAACAACCGCCTGCGCACGAGCGTCGGCCAGGGCGGCCCCAACTTCGTCCAGAACGCCATCCTCGGCCCGCTGGCGGACAAGCGGAAGTCCACGATCGACCGCATCGCCATCTCGATCGGCCGCCGGGCCGAGAAGCCGCAGGGCCTCGACAGCCTGGCCACCTGCTCGGTCGGCGGCCAAGCCGGCGCCGGCGCGCCCGCCCCGGCCCAGGGCACCGGCAACGGCGGCCAGAGCGGCGACAACGGCCAGAACGGCGCCAAGGGGAACAGCGGCAACACCGGCAACGCCGGCGTCGGCAAGATTTCCTGCCCCGACGTCGCGAGCCGGCTGCCGGCCATCCCCGCCCAGGCCCAGGCGGAGGTCCAGCGCAACCTCGAGCTGCTGAACACCCAGATCGACGAAGCCAACAACCGCCTGCAGACGACCGTCGGCCAGGGCGGCCCGAACTTCGTGCAGAACGCCATCCTCGGCCCGCTCGAGGACAAGCGCGTGGCGACGATCAACCGGATCGCCACCGCCATCGGCCGCAACGCGGCCAAGCCGCAGGGACTCGACGCGCTCGCGCCCTGTAGCCGGTGACCACCCGGGTCCGGCGGGGGGTGCGCCCCGCCGGACCCGCGCCTCACCGGGCCAGCAGCGCGCTGATCCGCAGGAAACCCCGCGCGGTCATCGTCACCCGCACCTCCGTGGTGACGACCGGATCGAATGCGAACGACGTCGGGTCGTTCGACCCGGTCCCCCACGTGATCCGCAGGTTCCGCACCGGCTCGAAGCCCCGGGCCGTGCGGCAGGCGACCTCGACCGCGACCGGCAGCGCCAGGTTGGCGTCCACCACGAAGTTCGCCGTGACGGCGGCGATCCGCTGGGCCGACGGCCAGGCCAGCGACACCCAGTCCTCGGCCCGCGGCCTGCTCACCGCGTTCAGCGTCGACGTCGCCGGCTTGAGGTAGTGGTTGGACCAGCCGGTGGCCGGGTTCCCGTCCAGCATCGCCGACGGCAGCGTGTCTGGAGCCCCGGAGTAGCTCGCGTCCGCGGTCGAGACGACCGGGACCGCGGCCACCTCGACCGCCCGCGCCCCCGGGCCGTTGCGCTGCCCGAGGGACGTGCCGGCCAAGGTGAGCTTCCCCGGTGCCAGGCCCGGCGCGCTCGCCGTCACGGTGATCGGGCCACGCCCGCCGGTCGCCGCGATGACGGCGACGGCCAGGCCCTTGAACGCCGGGATCGTCGGCTGCTGGTAGCTCTGGGCGAGTTCCTGCCGTCCGTTGTCGACGCCGGCGACCCGGCCGGGCCCGGCGACGCCGAAGCGCAGCACCGGCCCGTCGCCGGGCACGACGACCCCGCGGGCGTCCACGACCGACGCCGTCACGAACGTCATCGCCCCGGCCACCACGCCGCCCCCGGGGGCGTCGACGCTCAGCTTGACCGCACGCGGCGGCCCGGCCGTGACGAGCTCGTCGCGCGCCACCTCGCGGCCGCCCGCGCGGGCGATCGCGGTCAGCGTGCCGGGCTCGAAGGGCACGGTCCAGCTCAGGTGCAGCTTGCCGGTGCCGCCGTTCGGGCTGGTGTAGCTGCCGGAGGGGGCGTTCTTGTCGTCGCCGGACGGCTCGCTCGTCTCCAGGTACGGCCGTCCGTCCACGGTGGTCTTCCGGTCGAACTTCCTCACCCCGAGCGACTTCCCGTTCAGCACCAGCTCCACGGTGTCCACAGTGGAGTACACCCAGACCGCGACGGGCTCGCCGGGCCGGTGGTTCGTCCAGTCCATCGGGGTCAGGTGCACCATCGGCGCGGTCGTCCACTGGCTGCGGAACAGGTGGAAGGCGTCCTTGGGCAGGCCGGCGCTGTCGACCGCGCCGAAGAAGGACGTCTTGACCGGGAAGACGTCGTACGGGGTCGGCTCGCCGAGGTAGTCCTGCCCGGCCCAGAGGAACTGGCCCTGGCAGTACTTCCGGTCGCGGTCCTTCTTCAGCGAGTACTCGCCGCTGAGCGTCCACGGGGCCAGGTTGTTGTCGTAGGACGACGTCGCGCGCTTGCCCGGCGTGTGGTTCTCGCCGGTGTTGGGCAGGTCGGGTTCCTGGTAGCACCCGCGCGTCGAGGTCTCCGAAGACGTCTCCGACTCGAAGAAGAACTTGTCCGGGTATTGCCGGTGCAGCCCGTCGACGGACTCGGCGTTGTTGTAGTTGACACCGAGGCCGTCGAGCTGCTTCAGGATGAGGTCCTGCGGCGAACCCGGCGCGGGCACGCTGCGGTAGCGGTCGGTGCCCATGACGACCGGCCGGGTCGGATCGATCGCCCGGACGGCCGCGATCAGGCCCGCGGCGATCTCCGGGCCGCCCGCCATCGACGCGTCCGGCACCTCGTTGCCGATCGACCACAGCACCGCCGCGGGCGAGTTCTTGGCCGCGTGCACCATTTCGGCGATGTCGCGCCCGCTCCACTCGTCGAAGTCGCGGTGGTAGTCGTACTCGAGCTTGCCGGTCCGCCAGCAGTCGAACGCCTCGACCATCAGGAGAATGCCGAGCCGCTCGCAGACCGTCACCAGCTGCGGGTCAGGCGGGTTGTGCGCGGTCCGCACCGCGTTCACACCCATCGCGAGCATCAGGCGCATCTGGTGCTCCAGCGCGGCGGGGTCGATCACCGCACCCAGCGCGCCCTGGCTGGCGTGCAGGTTGACCCCGCGCAGCTTCATCGGCTCGCCGTTGAGCGAAAAGCCGTTGTCCGGGTGGAATTCGGCGTGGCGGAAGCCGAAGTCGACCGTGGTCGTGTCGAGCACGCGCCCGCCCACGACGACGTCGGTGCGCAGCCGGTAGAGCCGGGGTGCGCTCGTCGACCACAACCGCGGCCGCTCGACCCGCGGCGTGGTCGCCGCCTTCGCCGTCCCACCGGCGGGGACCGCCACGCTCGTCGCGCCGGTGGCCACCGCGCGGCCCGCCGGGTCGGTGACCGTCGTGCGCACCTCGGCGGTGACCGGGGCGCCGGACTCGTTGACGACGTCGGTGGCCACCCGCACGGTGCCCCGGCCGGCCGCGATGTCCGGTGTGGTGACGAACGTGCCGTGCCGGGCGACGTGCACCGGGTCGGTGACGACCAGCCGGACGCGGCGGAAGATCCCGCTGCCGGAGTACCAGCGGCTGCTCGGCAACGGGTTCGTCGCCCGCACGGCGAGCACGTTCGGCGTGCGCCCGTCGGTGTGCAGCCGCGCGGTGAGGTCGAAGGCGAACCCGGTGTAGGCGTACGGGTGGTGGCCGAGCAGTTCGCCGTTCAGGTACACGTGGGCGTCGGAATAGACGCCGTCGAACTCGATCGACACGCGCTTGCCCTCGAGCGACGGCGGCAGCGTGAAGCTCTTGCGGTACCAGCCGAGGCCGCCGCGGAAGAAGCCCGAACCGCTGCTGGTGCCCTGGTCCGTCGGCGGGAGCTCGATGCTCCAGTCGTGCGGGACGTCGACGACCGGCCACTTCGAGTCGTCGAATCCGGGCTTCGGGGCGTCGGCGAAGCGGCCGCCGGGATCGGTGACGCCGTCGGGGTTGGCCAGTGCGAACCGCCAGCCGGCCGTGAAATCGCTTTCCCGCGCCGCGCCCGGCGGGGCGAGCGCGTCGGCGGCCCGGGCGACCGGCGCGACGGCCGACGCGGCGACCGCGGCGCCGGCACCGCCGAGGACGACCCGTCTGCGGAGACCACTCGGTTGTTCCGGCATCGGGCCAGCCCCTTCCAGCGCGGCGATGTGCAGGCGGAAAGCACTATGGCACAGAGTTTTCCGGACAACCAAAGGGTTCGATGATTTCGAACTCCGGCCTCGACTTCCACCCAAGCGACCGCTTAGCATGAGGCGGACCCCGAGGAGGCGGCGATGTCCACTGTGGATGGTGTGCGGTACGAGGCGGACGGCGCGGTCGCGACGTGCACGTTCGACAGGCCGGACTCGAGCAACGCGATGGACGTCCCGATGCAGGCCCGCTACGGTGCCCTGCTGCGGCGGGCGGACGCGGATCCGGACGTCCGCGCGGTCGTCGTCACCGGCGCGGGCCGGGCCTTCTGCCCCGGCGCCGACCTGGGGTTGCTGGACACGATCGCGGCGGGGCCGCCGGCCGAGGGCGGCGAGAACTTCCGGGACGTGCTGGCCGCGGCGTCGGTGGGTGTCCCGGTGGTCGCGGCGATCAACGGCGGCTGCGCCGGCCTGGGGTTCGTCATCGCCTGTTCGGCCGACGTCCGGTTCGCGGCCGCGGGCGCGAAGTTCACCACCGCGTTCGCCCGGCGCGGCCTGATCGCCGAGTACGGCATCGCGAAGCTGCTCCCGGAGCTGATCGGCCAGGGCCGGGCCCGCGACCTGCTGCTGTCCGGGCGGACGTTCACCGCGGAACAGGCCGTGGAATACGGCCTGGTCCAGGAAGTCGTCCCGGCCGGCGAGCTGCGGCTGCGCGCGCACGCCTACGCGACGGAACTGGCGACCTACAGCGCACCACGGTCGATGGCGGTGATGAAGGAGCAGTTCGCGCGGGAGGCGTTGCTGCCGCTGCCCGAGGCGGCCCGCTCGGCGACGGAGCTGATGGTCGAGTCGTTCGGGCACCCCGAGCTGGCGGAGGGGCTGGCGAGCTGGAACGAACGCCGTCCGCCGAGGTTCCCGCCTTTCGCGTCCGGCCGATGAGTTCCGGACCGTCGCTTGTGGACTCACCAGGGACGGCTCGCGGCCACCCCGGCCGCGAGCCCGCCACCCGCCCGGGTCACAGTTCCCCGACGGCCTCTTCGACCTTGCGCTGCAGCTTGTTCATCCCGCCGAGCCAGCGGTCGGTTTCGGTGGCGCGCGCGGCGTAGTAGCCCGCGACCTCGGGGTGGGGCAGCACCAGGAACCGCTTTTCGTCGATGGCCGTGAACAGCGCGTCCGCCACCTGCTCGGGCTCGATCGCCGAGGCGCCCATCAGCAGCTGGCCCGCGGTGCCGGTGCTTTCCAGCATCGCCGTGCGCACGCCCTGCGGGCAGATCGCCTGCACCGTGATGCCGCGGTGGCGGTAGGTCGCCGACAGCCATTCCGCGAACGCCAGCGCCCCGTGCTTGGTCACCGAGTACGGCGCCGAGCCGAGGCTGGTCAGCAGTCCCGCCGCCGACACCGTGGCGATGAAGTGTCCCTTGCCGCGCTCGAGCCACGCCGGCAGCAGCAGGTTGGCCGCGCGGACGTGGGACATGACGTTGACGTCCCAGGTGCGCGCCCACACTTCCTCGCCGCTCTCCGCGCCGCCGAACGGCGCGATGCCCGCGTTCGCGCAGAAGACGTCGATCTCGCCGAGCGCCGAGCGCGCGCTGTCGACCAGCTTCGTCACGCCGTCCAGGCTCGCGACGTCGCCGGCGAACGCCGTCCCGCCGACTTCGGCGGCCACTTCCGCGGCCTTGTCCCCGTCGAGGTCGGCCACGACGACGCGGGCCCCGTCGGCGGCGAAGCGGCGGGCCAGCGCAGCGCCGATGCCACCGCCGCCCCCGGTGACGACGACGCCGGTCACAGGCCACCGCCGAGGGTCACGCCGCCGTCGAGGACGACCGTCTGGCCGGTGATCCAGCCCGCGTCGTCCGACAGCAGGAACGCCACCGCGCCCGCGATGTCGGACGGCACACCGAGCCGCTTCATCGGGTACGCCGCGGCGACCTCCTCTTCGCGGCCCTCGTACAGCGCGGTCGCGAACTTCGTCTTGACCACGGCCGGCGCGACGGCGTTGACGCGGATCTTCGGCCCCAGCTCGGCACCGAGCTCGACGGTCAGCCGGATCAGCGCGGCCTTGCTGACGCCGTACATCCCGATGCCCGGCGAAGCGCCGAGGCCGGCCACGGAGGCGACGTTGACGACGGCGCCGCCGTGCTCCCCCATCCACGCGTCGCGGGCGCGCTTGGTCCAGGCCAACGGCGCGAGCACGTTGACGCCGAGGATCTTCGCCGCGGCCGCCGGGTCGATGTCCAGGGTCGGCCCGTAGGCGGGGTTGATGCCGGTGTTGTTGACCAGGTAGTCGAGCCTGCCGAAGGTCTCGATCGTCTTGGCGACCGTCTCGTCCTGGTGGTCGGTGTCGTCGGACTTGCCGGCCACGAACATCGCGACGTCGGGGCCGCCCAGGGAGCTGACGGCCTCTTCCAGGGCGTCGGTCTTGCGCGCGGTGAGGCAGACCTTGGCGCCGCGCTCGACGAGCGTCTTCGCGATCCCGAGGCCGATGCCCCGGCTGGCCCCGGTGACGATCGCGACGCGATCCTTGAACGAGTTCACGGCAGGCAGTCTCCTTCGGCTGTGGTGCCCGGCACATACCAAGCAGTCGGTCAGTGGCCATTATGCGCGATGCGGCGCGGGTCTCAAGGCGGACGCACGTCACAGTGCCTCGCGGCTCACCGCACGCGGAGCACGAGCTTGCCGGTCGTCGCCCCGGACTCGATCCGGCGGTGCGCGGTCACCGCGTCGGCCAGCGGCAGGGCTTCGACGTCGACGCGCAAGGTCCCGTCCGCGACCGCCGTGACGGCGCGGCGCAACGCCTGCCCCACGGTTCCCGGCGCCAGCGCGGAGAACGCGGCCAGGTTGAACCCCGACACGGTCTTGTTGGTGAACCACAGCTCGTTGGCCGGGATGCCGACGTCCTCGGCGCCCGAGGCGTTGCCCATGACCACCAGGCGGCCCATCGGGGCCAGCCGGTCCAGGCTCGCGCGGCGCGACGGCCCGCCGACCATGTCCACCACGACGTCGAACTCGCCGGTACCGCCGACCTGGTCGCGCAGGACGACCTCGTCGTAGCCGAACGCCCGCGCGGCGGCGATCTTCGCCTGGCTGCCGACCGTGCCGACCACCCGGCCGGCCCCGAGCAGCCGGGCAACCTGCCCGAGCTGGCTGCCGACCCCGCCGGCGGCGGCGTGCACGAGCACGCGCTCGCCGGGGGCGAGCCGGGCCACCCGCTCCAGCACCAGGAACGCGGTGGTGCTGTTCGACGGCACCGCCGCCGCCACCTCCGGCCCGGTCCCGGACAGCGGCGCCACCAGCTCGGCGGAGGTGGTGACGACCTCGGCGTAGCCACCGCTCGCCACGATCGTCAACGCGGCGACCGGCTCCCCCACCGCCAGGCCGGAAACACCTTCGCCCAGCGCGCGGACGCGGCCGGACACCTCGATGCCGGGGACGAAGGGCAGCGGGACGTCGACGACACCCTGGCGGTAGAGGACCTCGGCGAAGTTGGCGCCGGCGTAGGCGACGTCGATCGAGACCTCGCCCGGCCCCGGCTCCGGGACCGCAACGGCGTCGAGCCGCAGCACCTCGGCCGGACCGAACTCGGGGATGGTGACCGCCTGCATGCTGTTCGTCATGTGCCGATCATGCGGCAACCCGCGACACCGGCCCCGGCTCGGGTCCGGTTCGGCGCCCGGCCGGGCGGACGCGGTTTTGCCCGGCTTTAACCGGCGCCCGGCAAGATCGGTTCCGCCAGGCGGTCGGAGCGAGGAACTGGGGATCCGGAGCTCACCGGCCGGGGGGACCTGCCGGTGGAGGGTGCCGGTCGCCTGGCAGCCAGGGGGTACTGGGGGAGCGCTTCCCGCGTCGCTCGCGACGCGCGCTGCAGGCTGGGGGCCTGCAGCGCCCGCCCCTTCCGTTTCGACACGGGGAAGAGGGCAGAGATGAACCGATTCGTGAAGCGAGCGACCGTCGTGGGGGCGGTCGCCGCCGGCGCACTCGCACTCGCCGCACCGGCCGCACTGGCCGCCGGCACTTCGAGAACGTGCCCGGGCAGCGCCTGCCAGACGACCGAGGTCTGGTTCCCGGGCGGCACCCTGTCGGTCGACGCCGACGTGCACGGCCGGGGCGGGGCGGAGTGGGCCGTCCTCAACGGCAACGGCACCGTCTGCCGCCTCGGGTTCGACGCCGCGGCGGGGCCGCTGTCCTGGGTCTGCACCAACGTGCCGGCCCAGTGGCTGTACGGCACCGTCTCCGGCCCCGCCGGGCCGTCCAACATCGGCCTCCGCTGGTGACGGCCGCCGAACCGTGAAGACGCTCCGCTTCTGACGGGAGATGCACTCACGACGGCCGCGGCCGGGGCCCCCGAACCCCGGCCGCGGTGTTTTCCGGGAGAGCTCCGTGCGCCGGGCCCGGCGGGTTCCCGACCGATCCGCTCGCCGCCCGCGCGGGGTGGACCGGCGACGCCCCGCGGACCGCACTGGGCTCGGCGGACGACGTGGCACAGGCCCTGCCCGGCCTGGAAGGCGCGGTCTGATCGGCGCTGCCTGATCGACGCAGCCTGATCGACGCGGCCTGATCGGCGCGGTCTGCCGGGCCGCGGCGATGGTGTTCGCCTGGACCGTCCTGCTCGACCGCGGCCGGCTCCGACCTGCGGATCGTCGAACCCGAGCCGGTGTTCGGCTCGCTGGTGGTGCGGCCCGCCCCGCCGGACTGATCGATTCCCGCTACCCTCGCGGCGGGATGACCGGTTCGTCCGGTCAGCGGGGGGTGCGGAAAGTGCTGAGCTTCGGGGTGCTCGGACCGTTGCAGGTCCAGCGGGACGGCGAGCCCGTCCCGGTCACCGGGCCCAAGGTGCGGGCCCTGCTGGCGGCGTTGCTGATGCGGGCGAACACGACGGTGTCGCTCGAGCGGCTCACCGAGCTGCTGTGGGGCGACGACCCGCCGGAGACCGCGCGCAAGAGCCTCCAGGTGCACGCAGTCCGGCTGCGGCGGGCGCTCGGCGAGGGCGTCGTCGAGACCCAGCCGACCGGCTACCTGCTGCGCGTGCCGCCCGAGCGGCACGACCTGCTGCGGTTTCGCGAGCTCACCGCCGCGGCGCGCGCCGAGCCGCGCCCGGACGCCGAACGCGAGCTGCTCGCCGCCGCGCTCGCCTGCTGGCGCGGTCCGGTGCTCGCCGACGTCCCGGCCGAGGTGCTGAGCCGGGAGGACGTCGACCGGCCCGCCGAAGAGCGGGTGCGGGCGCAGGAGCGCTACTTCGAGGTGAGCCTCGAACTCGGCCGGCCCGGCGAGATCACCGGCGAGCTGGCTCGGGTGACGCGTCAGCACCCGTGGCGGGAGGCGTTGTGGGCGCTGTACCTGGAGGCCCTGCACCGCTCGGGCCGCCGTGCCGACGCCCTGGAGACCTACCGGGAACTGCACCGGATGTTCACCGGCGAGCTCGGCGTCGGTCCCGGCGAACGGCTGCGGCGCGCGCACCGGGCCGTCCTCGCCGACGAGGTGCCCGAGGACCCGCCGGCCGTCGCGCAGCCGCAGTTCCGGCCGCGGCAGCTGCCCCCGGCCGTCGCCACGCTCGTCGGCCGCGCCCGGCTGATGTCCACTTTGGACGAGCTGGTGGGCGGGGCACCCGGCACGCACCCGCCGATCGCGCTGCTCGTCGGGCCGGCCGGCGTCGGCAAGACGACCGCCGCCGTGCACTGGGCGCACCGGGCCGCCCGGCACTTCCCGGACGGCCAGCTCTTCGCCGACCTCCAGGGCTACTCGGCGGTTCCGGCGCTCGAACAGCTGGAGGTGCTCACCCGGTTCTCGCACGCGCTCGGCGTCCGGCCCGGCCAGGTGCCGACCGAGCTCGCCGACGCCGCGGCGCTCTACCGCTCGGTGCTCGCCGACCGGCGGGTGCTGATCGTACTGGACAACGTGGCCGGACCGGACCAGGTGCGCGCGCTGCTGCCCGGGAGCCCGGGCTGCGCGGTGCTGGTCACCAGCCGCGACCGGCTCTGCGGCCTGGCCGCCACCGTGGACACCCGGCTGGTGGAACTGGGCGAGTTGCCGCCGGAGGAGTCCCTCGCCCTGCTCGCCTCGGTCGTCGGCGAAGAGCGCGTCGCGGCCGAGGACACGGCCGCCCGCGAGCTGGTGCGGCTGTGTGCCGGGCTGCCGCTGGCGCTGCGGATCGTCGCGGCGAACCTCGCGCTGTGGCCGGACCGGTCGCTGCGCGGCTACCTCGCCGAGCTGGCCGGGCCCGACCTCGAGCAGCTCGGTGTCCGGCGGCCCTTCGACCTGTCCGTCGACGCCGTTTCCCCGGCGGCGGCCCGGTTCTTCCGCCTGCTCGGGCTGGTGCCGGGGGCCGACGTCGGCGTGGCGGGCGCGGCGGCGCTGGCCGCGACGGACGGGCCCGGCGCCCGGCGGCTGCTGTGGGAACTGGCGGCGAGCCACCTCGTGCAGCCCCGCGGCGGCGACCGGTTCGGCCTGCACGACCTGCTCCGCGCGTACGCCGCCGAGCGGGCCCGCGAGGACCTCCCGGCGGCCGAGCGAGCCGCCGCGCTCGACCGGCTCTGCGGGTACTACCTGCGAGCCGCGGCCGGCGCGGCGACCGCGCTCTACCCCGACCTGCAGCGGCTGCCCGACGCACCGGAAGGCGGCGAGGCCGTCGAGCCCGCCGAAGCGCGCCGCTGGCTGCTGGCCGAGCACGCCAACGTCCTGGCCGCGATCCGGTGGACCGCCCGGGCGGGCGAGGGGTCGTTCGCCTGGCGGGCCGCCGACCTGCTGCGCGGCTTCTTCCACTCCCACCGGCTCGACGCCGAATGGCAGGCGGCCGCGACAGCTGGGCTGGTCACCGCGCGGCGGGCCGGCGACGAGCGGGCGGCGGGGGCGATGCGGCACAGCCTCGGCGCGCTGGCCTGGAGCCGCGGCGACTACGAGACGGCGCTCGCGGACCTCGAAGCCGCCCAGGCCTCCTACCGCGCCGCCGGCGCCCGCGACGGCGCCGACTCGGTCCTGCACGCGCTCGGCGTCGTGCACCTGGACCTCGGCCGGCTCGACCGGGCGGTCGAGCACTTCACCGCGGCGCTGGCGGGCACGGTGCGCAGCGGCGCGTCGATCCGGACGGCGAACGGGCTGATCAACCTGGGGGCGGTGCTCATCGAACACGGCAGGCTCGCCGAAGGCGTGGAGCACAACGAACGCGCGCTCGAGCTCTGCCGCCGGCTCGGCTCACCGCACGCGGCGGCGATCGCGCAGTGCAACCTCGGGTACGGCTACCGCGTGTCGGGCGACCTCGCCCGGGCCGGCGCGGTGCTGACCGAGGCGCTGGAAGCGTTGCGGGAGCTGGGTTCCCGCGACGACGAGGCCGACGCGCTGGTCCGGCTGGCCGCGGTCCACCGGGTGACGGGCGAGCTCGAGGCGGCGTGGCCCGCGGCGCGGCGGGCGGTGACGGTGGCCCGCGAGGCGGGCAACCAGCGGTTCGAGGTGGACGCGCTCGGCGCGCTCGGCGACCTGCACCGCCAGGCGGGCGACCCGGCGGCCGCGCTGGCGGAGTACACCGAAGCCCACCGGCTGGCGGAGAAGATCGGCTACCTGCGCGGCCGGATCGCCACCCTGATCGGTCTATCCACAGTGGACGAAAACGGCGCGGCGGAGCACGCCTCGGCGGCCCTGCACGCCGCCGAGGAGGGCGGCTTCCGGCTGCTGGCCGAGCAGGCCCGGACCAGCCTGGCGTGGGTGTCGTTCAACGCGGGCGCGCCCGAGACCGCGGAAAGCCTCGCCGTTCAGGCGATCGCCGGGTTGCGGGAGACGGGACACCGGCTGGGCCAGGCGTACGCGTTCATGGTGCTCGGCCGCGCCCGGTCGAGCACCATTGGCCTCGAAGCGGCCCGGGAGTGCTGGCGGACGGCCGAGGAGATCCTGTCGGCGGCGGGCGAACGCCCGGTGCTGGCGAGGGTGCGGGCCCTGCTGGCCGAGTGACCTCTGCCGCGACCGGTTGTGAGGGGCAGGACGGGTCCTGCCCCTCACGAGGAACGCGCGGACAGCTCGGCCGGGTGCAGCTCGTAGAGCGCGTACGCCTTCCGGATCACCGGCTGCGCCACGTTCCGCACCCGCACCCCGCCCGGCGTCACCCCCTGCTCGCACCCGAAGTGCGCGTGCCCGTGCAGCGCCAGATCCGCCCCCACCTCGTCGATCGGCTCGCACAGCAGGTACGAGCCCAGGAACGGGTGGATCTCGGGCGGCTCACCGTGCAGCGTCCCGGGGATCGGCGCGTAGTGGGTCAGGGCCACCACGACGTCCGTGTCGAGGTTTTGCAACGCTTTGCGCAACGAATCGGCCGACGCGATCGTCGTCTCGACGAAGTCCTTCATCTCCCGCTCGCCGAACCGGCTGGCGCACTTGCCCGCGAACCCGCCGCCGAAGCCCTTGACGCCGGCGACCCCCAGGGAGCCGTCCGGCAGGTCGAAGCGCACCGCGTCGCCTTCCAGCACCGCCACCCCGATCTCGCGGAGCAGGTTGGAGATCATCTCGCCGGAATCGCTGTGGTGGTCGTGGTTGCCGAGGACCGCGGCGATCGGCACGCCGAGCCCGGCGAGCTCGTCGGCCACCACGCGGGCCTCCTCGACGGTGCCGTGCCGGGTGAGGTCCCCGGCCAGCAGCAGGACGTCGGCGGTGCCCGCGAGGTGCTCCAGGGCCGGCCGGAGCAGGCCGCGGGAGTCCTCGCCCAGGTGCACGTCCCCGACCGCGGCGATCCTCATCGGCCGATCTCCTCCGCGCTCGCCGGTTCGCGGACGTCGGCGACCCGGATGTCGTTGTGCACCAGCTCCCCGGTCAGGTACTCGCCGACGACGGCGTCCACCTCCGCCTTGCGCGAGGAGCAGGTGACTTCGCCGGTCAGGTGGACGTGCTCGCCCCGCACGGTCACGTGCACGCCGAGCTCGGCGGTGCGGGGGTCTTCGGCCAGGGCCCGGCTGAGCCGGGCGACGAGGTACTGCGGTGCTTCGGGCACGAGAGCCTCCTTCGGGTCGATCACGGCCAGGTCGCCGAGCAGCGCCAGGAACGCCCTGGCGTACGGGGACGCCGACACCTGCACGGCGACGTCGGTCCAGCCGACCTGTTCGCGCAGGTCGCGGGCGATCCGCAGCAGCGGCGCGAAGTCGCACCGGTGCGCGCTCAGCACGAGCAGCTTGTCCACCAGCAGGTCGGTGCCGGAGACGACCGGCGCCGCGGTGGACCCGATCCGCATCAGCGCCGCGCGGTCGAGCAGCTCGTCGGTCACCGGCCGGTGGTTGGGGCCGTGGATGAGGTCGACGAGGATTTCGCCGTCGTAGACCTTCGTCAGCCAGTCCTCCGGCGGGTGCACGCGGCGCAGGCCGGCGGCGGTGAGCACCTCCGCGGCCCGGTCGGCGTCGCCGGGCTTGAGGAACAGGTCGACGTCGTGGTCCGACGGCGGCCCGCCGCGGGCGTACACCGCCAGGCCGCCGGCGACGGCGAACCGGATGCCCGTGCCGTCGAGGGCGGTCACGACGCGAGTCAGGCTCTGCAGCAGCGCCTCCGCTTCCATGGCGGAGGACTACCCGCGACCGGGCCGGGCCTAACCGCCGGTGCGCCCGGCGCCGTCCGGCCGCCGCCGGATCCACGCGCGGGCGCCGTCCACCGTCGGGTGCAGCGCGAGCGTGCGGTCCAGGCGGGTGACCTGAAGCGAACGCAGCACCGGGCGCCCGTCGGCGACCACCGCGAACGGCAGGTCCGCGGCCGCCGTCTCCCCGGCGAGCTCGGCGAGGACCTGCAGCCCCGCCGAGCCGCAGAAGGTGATCGCGCCCAGGTCCACGATGAGCGCGCCCGGCCCGCGGTCCAGCGCGGCCCGGGCCCGGGCGCGCAGCAGCGGCGCGGTGCCGAGATCCAGGTCGCCGGCCGCCGCGACGACGACGGCCTCCGGCACCGTGCGCACGCGCACCGTCAGCACGGGCGTCCGGTCCTCGGTCACGGGGGCTCCTTTCGGTTGCTGGTGCCCGACCCTAGAGCGGTTGCATCGTTTTGTCATCGATTTGCCGGGTAATCGGGGAGCGGACCAGCCCGACCAGCACGAAAGGACAGGCCGCGATGAGCACCGTCACCGAATCCGTCGACGTCGAGACCGACGTCACCACCGCCTACAACCAGTGGACGCAGTTCGAGTCGTTCCCGCACTTCATGGAGGGCGTCGACGAGATCCGGCAGCTCGACGACACCCACACGCACTGGAAGATCAGCGTCGGCGGGCAGACCCGGGAGTTCGACGCGACGATCACCGAGCAGCACCCGGACGAGCGCGTCGCCTGGAAGTCCGACTCCGGCCCCACGCACGCCGGGGTCGTGACGTTCCACCGCCTCGGCGACCGGCAGACCCGGGTCACCGCCCAGCTCGACATCGACCCGGACGGCTTCGTCGAGAACGTCGCCGACAAGCTCGGCATCCTCGACCGCCGCGTCAAGGGCGACCTCGGCCGCTTCAAGACCTTCATCGAAGAGCGCGGTGGCCGCGAGACCGGTGCCTGGCGCGGGGACGTCGCCCGCCCCGGGAACTGAGCCCGCCGGTGGACCGCCCCCGCTGTCGGCTGGACGGCGGGGGCGGCCGCATGCTGTCGGCCGCCCCCGGGACCTGAAGCTCGACACCGCGGCAGCGGCGTCCTCGGCACCTGGGGCGAGCGCTGCCGCCCAGCACTGAACGCCGTCCGCGGCCCGGAAACCGGCCGCTGCATCGACCTCGTGCGCGGGCTGGGCGCGGCCTGCCTCCCGGCGCCACCCCCGCGGTGTCACTGTCCTGTGTGGACGATCAACGGCACACGCTCCCGCCGGAGACCCTGCAGGCGGCACCGGCCGAACACGGCCGGGGTCCGGTTTATCCCCCGGCCGCCCGGGTAGCCAGCCGCCCTACCAGGCCGATGGCTCCCATCGGCAGTCAAGTAGGCGCGGAACGTGCCGCTCCCGCAGGAGGTCGAGATGACGCAGGGACCCGGCGGTCAGTCACCGCCGCAGCAGCAGGGCAACGGCTCGCCGTCGATGCCGGAAACCGCCAAGGACGAAGCCCGCGAAGTGGCCGCCACCGCCGCCGACCGGGGTAGCGAAGTCGCGCAAACGGCCGCGGACCAAGCGAAACACGTGGCCGAGCACGCCCGCCACGAAGCACGCGACCTGGTCCGCGAAGGCCGGGAACAGCTGCAGTCGCAGGCCAGGGACGGCCAGCGGAAGGCGGCCGAGAGCCTCCACCAGCTGGCCGGTCAGCTCGAGCGGATGGCGCAGCAGACCGACTCCCCCGGCCTCGCCGGCGACGTCGCCCGCCAGGTGTCGGAGCGGACGCGGTCGGTCGCCGATTGGCTCGAGCACCGCGAACCGGGTGACCTGCTGGACGAGGTGCGGCGCTTCGCCCGCCGCCGTCCCGGCGCGTTCCTGGCCGGCGCGGCCGTCGCCGGCGCGCTCGTCGGGCGGCTCACCCGGGGGGTCGTGGCTCAGCAGCAGGAGGAGAAGGAAAACGCGCCGAACGGCCGGCCGGGTGCTCCGCAGCGACCCGCCGGTCACGCGGCGACGCCACCGGACCACGTCGGGTACGCGACGGGTCTCCCGCAGCCGGGCGCTGCGGCCCCGGGCGGCTACACCGCACCCCAGCCGGCGGGCGGCCTGCCACAGCCGAGCCGACCGGGCGCGGCGCCCAGCGGCCACAACGCACCACAGCCCACCGAAGGACTCCCGCAACCAAGCCACCCCGGCACTGCGCCCAGCGGCCACAACGCACCACAGCCCACCGAAGGACTCCCGCAACCAAGCCACCCCGGCACTGCTCCCGGCGGCCACAACGCACCACAGCCCACCGAAGGACTCCCGCAGCCCGGCCACCCCGGCACTGCTCCCCAGCCGCCGGACGCCCTCCCGCAGCCGAGCCCCCGCTTCTCCGCGCCGGGTCAGGTGCCGTGATGACCCAGGCACCCGGACCGGCGCACCGCACCGACCCGCCCGCCGACGTCGCCGACGCCTCGGTGGGTGAGCTGATGTCCAACGTCATGAAGGACCTCTCCACCCTGGTGCGGCAGGAGGTGGAGCTGGCGAAAGCCGAGGTGAAGGCCGAGGCGGGCAAGGCCGCGAAGGGCGCGGGCATGCTCGGCGGGGCCGGGTTCGCCGGCTACCTCGTCGTGCTGTTCCTCTCCATCGCCCTGTGGCAGGGCTTGGCGAACGTGATGGATTCCGGCTGGGCGGCGCTGATCGTCGCGGTCGTGTGGGTGATCGTCGGCGCCGCGCTCTACGCGACGGGACGGCGCGAGGTCCGCCGGATCAACCCGAAACCCGAACGCACCGTCGAGACCCTGCAGCAGGTCCCGGACGCACTGAAAGGCGAACGACCATGACCGAACCGGAGCGGATCCGCCGCGAAATCGAAGGCACGCAACGCAATCTCAGCACGGACGTGAACGCCCTCACCGAGAAGGTGACCCCGGGCCGGATCGTCGAACGCCGCATCGGGCGGGTGCGCTCGGCGGTGCGCGGCGCACGGGATCGCGTCATGGGCACCGCCTCCGACCACGCGGCGACCGCGGGCGACAAGGTGGGCTCGGTCGCTTCGGCCGCCCAGGACAAGGTGAACAGCGCCGCCGACACCGTCGGCGAAGCGCCCGCGTCGATCCGGCGCGGCACGCAGGGCAACCCGCTGGCCGCCGGCCTGATCGCCTTCGGGGCCGGCTGGCTCGTGTCGTCCTTGCTGCCCGCGAGCGAGCCGGAGCGGCGGCTCGCCGGCCAGGCGACCGACCTCGCCCGTGAGCACGTGGCCCCGGTCGCCCAGCACGCGGCCGAAGAACTGAAGGAAAACCTGCGCGAGCCGGTGCAGCAGGCGGCGGAGTCGGTGAAGTCCGAAGCCGCCGACGCGGCGTCGACGGTCAAGGACGAAGCGCAGTCGGCGACCGGCGACGTCACCGATCGAGCCCAGGAAGCCCGGGAGAACGTGCGGTCCCAGGGCTGAGCCGCGGGCTCCGGGGCGCGGCCGCCGCGGTCGCGCCCCGGCCCGTGCCACTGGATCTGCCGGAGCCCCGGCAGGCGGTTCCCCTCGCCGGTGGCGAAGCTTCCTGGCTGAGGTCCGCCGCTGCGGCGGGGCTCACGGCCACGGCTCGGCGTCGGCCGGCACGGGAACTTCGCGGTGCTGGTCGGCGAAATCCGCGGGATCGGCATCGGCCGGCACCGCGGTGACGTCTTCGGCGTCGGCACCGTCGAACGCGACCGGCACCTGCTGGTCGGCCAGGTCGTTCGGCGGGGTGAACTCGTCGGGCATCGGGTTTCCTCCCTGCGTTCGCCCCCGCCCGGTCCCGGTGCCGGCGGGCGGCACCGGGACCGGCGGAGGAACCAGCGTGTCGAAACCGTTTGTCCGTGGTGGTACGAACTCGACGGCTCCCGGCACGCCGGCGTCGCTGCCGCGGGATGCGCCTGGAGGCGCGGTGGCCGGGCCTGCGAAGGTCTTACCGGCCGCTGTCGGGGCAGGCAGCGCCCGCCGGCGCCGTGGTGGATCCGGCAGCCGTCACGGCATCACTCCCCTTTCTCGGTGTCCGTTCGCTTCGCCGTCCGGAGCCGCGGAGGGGACCTCTCCCGGCGCGGGCACTTCGCGGCGAGCAGGCGGACACCGGGACGTCGCCGCGGCGCGCCGACGACCGCGGGTGGCCGCGGCCCCGGCTCGGCGGCGGGTACCGGTGGTGGCGGCGGGTCGAAGTTCGCGGTCACGATCGCCTCGAACTCCGCCCGGACCCACGCGGGGTCGGTCAGCACCAGCTCGGCGAACCCGTCGGCCACGGCCGAACGGGCGATCTTGTCCGGCATCGTCGTTCACTCCCCGGATCGTCTCGCGATGTCACCAGGTCATGTCCTGCTCTCCCTTATTCCTATAGCACCGGACGGAGATCGGTTCAAGTCCTCAGAGGACCCGACGGCCGCGGGACAGGCACAGCCCACCCGGCGACGTCCGGGCGCGCTCGTGACATTTTTTCCGGATGCACCCGCGCGGAGCAACCGGCCCGCCGCTTCTTCACCGGCAGTCCCCCGGTCCGGGACCGATCGGGCGGTCCGGACTTGGCCGCCCTCCGCCGTTCAGTGGTCGTTCAGTCCGGATCCGTGCCGGGAACACCTGTCCCGCAAGGGTTCCGCGGAGATCGCGCGCTGGCCGGTGCCGAGCGGCGCGGCGTATGTTCGGCGCCTGGGAGCGCTCCCGAATCCGGCCCCGACGAAGGAGGACAGCGTGGTTCCCCGACGCAGAACTCTGCTCTCCCTGGTGGTGACGGCCGTGACCGCCGTCCTGCTGGGCGGCGTGCTCACCGGCGTCGCCGACGCGCACGGATCGGCCACCGACCCGCCGTCGCGCAACTACGGCTGCTGGAACCGCTGGGGCAGCGACTTCCAGAACCCGGCGATGGCGACGAAGGACCCGATGTGCTGGCAGGCCTGGCAGGCCGACCCGAACGCGATGTGGAACTGGAACGGGCTCTACCGCGAGGGCGTCAAGGGCAACCACCAGGGCGCGATCCCGGACGGGACGCTGTGCAGCGGCGGCCGCACGCAGGCGCCCCGGTACAACGCCCTCGACACCGTCGGCGCGTGGCAGACGGCCGACAAGGACAACCGGTTCACCTTGACCATCACCGACCAGGCCCGGCACGGCGCCGACTACCTGCTGGTGTACATCACCAAGCAGGGCTTCAACCCGGCGACCCAGCCATTGGGCTGGGGCAACCTCGAACTGGTCGCCCAGACGGGCAAGCTCGCCCCCGCCGGGCAGTACCAGGTCGCGGTGAACGCGGGCAGCCGGACGGGGCGGCACGTCGTCTACACGATCTGGCAGGCCAGCCACCTCGACCAGTCGTACTACTTCTGCAGTGACGTGAACTTCTCCGGACGCTGACCCGGAGCGGGCCGCCTCGGGACCGTCATCCGTACCGGGTGAACCAGGCCGAGGCGGCCCGCAGCGGGACATCGACCGGCGCGAGGCCGGGGTACCAGGCCTTTTCCCATTCGAGTGACACCCAGCCGGACCACGAGCGCAGCAGCTCACCGCAGTCATCGAGCGGGACGGCGCCCTCCCCCGGCGGCACGGGCGTCGGCGTTTCGCGGCTCTTCACGTCCTTGACCTGGAAGTAGCCGAGGTAGGGCCCGAGCACATCCCTGGTGACGGCGGGTGCTTCGCCGGCCCGCCAGGGGTGCACGGCATCCCACAGCACGGCGACCAGCTCCGGTGTTCCGAATCCCTCGACCAGGCTCACCGCGGCGGCCCCGGTGGGGTGCGAGTCGTGCGTCTCGACGAGCAGCCGCACCCCGGAGTCCCGAAGGTCCCCGAGGACGGCGGCGATGCGAGGACGGGCATCGCCGCCACCGCCGGGGAAGACGCGGACGTCCGTCGCGCCGATCCGGTGCGCGAGGGCGATCAGGGCTTTGAGCTCGTCGACGACGGGCTGATCGGCGCCATCGGCGGCCACCTTGGCGTACCCGGCGAGGCAGGAGATGGCCAGGCCTTCGCCGTCGAGGAGCCTTCGGACGGCGTCAGTGGCGGGGCCGGAGAGTCCCGGGTGGACTTCTTCGTCGGGGTGCACGCGCAGTTCCAGTCCGGCGCAGTGGTGGGCTCGCGCGATGCGGGCGGATTCGCGGACCGGGAGGCCGGGCATGCCCAGGGTGCTCACCGCGAACTGCCACGCCATTGGCGACCTCCCCGCTCTTAGTGGGGATTGTAAGCGCTTTCCGGGTGGGCGGTGTGGGAGCGCGCCGGTTGTGGGCAGGGTGTTGCGGGCTGGGCTGGGCTGCGCTGTGGCCGGCCGCCGAGGCCGGGCGCTGTGGGCCGGGTCGGCTGCCGCGGGCCAAGCCGCCGCCGGGCAGGCTACGCCGGCCACGCCAAACCAGCCGCCGCGGACCTGGGCTGCCGCTGCCAGGTGGCCTCACTCGAGCCACTCCCAGCCCGCCGACCGAGCCGCCGCCGGCCAAACCAACCTCAGCCCGCCGACCAAGCCGCCGCCACCCAAGCCCGCCGGCCAGGCCACCCCATGCCAAATCACGCCAACCCAGCCGCCGCTGGCCGAGCCGCCCCACCTGCCCTACGCCACCGCGGACCGGCCGCCGTAAGCCGCGCCGCCGCGGGCGGCCAGGCTGCCCGCGGCAAGCCCACCCGGGCCCGCAGGCCAAGTTGCCCGCGGCTCGGACCGCTCCACGGTAAGCCACAGGCCGGCCCCGCGGGCCAAGCCACCCAGGCCGGCGTCCGCGGCTGGGGTCGTGCGGGCATGCCGGTACCCGCGCCCGTGATCACCTCGGGCGCGGGTACCGGCGCCGGCTCAGTGGGACTTGTTCTGGCCGCGGCCCGCGGGGGCGCGGCCGTTCGCCCCGTCGGCGGCCTTGGCCGCCTGCTGTGCGGGCTTCTCGGCCGGGGTCGCCGGCTTGGCCTGCGGTGCCGCCGGCTTGGCCGCCGCGGAGGCCGGCTTGGGCGCCGGCTGCGCGGCCGGGGCCGAAGAAGGCGCTGCCGCCGAAGTCGGCGTCGCAGGCGAAGTCGGCGCAGCAGCCGGAGAAGGCGACGAAGCCGTCTTCGACTCCTCCGACCCCGCCGAAGCGTTCTTCTCCGCCTCGGCCAGCGGGTTCGGCCGGCGGACCTGGACCACCGCCACGATCGCCGCCGCCAGCGCACCCACGGCCAGCAGCCACGGCCAGCGGGCTCGCTTGGAGCGCTCGCCCCGGGCCACGCTCTTGGCCTCCTGGAGCGCCACCGCCAGGTCACGTTTCGCCGTCGCCACCGCCTTGCGGCGCTTGCGGCCCGACTCGCCCGCCGAACTCACCACCGTCGCCACCGCCTGGGCCGCCTTGCGGCCCGGGTCGCGCAGCTTCGCCGCGCGGGCCAGGACCTCGTCGCGGGCCGCCGTGCTGTTCGACAGCACGTCGCGGCGGGATGACCGGGTGCTCTTGTCGAAATCCTTCGTCGCCGCGCGGCCGACCTTCGCCAGTTCGTCCTTGCTTTCGGCCAGCTTCCGATCGGTGATTTCGACCGCCCGTGCGGCCGCGGCCGCGCCCACCCGCGCGGCCTCCGCGGCGAGATCCCGTACGCCGGCCGCCGCCGTCTTCACCGATCGCCCGACCGGGGCGTCGCCCTGGCTCATGTGATCACCTCTCACTCGTCGCAGCAGGCATCACCTGCTCAGCTCACACCTACGGGCTACCCAGTGAACGGCGGTCCGGAACCTCGACCACCCGTCGGCGTCACCGGCCGGCGGTCTCGGCGGGGACGAGCGTGTCGGCGCGGGGGAACCGGCGCAGGGTGGGGCTGACCGTGACGACGACCGTCACCAGGGCGATCCCGGCCGTGCACAGCAGCACCGCGTTCCCCCCGGGGACCAGCTGCACCACCAGGCCGCCGAAGGCAGGCCCGGTCGCCGCGGAGACCCCGCCGATCACGCCCATCACGCTGGTCAGGCGCCCGCGCAGCCGGTCGGGGGTGAGCAGCAGCTGGTAGGTGCCGATCGTCGTGTTGGCGGTCGGCGGGGACAGGGCCAGCACCACGAACAGCGCCGCCAGCAGGTAGCCGTCGTGGAGGACGGCCGCCAGCGGGGTGAGCAGGGTCAGCACCCAGAACACGCTCACGATCGACACGTAGGGGCTGAGCCGCCGCTGCAGGTAGGGCGCGAGCAACGAGCCCAGCACCCCACCGGCCCCGAGCATCGCGGCCATCACGCCGATCTCACCCGAGGTGACGCCCCGCTGCTGGGCCAGCACGATGACGACGACGTAGTACGCGCTGAAGAAGAAGTTCAGGCTCACCGCGCACGCCATGGTGACCCGGACGTGCCGCACCGCCCACACCCAGCGCAGCCCCTCCACGATCTCCCGGCCCAGGTGCCCGCCCCCGGCCGGGGGTTCCTCGCGGCGCGGTGCCCGGACGAAGCACAGCGCGACCAGTGAAACCAGGTGGGCCAGCAGGTCGAAGGCGAACGGGACGGCCCGCCCCAGCGCGTAGAGGAACCCGCCGGCCGCGGTGCCCGACAGCTGGCCGAGCGCGCCGCGCGCGGAGTTCATCGCCACCGCGGTGGGCAGCTGGTCCGCGGTCACCACGCCGGCCAGCATCGCGTCTTCGGCCGGGCCGAACAGCGACCGGCAGCAGCCCATGACCGCCGCGACCGCGACCAGGTGCGCGACGCTCACCACGTCCCACCAGATCGCCGCGGCCAGGCTGCCCACCGCCAGCGCGTAGCCCGCCTCGCAGCCGAGCAGGATCTTCTTGCGGTCCCAGCGGTCCGCCAGTGCGCCCGCGGGCAGCCCCGCGACGAGCTGGGCCATCGCGTCCACGCCGAGCACCAGCCCGGACAGCGCCGGCGAGCCGGTCACCGCCAGCACCAGCAGCGGCAACGCGATCATCGACGCGCTGAACCCGCCCTCCGACAGCGCCTGGCTGCCCCACAGCAGCCGGTAGTTCCGGTTCCGGGACAGCCGCGTGGTCACCGGCGCCCCCTCCGCTCGGTGGGGGCCTGGCAGTCGGCCGCGATCCGCCGCAGGGCTCCGGCGAAGTCGCCGGCCACCGCTTCGACGGTCCGCCGGTCGTGCCGGCCGGGCTGGTAGATCAAGGAGAACACCAGCTCGCCGTCCTCGACCGCGCCGACCAGGTCGAGCAGGTGCGGGCGGTGCTCGGCCGGGTCGTGGTCGAGGCCGAGCGAGCCGCGGACCGCGGTGTAGAGCCCCTCGGCCGCCTTCGCGGTGCCGTCCCACTGGCCGAGGTAGTTGAAGGTGATCTGCGGCTGCGGCCCGGTGCCGGCGAGCCGCTCCCGCACGTCCGGGTCGCCGAGGTGGCGGAGCGCGCCGTGGCCGAACCCGTTGCCGGGCACGGCCCGCAGCTGCTTGCGGACCGATTTGACCAGCGTCCGCCAGTCCGGATCGTCGCCGCCGTCGGCGGACAGCGCCACCGGGTACAGGGTGGTGAACCAGCCGACGGTGCGGGTGAGGTCGACGCCGTCGAGGATGTCTTCCCGGCCGTGGCCTTCCAGGGCGATCGAAACGTCCGGGCGCCCGGTCCACCGGGCCAGCGCCCAGGCCAGCGCGGTGAGCAGGACGTCGTTGACGCGGGTGCGGTAGGCCGACGGCGCCGAGCGCAGCAGGGCGTGGGTGTCGTCGGCGTCGAGCACCACGGTGACCTCCGCGGTGCCGGTGTCGTCCCGGTGGTGGTCGACCGGCAGCGGTCCCGAGTCCGGCAGGCCGGTCCAGTAGGCCAGTTCGTCGTCGAACCCGCCGTCGCGGACGTGGTCGCGCAGGCGGTGCGCCCAGTCCCGGAACGACGTCGTCCGCGGGCCGAGGTCGATCGGGACGCCGCGGACGGCCTGCCGGTAGGCGTTGTCGAGGTCGTCGAGCAGGATGCGCCAGGAGACGGCGTCGACCACGACGTGGTGCACGGCCAGGAACAGCCGCGCCCGCCACCCCGCGCCGGCGGTGGCCAGGACGGCGGCCAGCAGCGGGCCGCGCGTGAGGTCGAACCCGGCGTGGACGTCGTCGGCGATCCGCGCCAGCGCGGCGTCCCGCTCGGCCTCGGGCACCGCGGTCAGGTCCTCGTGGCGCAGCGCGGGCACCGGTTCGACGTCGGCGTTGTGCTGGCGCCAGCCCTCCTCGGTGGGGGTGAAGCGCATCCGGAGGGCGTCGTGGTGGGTCCACACCGCGGCCAGGGCCCGTTCCAGCGCGCCGGCGTCGAAGCCGTCGGCGAGCTCGACCAGCATGGACTGGTTGAAGTGGTGCGGGTTGACGGTGTGGTGGGCGAAGAACCAGTCCTGGATCGGGGTCAGCGGCACCGGCCCGGTGACCGGCCGGTCCGGCTCCGCCGCCTCGGCCACCGCGCCGGCCACCGGCGCCAGCGCGGCGACGGTCTGGTGCAGGAAGATGTCCTTCGTGGACAGCTGCAGCCCGGCGCGGCGGGCCAGGGACACGACCTGCATGCTGAGGATGGAATCGCCGCCCAGCTCGAAGAAGTTGTCCGCGGTACCGACCCGGTCCACGCCGAGGACCTGGGCCCAGATCTCGCAGAGCGCCCGCTCGGCCGGGGTCGACGGCTCGACGTGGCGGAGGCCCGGTTCGGCCGCGTCGGCGGGTTCGGGCAGGGCACGGCGGTCGACCTTGCCCTGCGGGGTCAGCGGAACCGCCTCGATCGGCACGAACACCGAGGGCACCAGGTAGTCGGGCAGCGTCTCCTTCAGCGCTGCCCGCAGCTGCGCCGGGTCCGCCGAGGAGACGACGTAGGCGACCAGCCGGGCGTGCCCGTCCTCCGGCCGGGTCGCCACCACGACCGCGGCCGCGACCTCGGGCAGCCGCGTCAGGGCCGCTTCGACCTCACCCGGCTCGACCCGGAAGCCCCGGATCTTCACCTGGTCGTCCAAGCGCCCCAGGTACTCCAGCTGCCCGTCGGACGTCCAGCGCACCCGGTCGCCGGTGCGGTACATGCGTTCGCCCGGCTCGCCGAACGGATTGGCGACAAAGCTCCCCGCCGTCCGGCCCGGACGGCCGAGATAACCACGCGCCAGCTGCGCCCCGGCCAGGAACAGCTCACCCGGCACACCGGCGGGCACCAGCCGCAGGTGCTCGTCGAGGACGTAGGCACGCGTGTTGGCCAGCGGACGCCCCAGGACCGGCCGGCCGTGGTCGCCGACCCGGCAGGAGACGGCGTCCACTGTGTACTCGGTCGGGCCGTAGAAGTTGTGCGCCACCGTGACTTCGGCCGCCGCCAGCTCGCGCCAGAGCCCCTGGTCGAGGGCTTCGCCGCCCAGCATCAGGATCTTCGGCCGGTGCCGCGGATCCGACAGCAGGCCGGCGGGCAGCAACCGGCGCAGGTAGGTCGGGGTGAGGTCGAGGAAGTCGATCCGGCGCTCGGCGACGTAGCCGGCCAACGCGTCCGGGTCGAGCCGGACCTCGTCGCCCACCAGGTGCAGCTCATGACCGTCGGCCATCAGCACCGGACCTTCCAGCGACGTGTCGAACGACAACGTCGCCGTCAACGCCACCCGCAACCGCTCCCCCGGCGCGGCGAAGTCGTTGCGGTGGTTGAACAACAGGTTCGTCAGATTCCGGTACGGGACCGCCACGCCCTTCGGACGGCCGGTCGACCCCGACGTGTAGATCACGTAAGCGGTGTTCTCGGGCCGCAGCGGCGCGACACGATCGGCGTCGGTGAGATCCGCGGCGGAGTACTCCCGCGGCGAGGCCGCCATTTCCGCCGGTCCCAGGACCAGGCTCGCCCCGGCGTCCCGCAGCAACAGCTCGATCCGGTCGTCCGGCAGGGCCGGATCGATCGGCAGGTACACCGCACCCGCCTTCGCCACCGCCAGGAAGGCCACGATCGCCTCGGCGGTCCGCGGCAACACCAGGGCCACGACCCGCTCCGGACCGGCACCCAGCGAAACGAGGTGCCGCGCCAGCCGGTTCGCCCGGGCGTTCAGCTCGGCGAAGCTCAGCTCGACGTCCCCGGCCACCAGCGCGGTCTCCTCCGGGCGCCGCCGCGCCTGGGCCTCGAACAGCTCCGCGACGGTGACCTCGGGAACGTCCAGCGCGGTGTCGTTCCAGCCCTCGACCACCAGGTCGTACTCGGCCGCGGGCAGCAGCGGCAGCGCGTCCACCCGCCGGTCCGGGTGCTCGGCGATGCCGGCGAGCAGGACACCCAGGTGCCCGGCCAGCCGGTCGATCGTGCGGGCGTCGAACAGGTCGGTGTTGTAGGTCAGGGCGACCCGCAGCGCGTCCCCGTCCGGCTGGAACTCGACGCTCAGGTCGAACTCGGCGGTGGTCGTCGGCAGCTCGAGCTCGCTCGCCGTGAGACCGGCGAAGGCGGGCAGGCGGGTGCCGGTGTTCTGCAGCGCCACCAGCACGTCGAACAGCGGGGTCCGGCTGGGGTCCCGGCTCGGCTGGACGGCGTCGACGACCCGCTCGAACGGCAGGTCCTGGTGGTCGAAGGCCGCGCGGACGCCCGCGGCGACCTCGTCGAGGAACGCCGTGAAGGCCAGGTCCGGGCGGACCCGCGAACGCAGCACCAGGGTGTTGACGAAGAACCCGACGAGTCCCTCGAGCTCGGGCCGCTCGCGGCCGGAGGCGACCGTGCCGACGACCACGTCGTCCTGGCCTGCCCAGCGGCCGAGGAGCACCTGGCAGGCGGCGACGAGGGTGGTGAACAGGGTCGTCTCCCGCTGCCGGCTCAGCTGCTCGAGCCGGGCGGTCACCGCCGCCGGGACGGCGATCTCCCGGATCTCGCCGCGGCTGGTGCGCACCGGCGGCCGGGGCCGGTCGGTGGGCAGCTGCAGCGGGGCGAGGTCGCGCAGGCGCTCGGTCCAGTACTCGACCTGCCCGGCGAGCTCTTGCTCGGCGAGCCGGCCGCGTTGCCAGGCCGCGAAGTCCGCGTACTGCACGGGCAGGGGCGGCAGCTCGGCCCGCTCGCCGCGCAGCGCGGCCGCGTACAGCAGGCCGAGCTCTTCGCCGATGAGCCCGTTCGACCAGCCGTCGGTGACGATGTGGTGCACGGTGACGACGAGCACGTGCTCCTGCGGGGCCAGCCGGATCAGGTTGACCCTCAGCAGCGGCCCTTCGCGCAGGTCGAAGGGCTGTTCGCCGTCGGCGCGCAGGATCTCCGCGAGCGCTTCCTCCCGGGCGTCCGCGGGCCGGTCGGTCAGGTCGGTGACCGGCACCGGGACCGGCGCGGGCGGGTGCACGAGCTGGACGCCGTGGCCCTCGGCCGAGCCGAAGGTGGTCCGCAGCGGTTCGTGCCGGGCGACCAGGGCGGTGAACGCCGCCGTGAGCGCGTCGACGTCCAGTTCGCCGCGCAGCCGCACGGCGGAGCCGGTGACGTACTCGGTGCCGCCGGGCTCGAACTCGTCGAGGAACCACAGCCGCTGCTGGGCGAAGGACTGCGGCAGCTCGCGGTCGCGGGGCACGGCCGGGATCGGGTCCGCGGCACCGGCCCCGGCGGTTTCGACCGCGGCGGCGAGCCGGGAGACCGTCGGGTGGGCGAACACCGCCCGCGGCGACAGCGAGACGCCGCATTCGGCCAGCAGCCGGGAAACGAGCCGGATGCTGAGGATCGAGTCGCCGCCGAGCTCGAAGAAGTTGTCCTTCGCCCCGGCCCGCTCGACCCCGAGCAGCCGTTGCCAGATCCCGGCGACGACGCGCTCGGTCGCGGTGGCCGGTTCGACGTAGGGCTGTCGGGAGGTCAGCGGCCCGTCCGGGGCCGGCAGGGCTCGGCGGTCGACCTTTCCGTTGCGGTTCAGCGGAAGTTCGGGCAGCACCAGGACGACGGCGGGGACCATGTACTCGGGCAGGGAAGCGGCGGCGTGCGCCCGCAGCTCGCCGGGATCGGCCGAGCGCTCGAGGACGACGTACCCGACCAGCCGCCGAGTGCCGGAGGAGTCCGGGTGGACACCGGCGACCGCCTGCGCGACCGCCGGGTGCGCGGCCAGCACGGCTTCGACCTCGGCGAGCTCGATCCGGAACCCGCGCAGCTTGACCTGGTCGTCGGAGCGGCCGAGGAACACCAGGTTCCCGTCGGGCCCGCGCCGGACGACGTCGCCGGTGCGGTACATCCGCTCCCCCGGCGCGCCGAAGGGGTCGGCGACGAAGCGCTCGGCCGTCAGGCCGGGGCGGCCGAGGTAGCCGCGCGCGCAGCCGGCGCCGGCCAGGCACAGTTCGCCGGGCGCCCCGGCCGGGACCGGCCGCAGTTCCGGGTCCAGCACGTACGCGCGCATGCCGTCGAGCGGGCGGCCGATGGGGACCGGCTCGGGCACCGCCGCGTCGCCGTCCACCCGGAACGAGGTGGCGAAGGTGGTCGTTTCGGTGGGGCCGTAGCCGTCGACCACGACCAGGCCCGGGCAGGCCGCCCGGACCGCCCGCACCACGGCGGGCGGGACGACGTCGCCGCCGGTCCACACCTCGCGCAGGCCGCGCAGGCAGTCCGGGGCGTCCTGGGCGAGCAGCCGGAAGAGCCCGGCCGTCAGCCACGCCGCCGTCACGTCGTGCGCGGACACCGTGCGGCGCAGCGATTCCACGGTGAGGTCGGGCTCGCCGGGCAGGACCACCGCGCCCCCGTTGAGCAGGGGGACCCACAGCTCGTAGGTGGAGGCGTCGAAGGCCAGCGGCGAGTGCGCGAGCACCCGCGTGTGGGCACCGCCGGCGAACCGGCCGTCCTGGGCCAGCGCGGTGATGTCGCGGTGGCGCACGGCGACGCCCTTGGGCACGCCGGTGGAGCCGGAGGTGTACATGACGTAGGCGAGGTTTTCCGGGTCCACCGGGCGCTCCGGCGCGGTGCGCGACCGCTGCTCGCCGACGGTCAGCACCGGTCCGCTGTGGACGGCTTCGGCGGCCGTCAGCCAGGTGTCGCCGGCCACCACGACCGACACCGCCGCCTCGGCGAGCACCGCGCGCAGCCGCTCGTGCGGGGCGCGGGTGTCCAGCGGCACGTAGGCCGCGCCGGCCTTGAGCACGCCGAGTTCCGCGACGACGTGCGCGAGCGACGGTTCGAGCAGCAGCCCGATCCGGTCCTCGGCGGCGACGCCCAGCCCGGCCAGCCGGTGCGCCAGGTGGTTCGCCCGCCCGTCGAGCTCGGCGTAGGTCAGCGTCCGGTCGCCGTCGAGCACGGCCGGGGCCGCCGGGTGGCGCCGGACCCGGTCGGCGAACAGCGCGGGCACCGTGGCCGGCGTCCCGGCCGCATCGGGGCCGTGGGCGTCGGCGAGGACCCGGGCGCGTTCGGCGGCGCCGGTCCACGGCACCCGGCCCAGTGGCCGGTCCGGGTCCGCGGTGACGGCGTCGAGCAGGAAGACCAGCCGCTCGCTCAGCGCCGTGACGGTGGCCGGGTCGAACAGCGCCGGGTCGTAGGCGAGGTCGAGGTTGAGGCCGTCGCCCAGGTAGGCACGCAGGCACAGCGGGAAGTTCGTGGCGTCGGCCGCGGTGACTTCGGCGACCCGGGGCGCGCCCGCGGTGGCGGGCTCGCTGATCGGGTAGTTCTCGAAGACCACCATGCTGTCGAACAGGTTCTGGCCGGCGGGCACGTCGCTGAGCGGGCGCAGCCGGGTCAGCGACACGAAATCGTGGTCGCGGGCTTCGCTCTGGGCGGCCTGCAGCCGGCCCAGCCACCGCGCGACGGGCTCGGCGCCGTCCACCCGGACGCGGGTCGGGATCGTGTTGATGAACAGGCCGATCATCGTCTCGACGCCGGGCAGGTCGGCCGGACGGCCGGACACGGTGGTGCCGAAGAGCACGTCGCGGTCGCCGGAGACCAGCGCCAGCAGCAGCGCCCAGCCGCCCTGGACGAGGGTGTTGACGGTGAGGCCGTGGGTGCCGGCGAACTCCCGCAGCCGCAGCGTCGCGGCCGGGGGCAGCTCGATCCGGGCGGAATCGGTGGAGCGGGCCTCGTGGGCCTGGGCGGGCGGGCGGTCGTAGGGCAACGCGGTCGGCGCGTCGAACCCGGCCAGGGTGGTCCGCCAGAACGCGTCGGCGGCGGCCTGGTCGCGGCCGGCCAGCCAGCCGAGGTAGTCGCGGTACGGGCGCCGGGTGACCAGGGCGGGCCGGACGCCGGCGGTCGCGGCGGCGTACTCCTCGCAGGCCTCGGCGAAGACCTGCGCGGTGCTCCAGCCGTCGAGCACGACGTGGTGGCAGGTCCAGACCAGCTCGACCTCGTCGCCGGGCAGGGCGGCGATCGCCAGCCGGGTCAGCGGGGCCCGGGTCAGGTCCAGCGGGGTGGCCCGGTCGGCTTCCAGGAGGTCACGCAACGCGGTTTCCCGCGCGGCCGGGCCGAGGTCACGCCAGTCGTGCCGGGTCACCGGCAGGGTCGCGGTGCGGTCCACCACCTGCACCGGCTCGTCCACGCCGGTCCAGACGAGCCGGGTGCGCAGGACCGGGGTGCGGTCGACCACCCGCTGCCAGGCCGCGGCGAGGGCCGCGGGGTCGGCGACGCCGGCCAGGCGCACGCGGACCTGTTCGAAGTAGGCCGGGGAGCCGCCGTCGAGCAGGGTGTGGAACACCATGCCGGCCTGCAGCGGGGTGAGCGGGTAGATGTCCTCGACCGCGCGGCCGTCGCCGGCCACCGCGTCCACTTCGGACTGGCTCAGCCGGGCGAGCGGGAAGTCCGACGGCGTGCGGCCCCCCGCCTCTGGCGTGGCGCAGTGCGCGACGATCTCCCGCAGTGCCGCCGCGACCTGCTCGGCGAGCCCGCGCACGGTGTCTTCCCGGTGCACCTCGGGCGAGTAGGTCCAGGCCAGTTCGAGCCGGCCGCCGTCGACGATGCCGACGACGTCGAGCAGGGTGCCGCGCGGCCGCTCGGGGTCGATGTCGGCCCCGAGGTCGCCACCCCAGCCGCGGTACAGCCCCTCGGCGTCGCCGCCGGTGGTCCATTGCCCGTGGTAGTTCAGCGAAATCTGCGGCACCGGGGCGCCGGGCAGGGCCAGCGAGCCGTAACCGAGGCCCTTGCCGGGCACCGCGCGCAGCTGTTCCTTGACCGCCTTCAGGGTCGGTCCCCAGTCCGTCGGTCGCCGGCCTTCGGTCGCCGGGAGGGTGAGCGCGACCGGGAATTCGGCGGTGAACCAGCCGACCGTGCGGGAGAGGTCCAGGTCGTCGAAGATCTCTTCGCGGCCGTGTCCTTCGAGGGAGACCAGGACGCGTTCGCGGCCGGTCCAGCGGGCCAGCACGCGGCCGAGCGCGCTGAGCAGGACGTCGTTGACCTGCGTGCGGTAGACCTCGGGGACCTGGTGCAGCAGGGCGTCGGTGGTGCCGGCGTCCAGGCCGACGACGACCGTGCGGGCGCTTCCGGCGGTGTTCTCCCCCGCCGCGTCCACCGGCAGGTCCGGGTCGACGCCGTCGAGTGCTTCGGTCCAGTACGGCAGTTCGGCGTCGAAGGAGTGCTCGGCGAGGCGGTCGGCCCAGCGCAGGGCGCTCACCGGGGCCGGGCCGAGGTCGATCGGCTGCCCGGCGACGACCTGGCGGTAGGCGGTTTCCAGGTCGTCGAACAGGATCCGCCAGGACACGCCGTCCACCACCAGGTGGTGGACGACCAGCAGCAGCCGCGGCGGCTGCGCGTCGGAAGTGACCAGGACGGCGGCGGCGAGCGGACCGCCCTCGACCCGCAGCGTGGCGCGTGCTTCGGCGGCGACCGCGCGGATGTCGGACGATTCGGCGTGCCTCAGCGCCGGGATCTCCGCGTCGGGCGAGAACTCCTGCCGCCACCCGTCGCCGGTGCGGGTGAACCGCGTGCGCAGGGCTTCGTGGCGGGCCAGGACCGCGGCCAGCGCGGTTTCGAGTGCCGGGAGTGCCACGTCCGGGTCGAGTTCGGCGAGCGTGGACATCGTGAAGTGGTCGACGGCGCCGGTCTCGAAGAACCACCGCTGGATCGGCGTGAGCGGCGCCGCACCGGTGAACCCGGTCTCGGGTGCGGCGAGTGCGTCGGTGCCGGCGACGAGGGCGAGCTCGGCGATGTTCTGGTGGCGGAAGACGTCCCGGGAGGTCAGCCGCAGGCCGCGGCGCCGAGCGAGGGAAACCACCTGGATGGACAGGATCGAGTCCCCGCCGAGTGCGAAGAAGTTGTCGTCCACCCCCGGTGCCGGCACGCCGAGGACGTCGGCCCAGATCTCGGCCAGCAGCCGTTCGGTGTCCGTGCGCGGAGCCGTCCGGCCCTCGGCCGGGACGGGGTGCACGGCGGGCGCGGGCAGGGCACGGCGGTCGACCTTGCCCTGCGGAGTCAACGGAATCGCCTCGATCGGCACGAACACCGACGGGACCAGGTAGTCGGGGAGCGTCTCCTTCAGCGCTGTCCGCAGCCACGTCGGGTCCGCGGTCGAGACCACGTAGGCCACCAGCCGGGCGTGCCCTTCGGCGGGCCTGTCGGCCACCACGACGGCCCCGGCGACCTCGGGCAGGCGGGTCAAAGCGGCTTCGACCTCGCCCGGCTCGACCCGGAACCCCCGGATCTTCACCTGGTCGTCCAGCCGCCCCAGGTACTCCAGCTCACCGTCCGAAGTCCAGCGCACCCGGTCGCCCGTGCGGTACATGCGTTCGCCAGGCTCGCCGAACGGATTGGCGACAAAGCTCCCCGCCGTCCGGCCCGGCCGCCCGAGATAACCGCGGGCCAGCTGCGCCCCGGCCAGGAACAGCTCACCCGGCACACCGGCGGGCACCGGCCGCAGGTGCTCGTCGAGGACGTAGGCGCGCGTGTTGGCCAGCGGACGCCCCAGGACCGGCCGGTCGTGGTCGCCGACCCGGCAGGACACGGCGTCCACTGTGTACTCGGTCGGGCCGTAGAAGTTGTGCGCCACCGAGGCTTCCGCCGAACCCAGCTCGCGCCAGAGCGTTTCGTCCAGTGCTTCGCCGCCCAGCATCAGGATCTTCGGCCGGTGCCGCGGATCCGTCAGCAGGCCGGCGGGAAGCAGCCGGCGCAGGTAGGTCGGGGTGAGGTCGAGGAAGTCGATCCGGCGCTCGGCGATGTAATCGACCAGCGCGTCCGGGTCGAGCCGGACGTCCTCGCCGATCAGGTGCAGCTCGTGGCCGTCGGCCATCAACACCGGGCCTTCCAGCGACGTGTCGAACGACAACGTCGCCGTCAACGCCACCCGCAACCGCTCCCCCGGCGCGGCGAAGTCGTTGCGGTGGTTGAAGAGCAGGTTGGTCAGGTTGCGGTAGGGAACCGCCACACCCTTCGGGCGGCCGGTCGAGCCGGAGGTGTAAATGACGTAGGCCGGGTTCTCCGGCCGCAGCGGCGCGACACGATCGGCGTCGGTGAGGTCCGCGCCGGAGTGGTCCCCTGGCTCCATTTCGGACAGTCCCAGTACCAGGCTCGCCCCGGCATCCTGCAACAGCAGCTCTTTCCGGTCGTCCGGCAGTGCGGGATCGATCGGCAGGTACACCGCACCCGCCTTCAGCACCGCCAGGAAAGCGATGATCGCCTCGGCGGTCCGCGGCAGCACCAGCGCCACCACCCGCTCCGGCCCCGCCCCCAGCGAAACCAGCCGCCGGGCCAGCCGGTTGGCGCGAGCATTGAGCTCGGCGAAGCTCAGCTCCACGTCCCCGGCCACCAGCGCGGTCTCGTCCGGGCGCTGCCGGGCCTGGGCCTCGAACAGCTGGGTGACGGTGGCCTCGGGCACGTCCAGCGCGGTGTCGTTCCACTTCTCGACGACCAGGTCGTACTCCGTCGCAGGCAGCAGCGGCAGTGCGTCGACCGGCCGGTCCGGCTCGGCCGCGACGGCGGTGAGCACCATCGTGAGGTGGTCGGCGAAACGCCGCATCGTCGCCGCGTCGAACAGGTCGGTGTTGTAGTTCAGCTGGCCCCGCAGTCCGCTCGCGTCCTCCTCGAACTCGACGCCCAGGTCGAACTCGGCGGTGGTCATCGGCAGTTCCAGCTCGCTCGCGGTGAGCCCGGCGAGTGCGGGCAGGCCGGTGCCGATGTTCTGCAGGGTCACCAGCACCTCGAACAGCGGCGTGCGGCTCGGGTCCCGTTCGGGGCTCAGCTCGTCGACGATCCGCTCGAACGGCACCTCCTGGTGCGCGAAGGCGTCCAGGACCGTCCGGCGGACGGCGCCGAGCAGCTCGCCGAACCCCTGCCGCCCGTCCACGCGCGAGCGCAGCACCACGGTGTTGACGAAGAGACCGACGAGGTGCTGGACCTCCGGGTGGTCGCGGCCGGAGGTCACCGTGCCGACGACCACGTCGTCCTGGCCCGCCCAGCGCCGCAGCACCAGCTGGCAGCCCGCGACCAGCGCCGTGAACAGGGTGGTGCCGGAGTCCCGGCACAGCCGGTGCAGCCCGGCGAGCGCCTCGGCGCCGAGGGTGAACCCGAGTTCGGCGCCGTTGCCCGTCCGGGTCGCCGGCCGGGGGCGGTCGGTCGGCAGGTCCAGCGGGCGCACGCCGTCGAGTTCGCGCCGCCAGAAGGCGAGCTGGTCGTCGAGGAAGGCCCCGGTGAGCCGGGCGCGCTGCCACGCGGCGAAGTCCGCGTACTGGATGGGCAGCGGGGGCAGTTCGGCGTTCTCGTCGCCGTAGAGGGTGACCAGCTCGCCGGCGAGCACGCCCATCGACCAGCCGTCGGTGATGATGTGGTGCATCGCGAGCACCAGCGCGTGGTCGTCCGGTGCCACGCGGACCAGCCGCGCGCGCAGCAGCGGCCCCGCGGCCAGGTCGAACGGCCGGGCGAGGTCTTCGGTCAGCAGCCGCCGCAGGTCCTCCTCCGCCGCCGGGCCGGCCAGGTCGGTGACCGGCAGGGCCAGCTGCCACGGCTCCCCCACGACCTGGCGGGGCCGTCCGTCGACGGCCGGGAAGGTGGTGCGCAGCGGCTCGTGCCGGGCGATCAGCCTGGTGAGCGCCCGGGCGAGGGCGCCGGGCCGCAGGTCGCCGCGCAGCCGCACGCCGAAGACCGTGACGTGCTCGGGGTTGTCCGGGACGAAGTCGTCGAGGAACCACAGCCGCTGCTGGGCGAAGGACAGCGGCAGCTCGCCGTCGCGGTCGGCTCGCGTGATCGCCGCGGCGGCCGGTGTGGCCGGCGCGGCGGGCAGCGCGGCCGCCAGGCCCGCCACCGTCGGGTGGTCGAACACCGTCCGCGGTGAGACGTCGACGCCGAAGGCCTCGCGCAGCGCGGAGGTGAACCGGATGCTGAGGATGGAATCCCCGCCGAGGGTGAAGAAGTTGCCGTCGGCGCCGACGCGCTCCAAGCCGAGCGTGGTGGCCAGGACGGCCGCGACCGCGCGTTCGGTTTCGGTGCGGGGTTCGACGAAGCTCCCGGGGTCCGTCGCGGCCGGCGCCGGCAGCGCCCGCTGGTCGAGCTTTCCGTTGCGGGTCAGGGGCAGCTCGTCGAGCGTGACGAACGCCGAGGGAACCATGTACTCCGGCAGCGACCGGCTCAGGTGTTCGCGCAGCCGCGCCGCGCTCGGCGGGGCGTCCGGCGCCGCCGGGACGACGTAGGCGACCAGCCGTTTGCGGCCGGGTTCGTCTTCGCGGGCCAGCACCGCCGCCGAGCCGACGTCGGCCAGGGTGAGCAGGGTGGCCTCGATCTCGCCCGGTTCGATGCGGAAGCCGCGGATCTTGACCTGCTGGTCGGCGCGGCCGTGGTAGCGCAGGGCGCCGTCGCGGGTGCGGGACACCAGGTCGCCGGAGGAGTACATCCGGGATCCGGGTGCGCCGAAGGGGTCGGCGACGAACCGGGCGGCGGTCAGCCCGGGGCGGCCGAGGTAGCCGCGGGCCAAGCCGTCGCCGGCGACGTGGAGCTCGCCGGGCACCCCGGCCGGGACCGGGTTGAGGTCGCTGTCGAGGACGTACCCGCGCAGGTCGGGCAGCGCGGTGCCGATGCTGCCGGGACTGTCCGCATCGGACACCAGGTCGTGGTGGGTGACGTGCACGGTGGTTTCGGTGATGCCGTACATGTTCACCAGCCGGGGCGCGCGGTCGCCGTGGCGGGCGAACCAGCCGGCCAGCCTCAGCGTGTCGAGGGCCTCGCCGCCGAAGACGACGTACCGCAGGGCGAGCCGGGCCCCGGTTTCGGGATCGTCCTCGTCGGCCCGGGCGAGCTGGTAGAACGCCGACGGCGTCTGGTTGAGCACGGTGACGCGCTCGTCGGCCAGCAGGCGCAGGAACTCCCGCGGCGAGCGGGAGACGGCGTGCGGCACGACGACGAGCCGGCCGCCGTGCAGCAGCGGGCCCCAGAGCTCCCACACGGAGAAGTCGAACGCGTAGCTGTGGAACAGCGTCCAGACGTCGTCGGCCCCGAAGCCGAACCGGGCGTCGGTGGCGGCGAACAGGCGGGTGACGTTGCGGTGCGGGATCACCACGCCCTTGGGCAGCCCGGTCGAGCCGGAGGTGTAGATGACGTAGGCGGGGTGGTCCGGGGTGCAGCGCAGCGGCGGATCGGTGTCCGGACCCGAGTCCACGTCGACGTCTTCGGGCTCGAGGACGGCGACGGGAGCGGTGTCGGCGAGCATCCGGTCGACGCGCGCGGCCGGCGTGGCCGGGTCGATCGGCAGGTACGCGGCCCCGGCCTTGAGCACGGCGAGGATCGCGACGACCTGCGCGGCCGAGCGCGGCAGGCGCAGGGCGACGAACCGTTCGGGCCCCGCGCCGAGCGCGATCAGCCGGTGCGCCAGGCGGTTCGCCCGCGCGTTGAGCTCGGCGTAGGTCAGGTGGGTGCCGTCGGCGGTGAGCGCGACGGCGTCGGGGTTCGCCGCGGCCCGTTCGGCGAACAGCTCGGTGATGGTCGGCGCGGGCAGCGACGGCGGCCGGTCGGCAGCGAGCTGCGCGCGGTCGTCGGCCGAGAGCCACGGCAGCCGGCCGATCGGGCGGTCCGGGTCCTCGGCGAGGCCTCGCAGCAGGGTCTCCAGCCGCGCCGCCAGCGCGGCCGCGGTTTCCTCGTCGAACAGGGCCGGATCGGTGCAGAGCTCGAAGCCCAGCCGGCGGTCGACGTAGGCGCGCAGGGTGACCGGGAAGTTGGTGGCGTCGAGGGCGGTGACCCCGGCCAGGGTGACCCCGGCCCGCGCGGCGGCGTTCTCGTCGAACGGGTAGTTCTCGAAGGCGACCATGCTGTCGAACAGGTTCGCCCCCGGCGGGACGTCGCTGAGGGCGCGCAGCTTGCCGAGCGCGAGGAAGTCGTGGCGCCGGGCCTGGTTCTGCTCGTCCTGCAGCCGCCGCAGCCACGCGAGCACCGGTTCGCCGCGGTCGATCCGCGTCCGCGTCGGGACGGTGTTGATGAACATCCCGACCATGGCTTCCACGCCCGGCAGGTCGTCGGGGCGGCCGGACACGGTGGTGCCGAACACGACGTCGGACTCGCCGCTGTGGTGGGCCAGCAGCAGCGCCCACGCCCCCTGCACGAGGGTGTTGACGGTCAGGCCGTGGCGCCCGGCCACCTCCCGCAGCCGCGCGGTGTCCTCTGTGGACAGGGCGGCCCGGGTCGTGCGCGACGAGCTCGTCCGGTGCGCGCTCGACGGCGGCCGGTCCCAGGGCAGCGGGGTCGGGGCGGCGACCCCGGACAGCACCGCGCGCCAGTGCTCCTCGGCCGCGGTGGTGTCCTGCGCGGCCAACCAGCCGAGGTAGTCGCGGAAGGGCCGGTGGGCCGGCACCCGCGGGGCGCGGTGCTCGGTGACGGCGGCGTACTGCTCGCACACCTCGGTGAAGATCTGCGCCAGGCTCCAGCCGTCGAGCACGATGTGGTGGAACGTCCAGACCAGCAGCACCCGGTCGTCGGTCAGCGCGACGATGGCCAGCCGCATCAGCGGGGCGGTGGTCAGGTCCACCCCGGCGTCGGCTTCCTCGGCCGAAAGCCGCTCCAGCCGTGTCCGCTGCTCGGCCTCCGGCAGCTCGCGCCAGTCGTGCCGCGTGACCGGCACGGCGGCCCGGCGCTGCACCACCTGCAAGGGCTCTTCGAGGCCGTCCCAGACCAGCCGGGAGCGCAGGACCGGGGTCCGGTCCGCCACCTGCTGCCAGGCCACCGCGAACGCGTCGAGGTCGCGAACACCGTCCAGGAGCATCCGGGCCTGGTCGACGTAGGCGCCGGCGGTGGGGTCGAGCAGGGTGTGGAACAGCATCCCCGCCTGCAGCGGGGTGAGCGGGTAGACGTCGTCGACTTCGCGGCCGTCGCCCACCAGGCGGTCCACCGCGGCCTGGTCGAGCCCGGCGAGCGGGAAGTCCGAGGGGGTGCGCCCGCCGCTGCCGGGCAGCGCGCAGTGCGCGACGATCTCCCGCAGCCCGGCCAGCATCGCCTCGGCCAGCTCCCGGACCGTCTCGGAGTCGTTGACCTGGTCGGAGTAGGACCAGGTCACCGACAGCTCGCCGGCCTCGACGACGCCGACGACGTCCAGCTGGTGCGTGCTCGCCTCTTCGGGGGCGATCTCCGGCCCTGGGCTGTCGTGCCGTCCGCGGACCAGGCCGTCGCCGCCGGCCCCGGCGTCCCAGCGGCCGTGGTAGTTGAAGCAGATCTGCGGCAGCGGGAAGGCCTGCAGCGCGTGTCCCGGCGCGCCGGGCTCGCCGAGGTGGCGCAGGGCCTCGTAGCTGAGGCCCCGGCGCGGGACGGCCCGCAGCTGCTCCTTGACCGCCTTGAGGGTGGCCCCCCAGTCCCGCGACGGCGGCAGGTCGAGCGCCACCGGGAACTGCGTGGTGAACCAGCCCGCCGTGCGGGAGAGGTCGACGCCGTCGAGGACGTCCTCCCGGCCGTGCCCCTCCAGCGCGATCAGGACGCCGTCCTGGCCGGTGCGGTCCGCCAGTGCCCGCCCGAGCGCGCTCAGCAGCACGTCGTTGACCTGGGTCCGGTAGGTGTCGGGGACGCGGTGCAACAGCGCGTCGGTGTCTTCGGCGCCGAGGGTGACGGTCAGGGTGCGGGTGGAGCCGGTGGTGCCGGCGCCCGGGTGGTCGGCGGGCAACGCCGCCGGCACCCGGCGGGCCACCCGCGTCCAGTGCTCGAGGTCGTCGTCGAACCCGCCGGCCCGGACGTGCCGCTCGAGCAGGTGCGCCCACTGGGTGAACGCCGTGGCGGTGGCCGGGAGCCGGACTTCCGCGCCCGCGGCGGCCTCGCGGTAGGCGGTTTCGAGATCGCCGAGCAGCAGCCGCAGCGACACCCCGTCGACCACGAGGTGGTGCACGGCCAGGAACAGCAGCGGCGGGAGGGTGCCACGCAAGAGCAGCACCGCGCCCGCGAGGGTGCCGGTGGCCAGGTCCAGCCCGGCGCGCACCTGGGCGGCCGCGGCCTCGATGCCGGCGCGCTGCCCGGCCTCGCCGAGCGAGGACAGGTCCCGGATCCGCAGGACCCCGGCCGGCGCGGTGGGCGTGACCTCCTGCCGCCACTGCCCGTCGACGGTGAAGAACCGGGTCCGCAGGGCTTCGTGGTGGGCGACGACCGCGTCGACGGCGGTCCCCAGCGCCTGCCGGTCGACGTCGGCGGGCAGTTCCAGCAGCTGTGACATGGTGAAGTGGTTCAGCGGCCCGTGGGTGGCGAAGAACCAGTGCTGGATCGGGGTCAGCGGCGCGGGCCCGGCGACCGGCACGGCGGCCGGGGCGGGCGCCGTGGTGGTCTGCACGGCGGTCGCGAGGCCGGCGATGGTCTGGTGCAGGAAGATGTCGCGAGAGGTGAGCCGCAGGCCGGCCTGGCGGGCCTGGGCGACCACCTGGATGGACAGGATCGAGTCGCCGCCGAGGCCGAAGAAGTTGTCTTCCACGCCGATGCGGTCGTTGCCGAGCACCTCGGCCCAGATGGCCGCCAGCTGGTGCTCGACGGGGGTGCGCGGGGGCACGTGGGTCCGGCCGCCGTCCTCCGGCGCTTCGGGTGCCGGGAGCGCCCGGCGGTCGACTTTCCCGTTGGCGCTCAACGGAAGCGCGTCCAGTGTGACGAAGGCCGACGGGACCATGTAGTCCGGCAGGTCCCGCTGCAACCACCCCCGCAGCTCCGGCTTCCCGGCCGCGACGACGTAGGCGACCAGCCGCCCGTCCCGGGCGACGACCACGGCCTCGGTGACGTCCGGATGGGCGGCGAGGGCCGTCTCGATCTCGCCCAGCTCGATCCGGAACCCACGGATCTTCACCTGGTCGTCGGCACGGCCGACGAACTCCAGCACGCCGTCCGCGGTCCAGCGGACGACGTCACCGGTGCGGTACATCCGCTCCCCCGGTGCTCCGAACGGGTTGGCCACAAAGCGTTCCGCGGTCAGCCCGGGCCGGCCGAGATAGCCACGGGACACCCCGGCGCCGGCGATGAACAGCTCCCCCGCCACCCCCGGCGGCACCGGCCGCAGCCCCTCGTCGAGGACGTAGGCGGCCATGTTGTCCAGGGGGCGCCCGATCGGCATCGCGTCCGGGACGACGTCATCGGAGCCCAGCACGAACCGGCTCGCGAAAGTCGTCGTCTCGGTCGGACCGTAACCGTCCACGACGGTCAGACCGGGACAGGCCTCCCGCACCTGCCGGACCGCGGCGGCGGGCACGACGTCACCACCGGTCCACACCTCACCGGCCCCCCGCAGGCACCCGGGATCCACCTGCGCCAGCAGCCGGAAGAGCCCGGCGGTCAGCCACAGTGCCCGCACTCCCCGCTGCGTGATGGCCTCGCGCAGCACCTCGGCGTCCACCTCGCCCGGCGGGGCGACGACCACCCGGCCGCCGTTGAGCAACGGCACCCACACCTCGTACGTCGAAGCGTCGAACGCCTGCGGCGAATGCAGCAACACCGTCCGATGCGCCTCCCCCGCAAACGACCGGTCCGACGCCAAGGCCACGACGTCGCGATGGGTCACCGCCACGCCCTTCGGCGTCCCGGTCGACCCCGAGGTGTACATCACGTACGCCAGGTTCCCGGGCCGCACCACGACCGGCGCGCCCTCCGGGCCGGTCTCGCCCACCTGAACCACGGGTCCGCTGTGGACGTCCGAACAGGACCGATCGGCGATGACCACGGAGACGCCCGCTTCGGCCAGCACCAGGCGCACCCGGCTCTCCGGGGCGCGGAGATCCACCGGCACGTACGCCGCCCCCGCCTTCAGCACCGCCAGCTCGGCCACGACAAGATCGACCGACCGCTCCAAAAGCAGCCCCACCCGGTCCTCGACCCCGACCCCCAGCTCGGCCAGCCGGGACGCGAGCCCGTCGGCGCGGGCATCGAGCTCCGCGTAGGTCAGATCGTCAACCGCCAACGCGTCCGGCGTCCGACGTGCCTGGTCGGCGAACCGGCCCGGCACCGTCGCCTCGGCCACCGGGCACGCGGTGGCGTTGAACGTCCGCAGCACCCGCTCACGGTCGCCGCCGGTCAGCAGGTCCAGCTCGCCGACCGGGCGGTGCGCGCCGGCGGCGATCGCGGTGAGCAGCACGGTGAGCTGCCCGGCCAGCGCGACGACGGTCCGTTCGTCGAACAGGTCGGTGTTGTACTCCAGCGACCCCTCGAGCGCGGCCGCGGTCGCCTGGAACTCGACGGTGAGGTCGAACGTGGCCGCCCGGCGGGCCACCTCGACCGGTTCGGCCGTCAGGCCGGCGAAGTCCGCCTGCCCCTCCTGGCTCCCCTGCAGCAGGACCATCACGTCGAACAGCGGGTTGCGGCCGGGATCACGCTCGACCCGCAGCGCTTCGACCAGTTTCTCGAACGGGGTTTCGGCGTGGTCGAAGGCCTCCAGCACCGTCGCGCGGACGGCGTCCAGGAACACCCCGAACGGCTCCGAACGATCCACAGTGGACCGGATGACGACGGTGTCGACGAAGAAGCCGACCGTCCGCTGCAGTTCCGGCCGGTTCCGCCCGGAGACCACGCTGCCGACCGCGACGTCGGTGCGGCCGGTGTAGCGGGCGAAGAGCACCTGGCAGGCGGCGAGGAGCACGGTGTAGAGCGTGGTGTCGTGGGCCCGGGCCAGCTCGGCCAGCCCGGCCGCGACCCCGGCCGGGACGCGGAAGCGGTGCACGGCACCCGCGGTCGTGCGCACGGCCGGCCGGGGCCGGTCGACCGGCAGGTCGAGCGGCTCGACCCCGGCCAGCTGGGTGGTCCAGTAGGCGAGGTGCCGGTCGAGCGCGGGCCCGGCGAGCCGGTTGCGCTGCCACACGGCGAAATCGGCGTACTGGACCGCCGGTTCGGGCAGGTTCGCGGGCTCGCCGCGCACCGCGGCCGCGTAGAGCGCGCCGAGCTCGCCGACCAGGATGCCCATCGAAGCGCCGTCGGTGACGATGTGGTGGGCGGTGAGCAGCAGGACGTGGTCCTCCTCCGCCACCCGCACCAGCAGCAACCGCACCAGCGGCCCGCGGCGCAGGTCGAACGACCGGCCGTACTCCGCGCCCAGCACCTCGTCCAGTGACATCCGGGGCTCCGCCCCGGGCCGGGGGCTCCGCCACCCGGATCCCCCGCACGAAGCCGGATCGGCAGACCCGAGCACGGGATCGGTGGTCAGGTCGACCGTCCGCACCGGGACCACGAGAGCCGGGTGCACGACCTGCACCGGGGTGCCGGCGGTGTCGTCGATGGTCGTGCGAAGGGCTTCATGGCGCGCCACCAGCTGCCCGAGCGCACCGGTGAGCGCGCCCGTGTCCAGCGGGCCGGTCAGCCGCAGCCCGACCGCGCTGTTGTACTCCGCGGCCCCGGGGTGCTCCGCGGCGCCCGGCTGGAACTCGTCGAGGAACCACAGGCGCTGCTGGGCGAACGACAGCGGCAGGGGCTGCTCGCGCGGCGCCCGGCCGATGACGTCGGACCGCTCCGCCTGCCCGGCCAGGCGGCGCTTGAGCGTCTCCCGCAGCTCGGCGGGCAACGCGTCGATGCGGCTCTTCCTCGAGGTGGTCATCGCTTTTCGTTCCTCACAGCTGGAGTCGGGAGTGGTCCGAGGACGCGGTCAGGAGGCCCGGCGCCGTCGGGCGACGCGGCCCCCGGCCTGCATGGCGCTGACGGTCCCGGTGGCCGGGTCGGTCAGGAAGCGGCCGCCGATGATCCGGCGGCCGGTGGCGGGTTCGCGCACCGAGAACGACCCGTCGCGCAGCAGCGCCAGCTCCGGGTAGACCTCGCCGTCGACGACGAGGACGGCGCCGTCCGCGCGGACGTCGACCTGGTACTCGAGGTCGCCGTTGGTGTAGTGGCCCGACAGGTCCGTGGCCGGCCGGGCGGCGCGGTCGAGGCCGTGCGGGAGCTCGTAGTCGCCGACCGGCAGACCGTCGGCCCGCAGCGCGGCGACCAGGTCGACCCACAGTGCCGAGCCGGTGCTCCCGTTGGTGGTGAGCGCGACGATCCGCCCGCACCCGGGGTCCACCCGCAGGTGGCAGGAAGTGCCGTCGGCGGTCCCGTCGTGCCCGGTCCAGTAGCGTCCGAGGCTCCGCCCCGGGCCGGGGGCTCCGCCACCCGGAGCCCCCGAAAGACGGTGGTCGGCGTCAGCCCCCCGGTAGCCGGCCAGGCCGAGCCCCCACGTGTCGGCCAGCCCGAACGGCTCCGCGCCCGGCACCGGACGGTGCATCAGCTCGGCGAGGGCGGCGGGCAGCGGCCCGTCGCCACCGCAGAACATGCGGCCGAAGGCGGCGAGGTCCTCGGCGCTCAGCGCGAGCGCCCCGGTCGCGGCCTCGGCGGCGGTCACGGTCTGCGCGACCGGCCGGGCGCGGCCGGTCGCCGCGTGCACGGCGTGCCCGCTGACGTGGCCGCCGGGGCGGCGCCGCGCACCCGGCTCCACGACGAACGCGCCGTCGATGCCGAGCTCGTCGAGCAGGAGCGACTCCACCGCCTCCCACCAGCTCATCCCGGTGACGGCTTCGACCACGTACCCGGCGAGCACGTACCCGACGTTGGAGTAGGAGAAGCCTTGCCCGGGCGGCTGGACGAGCCCGGCGTCGCGGCACACCCGCAGGTACCGGCGGGCCGAGCCGGCCTCCTCGGCGGCGGGGCCGAGCCCGGCGGGCAGCCCGCCGGTGTGGCTCAGCACCTGCCCGATGGTGGGCAGGCCGACCTGGGGGCCGAGGCCGTCCAGGTGCTCGCCGAGCGGGTCGTCCGGGTCGAGGTCGCCGTCGGCGACCAGCAGCATCGCCAGAGCCGCGGTGAACGCCTTGGTGATCGAGCCGACGGGGAACTTGGCCTCGGCGGTGACCCCGCCGGCCACCGCCGAAGCCGTCCGGCCGCCGTCGGTGACGACCAGCTGGGCCGCCGGGACGCCGTGCTTGTGGGCGAGGCCGGTGAGCAGCCGCTGCAGCCGTCCGTCGGCCGCGGGCAGCGGAACCCGCAGCGAGGACTGGGAAAGCGTCGTGGGTGAGGGCATGGGTGGGAACCTTCCGCGTCGGTTCGGTGGGGACAGCTCCTGCCGCGGGCTCAGCCGTCGGCGGCCATCTGCCGCTGCAGGCTCAGCGGCCGCATGTCGGTCCACACCTCGTCGACGTGGTCCATGCACTCCTGCCGGCCGCCGCGGAAGCCGTCGGCGCGCCAGCCCGCGGGTACCTCGTTCGCCACCGGCCACAGCGAGTACTGCCCCTCGTCGTTGACCAGCACCTGGAATTCGGCGTCGTCCTGCATGGGATCTTCCTTTCGGTCGGGGTTTCAGAGGTCTTGGCCGGCGGCGAGCCGTTCGAGGTCCTGCAGGACCCGTTCTTCGACGAGCTCCGCCAGTGCCAGCACCGTGCCCGCGGTGAGCACGTCCTTGGGGGTGATTTCGACGTCGAAGGCGGACTTCGTCATCGAGGTGATCCGGAGGCTGCGCAGCGAATCGCCGCCGAGGGCGAAGAAGTTGTCCTCGACGCCGACCCGCTCGAGTTCGAGGGCCTCGGCCCAGATGGCCGCGAGGACCTCTTCGGTCTCGGTTTCCGGGGCCGCGTACCCGGCGGTCTCCGCCGGCGCGACCGGAGCAGGCAGCGCCCGCCGGTCCAGCTTTCCGTTGGCCGTCAGGGGAAGGGCGTCGAGCCGGACGAACGCGGCGGGCACGAAGTGGGCAGGCAGCGCGGCGGCGACGTGCTCCCGCAGCCCGGCGCCCGGCTCGCCGACGACGTAGGCGATCAGCCGCTGCCCGTCCGCCACGACGGCCGCGTCGCGAACTCCGCCGTGCCGGCGCAGCACCGCCACGATCTCGCCGGGCTCGATCCGGAAGCCGCGGATCTTGACCTGGTCGTCGGCCCGGCCGAGGAAGCCGAGGGTGCCGTCGGCGCGCCACCGGACCAGGTCGCCGGTGCGGTACATCCGCTCCCCCGGCGCCCCGAACGGGTCGGCGAGGAACCGCGACGCGGTGAGCCCCGGCCGGTCGAGGTACCCGCGGGCGAGCCCGGCCCCGGCGACGTACAGCTCTCCCGGGACGCCGATCGGCACCGGCCGGAGCGCGGCGTCGAGGACGCGGACGCGGGTGTTGCGGATCGGGCGGCCGATCGGCGGGGTGGCCCCGGGTTCCAGTGGGTCGCTCCAGGTCGCCACCACCGTGGTTTCGGTGGGCCCGTAGGCGTTGATCATCCGGCGGCCCGGCGCCCAGCGGGCCACCAGGTCGGCCGGGCAGGCCTCGCCGCCGACGACCAGCGTGCGGAACGCGGGCAGGTCGACGTCCGGCACGCTGGCCATGGCCACCGGCGGGATCAGCGCGTGGGTGACGCCTTCGTCGCGCAGCACGGCGGCGAGGTGGTCGCCGAGCAGCGGCCCGGGCGGCGGCACGACCAGCGCGGCCCCCGCGGGCAGCGCCATGCACAGCTCCAGCACCGAAGCGTCGAAGCTGGGCGAGGAGAACTGCAGGACGCGGTCACCGGGCCGGACGTCGAAGTGGGCGATCTCGGCGCTCGCGAAGCTCGCCAGCCCGGCGTGGGTGACGACGACGCCCTTGGGCGTGCCGGTCGAGCCCGAGGTGTAGATGACGTACGCCGGTGCGGCCGGCGGCACGGACCGCCCGAGCGGAGTGGCCGGGCCCCGGACCTCCGAGCCGTCGAGGACGAGCACGTTCCCGCCCGGCATCGGCGTGCCGGGCAGTGTCACCACGACGACCGGGTTCGCGTCGGCGAGCATGAACGCGATCCGCTCGGGCGGGTAGTCCGGGTCGACCGGCAGGTAGGCGGCGCCGGTCTTGAGCACCGCCAGCTGCGCGACGACGATCTCCACCGAGCGCCCCAGGGCGAGCGCGACGATCCGCTCCGGCCCGGCTCCGCGCGCGGCCAGCAGCCGGGCCAGCCGGTCGGCGCGCGTGTCGAGTTCGGCGAAGGTGAGCCGCTCTTCGCGCGAGACCACCGCGACGGCGTCCGGGGTGCGGGCCGCCTGGGCCTCGATCAGCTCGGTCAGGGTGACCGGCGGGACTTCGTAACCGGTGTCGTTGAACGTCTCCAGCACCTGCTCGCGTTCGGCGGCGTCGAGGACGTCGAACTCGCGCAAGGGCCGGGCCGGGTCTTCGGCGATCGCTTCCAGGAGGTGTTCGAGCCGCCCGGCCAGCCGCTCGACGGTGGCCTCGTCGAACAGCGCCGGGTCGTAGCCGAGGCCGAGCGACAGGCGCGGGCCGGGTGCGGCCACGACGCTGAGCGGGTAGTTGGTCGTCTCCATCGCCTGCAGTTCGCGCAGCCGCACGCCGTGCGCCGCGACATCCGCGGCGGTGACCGGGTAGTTCTCGAACACCACGAGGCTGTCGAACAGGTTCCGGCCGCCCTCGACGCCGCTCCAGGCCTGCACCGCGGTCAGCGGCACGTGCTCGAACCGGCGCGATTCCGCCTGCGTGGTCTGCAGACCGCGCAGCCAGCCGGCGACCGGCGCCGCCGGGTCGGCGGTGACCCGCACGGGCAGGGTGTTGATGAAGATGCCGGTGATGTCGTCGACGCCGGCCAGCCCGGCCGGGCGGCCGGACACGGTGGCGCCGAAGCAGACGTCGTCCTCGCCGCCGTGCCGGGCCAGCAGGAGCGCCCAGGCGCCCTGCACGACGGCGTTCAGGGTGAGCCGCTCGCGCCGGGCGAACGCCGCCAGCCGGGCGGTGGCCGCCTCGTCGAGCTCCCGGCCGACCCACGTCGACGAGCTCGATTCGTGGGTGGCTGCGGGTGCCCGGTCGTAGGGCAACGGGGTCGGCTCGGTGACGTCGGCGAGCTCGCGGCGCCAGTACTCTTCGGCGCCCTCGGCGGTCTGGCCGCTCAGCCACGTGACGTAGTCGCCGAACGGACGGCGGTGTGGGAGAGCCGGCGCGGTGCCGTCGCGCAGGGCCGCGTAGGCGGTGCAGACGTCGGACAGCACCTGGAAGACGCTCCAGCCGTCGAGCAGGACGTGGTGGAAGGTCCAGACGAGCTGGACGGCGTCGCCGGGCAGCCGGGCCAAGGTGACCCGCAGCAGCGGCGCGGCCGCCAGGTCGAACGGCTTCGCCCGGTCCTGGGCGAGCAGCTCGCGCAAGGCTTCCTCGCGGTCGCGGTCCCGCCAGTCGAGCTCGGTGACCGGCACCCGCGCCGCGCGGTGGACCACGAGCAGCGGCTCGGGGACGTCCTCCCAGACGACGCTGCCGCGCAGCACCGGCGTCCGGTCGACGACGTGCTGCCAGGCCCGCGCCAGGAACCGCGGCTCGGCGACCCCGTCGAGGACCGCGGTGACCTGTTCGAAGTAGACGCCTTGGGCCTCTTGGGAAAGCCCGTGGAAGACCATGCCCGCCTGCATCGGCGTGAGCGGGTGGAGGTCGGCCACGTCGCGGCCGTCGCCGGCGATCCGGTCGACCTGCCGCTGGTCCAGGCCGGCCAGCGGGAAGTCGCTCGGCGTGCGGCCGCCCACGCCGGGCGCGGCACAGTGCGCGACGGCTTCGCCCAGCGCGACCACCAGGTCCGCGGCCAGTTTCTCCACCGTGGCGGCGGTGTGCGTGTCGCGCGAGTAGTACCAGGTCAGTTCCAGGGTTTCCCGGTCCACCCGGCCGACGACGTCGAGCAGGTGCGCCCGGCCCGCGCCCTCGCCGACCGAAGAGTCGAGGCTGCCGGCCGCGCCGTCGAGGCGGCCCAGGTAGTTGAAGCCGATCTCGGGCGTCAGCGCGGGCGCGGTCCCGGTCAGGTACCGCAGGGCGCCGAAGCCCACGCCGCGGCGGGGCACCGCGCGCAGCTGCTCCTTCACCGACTTGAGCAGGGCTGCCCAGTCGTCGTCGATCCGCAGCGCGACCGGGTAGAGCGAGGTGAACCAGCCGACCGTGCGGGAGAGGTCGACGTCGTCGAACAGGTCCTCGCGGCCGTGGCCCTCCAGGTCGATCAGCACGCCGTCGCGGCCGGTCCAGCGGGCGAGCACCCGGCCGAGTGCGGCCAGCAGCACGTCGTTGACCTGCGTCCGGTAGACGCCGGGGACGTCCTGCAGCAGTGCCCTGGTCAGCTCGGCGTCCAGGCGCGTGGTGACCGTGCCGGTGCCCGCCTCGGCGGTGTGGTGGTCGATCGGCAGCGCCGGGTCGACGGCCAGCGCGCGACGCCAGTACGGCAGTTCGCCGTCGAAGCCGCCGTCCTCGGCGTGCGCGGCGAGGCGGTTGGCCCAGTCGCGGAACGACGTCGTCTTCGGCGGCAGCGGGCCGCCGCGGTAGGCGGTTTCCAGGTCCTCCAGCAGGATCCGCCAGGAGACGCCGTCGACGACGAGGTGGTTGACCGTCAGCCGCAGGACGGCGGGTTCGAGGAGCTCGGCGGACAGGAGCGGCCCGCGGGTCACGTCGATCTCGGCCCCGAGGAGCTCCGCCGGTTCGGCCGGGGCGTTTTCCTGGCCGGCCACGGTGAACCGCATCCGCAGGGCGTCGTGGTGCCGCACCAGCGTGGCCAGCGCCGCGCGCAGCGTCTCGACGTCGAACGGCTCGGGCCGCTCGACCCGCACCGACTGGGTGAACCCGTCCGGGTCGCCGTGGCGGCCCGCGAAGAACCAGAGCTGGATCGGGGTCAGCGCGGCGGCGCCGGTGACCGGCCCCTGCTCGGCCACGGTCACCGCGGCCGAGCCCGCCGCCACGGCCAGCGCCGCGACGGTCTGGTGGGCGAACAGGTCCCGCGGGGTGAGCGCGAGCCCGTGGCGCCGGGCCCGGGAGACGACCTGGATGCTCAGGATCGAGTCGCCGCCGAGCTCGAAGAAGTTGTCCTCGACGCCGACCCCGGGCACGCCGAGCACGTCGGCCCAGACTTCGGCGAGCACGCGTTCGGTGTCCGTGCGCGGCGGCACGTACCCGGCGACCGGCTCCGCGGCCGGCTCCGGGAGCGCCTTGCGGTCCACCTTTCCGTTGGCGCTCAACGGAAGCGCGTCCAGCGTGACGAAGGCCGACGGGACCATGTAGTCCGGCAGGTCCCGCTGCAGCCACCCCCGCAGCTCCGGCTTCCCGGCCGCGACGACGTAGGCGACCAGCCGCCGATCCCGGGCGATCACCACGGCCTCGGTGACGTCCGGATGGGCGGCCAGGGCCGTCTCGATCTCGCCCAGCTCGATCCGGAACCCACGGATCTTCACCTGGTCGTCGGCACGGCCGACGAACTCCAGCACACCATCGGGGGTCCAGCGGACCACGTCACCCGTGCGGTACATCCGCTCCCCCGCAGCCCCGAACGGGTTGGCCACAAAGCGCTCCGCCGTCAGCCCCGACCGGCCCAGGTACCCGCGAGACACCCCGGCACCGGCGATGAACAACTCCCCGGTCACGCCCGGCGGCACCGGCCGCAGCCCCTCGTCCAAGACGTAGGCGGCCATGTTGTCCAAGGGCCGCCCGATCGGCATCGCGTCCGGCACGGCGTCTTCGGGGGCCACGAAGAACCGGCTCGCGAAAGTCGTCGTCTCGGTGGGGCCGTAGCCGTCGACCACGGTCAGCCCCGGGCAGGCGTCCCGCACCTGGCGGACCGCGGCGGCGGGCACGACGTCACCACCGGTCCACACCTCGCCGGCCCCGCGCAGGCACGCGGGATCCTCCTGGGCCAGCAGCCGGAACAGTCCCGCAGTCAGCCACAGCGCCCGCACCCCGCGGCGACCGACCACCTCGCGCAGCACCTCGGCATCGACGTCGCCGGGCGGGGCGACGACCACCCGGCCGCCGTTGAGCAACGGCACCCACACCTCATACGTCGAAGCGTCGAACGCCTGCGGCGAATGCAGCAACACCGTCCGATGCGCCTCGCCCACGAACGAGCGGTCCGATGCCAGGGCCACGACGTCGCGGTGAGTCACCGCGACGCCCTTCGGCTTGCCGGTGGACCCCGAGGTGTACATCACGTAGGCCAGGTTCGCCGGCCGCACCGTGACCTCGGGCGCACCTTCCGGCCCGGTTTCGTCCACCCGCACCGACAGTCCATTGTGGATGTCCTGGTAGGACTCTTCCGCGATGACCGCGGAGACGCCCGCTTCGGCCAGCACCAGCCGCATCCGGCTCTCCGGCGCACGCAGTTCCACCGGCACGTACGCCGCCCCCGCCTTCAGCACCGCCAGCTCGGCCACGACAAGATCGACCGACCGCTCCAAAAGCAACCCCACCCGGTCCTCGACCCCGACCCCCAGCTCGGCCAGCCGGGACGCGAGCCCGTCGGCGCGGGCATCGAGCTCCGCGTAGGTCAGATCGTCGACCGCCAGAGCATCCGGCGTCCGACGCACCTGGTCGGCGAACCGGCCCACCACCGTCGCCTCGGCCACCGGGTGCGCGGTGGCGTTGAACGTCCGCAGCACGCGTTCGCGGTCGTCGTCGGTCAGCAGATCGAGGTCGCCGACCCGCCGGCCGGAATCCGCGGCGATGCGCTCCAGGACCAGGAGCAGCTGCGCGGCCAGCCGGTCGACGGTGGCCCGGTCGAACAGGTCCGGGTCGTGGTCGAACGACACCTCCAGGCGCTCCCCCGGCGTGACGACCACGCTGAGCGGGTAGTTGGTCGGCTGCAGCTCGCCCTCTTCGTGCAGGCCGATGCCGTGTGCCGCCAGGGCCACCGGGTCGAAGGGGTAGTTCTCGAACACGAGGATGCTGTCGAACAGCGTGGTGCCCCCCGCCCAGGTCTGCAGCTGGGCCAGTGACACGAAGTCGAACCGGCGCGAGCGGGCCTGGGCCGTCTGCAGGTCGGCCAGCCAGTCCGTCACGACGAGTCCGTCGTGGACGGTCACCGGCGCGGGCAGGGTGTTGATGAACAACCCGGCCATCGCTTCGACCCCCGGCAGGTCGGCGGGCCGCCCGGAGACGGTGGTGCCGAAGACGACCGCGGATTCCCCGCTGCAGCGGGACAGCACGAGGGCCCAGGCGCCCTGGAAGATCGTGTTGAGCGTCAGGCCGGCGCGGCGGGCCAGCTCCCGCAGCCCGTCGGCGGGCGCGGACACCCGGACCGACGCGGCGGACCGCGCCCGGTGCGCCTCCACCGGCCGCCGGTCGTAGGGCAGCGGCGTCGGTGTCCGCAGCCCGGCGAGCTGGTCGCGCCAGTGCGCTTCGGCGTCGGCGGTGTCCTGCTCGCCCAGCCAGCGCAGGTATTCGCGGAACGGCGGACGCCGGCCGGGGACGGCGGTACCCGCGTACCGGGCGCACACCTCGCCGAACACCTGCGCGGCGCTCCAGCCGTCGAGCAGCACGTGGTGGAACGTCCAGACCAGCAGCACGTCGCCGCCGGGCAGCCGCGCGAAGGCCAGCCGCAGCAGCGGGGCGGCCGTCAGGTCGAAGCCCGCGGCCCGGTCCGCTTCGAGGAACCGCTCCTGCTCGCGGGCGCGCTCGTCGTCCTCCAGCGCGGTCCAGTCGAGGTGGACGACCGGGACCGCGACGGACCGCGCGACGACCTGCACGGGTTCGTCGAGGCCCTCCCAGACGACGCGGGTGCGCAGCACCGGCGTGTCCGCGACGACCCGCTGCCACGCCCGGGCGAGGCGCTCGGGGTCGCTGATGCCGGTCAGCCGCAGCCGCACCTGGTTGAGGTAGGTCCCGGCCGCGCCGTCGACGAGGCTGTGGAAGACCATGCCCGACTGCATCGGCGTGAGCGGGTAGACGTCCTCGACGTCGCGGCCATCGCCGGCCAGCCGGTCCACCGCGGCCTGGTCGAGGCGGGCGAGCGGGAAGTCCGACGGCGTGCGGCCGCCGGCGTCCGGGCGGGCGCAGTGCGCGACGATCCCGGTGAGCGCTTCGAGGAGCGCGTCGGCGAGCCGCCGGACGGTGGCTTCGGTGTGCACGTCTTCGGCGTAGTGCCAGGTCAGTTCCAGCTCGTCGCCGACGACCGCGCCGACGACGTCGAGCTGGTGCGCGCGGACCTGCTCGGGGTGGGCCGCGCCGCCCAGGCCGCCGCCGTGGTCGAAGCGGCCCAGGTAGTTGAAGCTGATCCGGGGCTCGATCCGCGGCGCGGTGCCGGCGAGGTGGCGCAGGGCGCCGTAGCCGATGCCACGGCGGGGAATCGCGCGGAGCCGCTCCTTCGTCGTCTTCAGGGCTTCGCCCCAGTCCTCGCCGGACGACGTCAGCTCGACCGGGAAGATCGACGTGAACCAGCCGACCGTGCGGGAGAGGTCGATGCCGCCGAACAGATCCTCCCGGCCGTGGCCTTCGAGGTCGACCAGCACGCGGTCGCGGCCGGTCCAGTCGCGCAGGACCCGGCCGAGCGCGGTCAGCAGGACGTCGTTGACCTGCGTCCGGTACACCCCCGGCACGTCGTGCAGCACCGCCCGGGTCGCCTCCGCGGGCAGCCGCACGACCACCGAGCGGGCCGAGCCGTAGGTGTTGGCGCCGGCCGCGTCGACCGGGAGGGCCGGGTCGGCGTCGATCGCCGCCCAGTGGGCGAGTTCGTCGTCGAAGAAACCGCCGGCCGTGTGGTCGGCCAGGGTGCGCGCCCAGTCGCGGAAGGACGTCGTCTTGGCGGGGAGTTCACCGCCGGCGAGGAGGGTTTCCAGGTCCTCCAGGAGGACGCGCCACGAGACGCCGTCGACGACCAGGTGGTGCGCGGCGAGGGTCAGTGTCGTGCCGGACAGCTCGGCGCGCAGCAGCGGCCCGTTCTCCAGGTCGATGGTGGCGTCGAGGACGTCGACGGCGTCGGCCGCGTGGGACTGGCCGTCGGCGGTGAACCGCAGCCGCAGGGCGTCGTGGTGCAGCTGGAGAGCGCGCAACGCGCGGCGCAGCGCGGCCGGGTCGGGCGCGGCGGGCAGGTCCACCGAAACGGACTGGACGAACTGCTCCGGGTGCACCGGCCGTGGGTCGAGGTACCAGCGCTGCACCGGCGTCAGCGGCATCCCGCCGGTCACCGGCTCGGCGACGGCGGCGGCCGTGGCGGGCGCGGCCGGGGTGGTGGCCAGCGCGAGCGCGGCGACGGTCGGGTGGTCGAACACCTGGCCCGGCATCAGGTCGAGGCCGGCCCGGCGGGCCCGCGAAACCACCTGGATGGACAGGATCGAGTCGCCGCCGAGTTCGAAGAAGTTGTCCTCGGCGCCCACGCGGTCCACCCGCAGCACTTCGGCCCAGATGTTCGCGAGCAGCCGCTCGGCGTCCGTCGCGGGCTCGCGGTAGCCGAGCCCGGAGACGAAGTCGGGTGCGGGCAGCGCGCGGCGGTCGACCTTCCCGTTCTCGTTGAGCGGCAGGGCTTCCAGCGGCACGAACACCGCGGGCACGAGGTAGTCCGGCAGCGAGCGCAGCAGGAACTCCCGCAGGTCCGGCGTCCCGGTCGCGACGACGTAGGCGACGAGCCGCTTGGTCCCGCCGGACTCCACCGCGGCGACGACGGCTTCGGTCACCTCGGGGTGGGCGGTCAGCGCCGTCTCGATCTCGCCGAGCTCGACGCGGAAGCCGCGGATCTTCACCTGGTCGTCGGCCCGGCCGACGAACTCGAGAACGCCGTCGGAGGTCCACCGGACGAGGTCACCGGTGCGGTACATCCGCTCGCCCGGCGCGCCGAAGGGGTCGGCGGGGAACCGGTCGGCCGTCAGCCCCGGCTGCCCGAGGTAGCCCCGGGCCAGCCCGGTGCCGGCCAGGTACAGCTCGCCGACGGCACCCGGCGGCACCGGCCGCAGCCCGTGGTCGAGGACGTAGGCCGCGGTGCCGTCCAGCGGCCGCCCGATCGGCAGCACGTCCGGCACCGGCTCGCCCGGCGGCAGGGGGTGCCGGGTGGCGAAGGTCGTCGTCTCGGTGGGCCCGTAGACGTCCACCACGGTGAGCCCCGGGCACGCCTCCGACACGCGGTGCACCGCGGCGGGGCGCACCACTTCGCCGCCCGTCCACACCTCGCGGACACCGCGCAGGCAGCCGGGGTCCTCCTGCGCCAGCACGCGGAACAGCCCCGCGGTGATGAACACCCCGGTCACCCCGTGCGTGGTGACCAGGCGGCGCAGCACGTCGGCGTCGAGGTCGCCCGGCGGGGCGACGACGACCCGCCCGCCGCCGAGCAGCGGCACCCACACCTCGTACGTCGAAGCGTCGAAGGCCAGCGCGGAGTGCATGAGCACGGTGCGGTGGGCGGCGCGGGCGAAGGCCCGCTCCCGCGCCAGCGCGACGATGGCCCGGTGGCTGACGGCCACGCCCTTGGGGATCCCGGTCGAGCCCGACGTGTACATCACGTAGGCGAGGTTTTCCGGCCGCAGCGGGACATCCGGCGCCTCGGCCGGCTCGTCGCCCACCTCGCCGATCGTCACCACCGGTCCACTGTGGACTTCCCGGGCGCGCGCCCGGCCGACGTCGTCGGTCACCAGCACGCCGACGCCGCCGAGCAGCGCCGTGAGCCGGCTGCGGGGTGCGCGGGCGTCCAGCGGCAGGTAGGCACCGCCGGCCTTGAGCACCGCGAGTTCGGCGACGACGACGTCGGCCGAGCGGCCCAGCAGCAGCCCGACCAGTTCGTCCCGCCGCGCTCCGAGGGCGAGCAGGCGGTGGGCCAGCCGGTTCGCCCGGGCGTCCAGCTCCGCGTAGGTCAGGGTTTCCGCGCCGGTGACGGCGACCGCGTCGGGCGTGCGGCGGACCTGCTCGGCGAACAGGGCGGGCACGGTCGTGTCCGGCTGGTCCTGCGCGGGACCGGTGCCGGTGTCCAGGACTTCGCGCTCCTCGGCGCCGGTGAGCATGCGCAGCCGGGCGAGCGGCTCGTGCGGCCGGGTCGCGAGCTCGGCCAGCAGGGTCTGCAGGCACCCGGCGAAGCCGGCGATCGTGGCGGCGTCGAACAGCTCGGGGTCGTAGCCGAACAGGAACTCCAGGCGCTCCTCGCCGGGGTAGGCGACGACGCTGAGCGGGTAGTTGGTCGTCTCGACCCCGCGCAGGTCGCGCAGCCCGAGCTCCGCGGTGACCGGGTAGTTCTCGAAGACGAGCAGGGTGTCGAACTCCCCGCCCCAGCCCTGCAGGCGGGCCAGGGACAGGTGGTCGAACCGCCGGGCCTCGGCTTGGTCGTCCTGGAGGCCGCGCAGCCAGTCCACCGCGGCCGTCCGCTCGCCGACGTCGGTGACGACCGGCAGCGTGGTGATGAACATGCCGGTGATCTCGTCGGCCCCGGGCAGTTCGGCGGGCCGCCCGGCGACCGTGGTGCCGAAGCAGACCTCCGGCCGTCCGGTGTGGCGGGCCAGCAGCACCGCCCAGGCGCCTTGCACGAGCGTGTTGAGGGTCAGCCCGTGGCGTTGCGCGGCCTTGCGCAGCGGCCCGGCGGCCAGCTCGATCCGCAGCGACGCCGTCGATTCGGCCGCGTGCCCGTCGGGGGCGCGGTCGGTGCGCAGCCGGGCCGGCTCGGGCCGTCCGGAAAGCTTGTCCCGCCAGTACCGTTCCGCGGCCGGGGTGTCCTGTTCGGACAGCCAGCGGAGGTGGTCGCGGAACGGGCGGCGGGTCGGCAGCGGGCGTCCGGCGTGCGCCGCCGCGACGTCGGAGAGCACCTGGAAGAGGCTCCAGCCGTCGAGCAGCAGGTGGTGGAACGTCCAGACCACGCGGACCTCGGTCGCCGAGACGCGGGCGAGCAGCAGCCGCATCAGCGGCAGCTCGCCCAGGTCGAGGCCGGCGTCCCGGTCGGCCGCCAGCACGGCGTCGAGGCCGGCGGGCTCGCTCGTCCAGTCCCGGTACTCGATCGGCAGGGTGACCCGCCGGTGCACCACCTGCACGGGCTCGTCGAGGCCGTCCCAGACGACCCGGGTGCGCAGGACCGGGGTCCGGTCCACCACCCGCTGCCAGGCGCGGCCCAGCGCTTCGGGATCGGGGACGCCGCTCTGCACGAACGTCACCTGCTGGAGGTAGGCGTGCCTGCCGCCGCCGGTGAGCCGGTGGAACAGCATGCCAGCCTGGGCCGGGGTGAGCGGGTAGACGTCCTCGACGTCGCGGCCGTCGCCCGCCAACCGGTCCACAGTGGATTGGTCGAGCCGGGCCAGCGGGAAGTCCGACGGCGTGCGGCCGCCGGCCGCCGGTGCGGTGCAGTGCGCGACGATCCCGGCCAGGCCGCGGACGAGGTCGTCGGCGACGGCCTGGATGGTGGCTTCCGCGTGGAGCTGTTCCGAGTAGAACCAGGTGATCTCCAGGCGGCCGCCGGTGACCCGGGCGACGACGTCGACGGCGTGCGGCCGGGTGTCCGCGGGGTGCTGCCGGAGTTCCAGTTCCCGCTCGAGGCCCCGGTACAGCTCGCCGCCGGCTTCGAACCGGCCGAGGTAGTTGAAGCTGAGCCGGGGCCTCACCGCGGGAGCGGTCCCGGTGAGGTGGTGGAGCACGCCGTAGGAGAGGCCGCGGGCCGGGATCGCGCGCAGCTGCTCCTTGACGGACTTGAGCAGGCTCGCGACGCCGTCCTCCGGCACCTCGAGCGCGACGGGGAACATCGAGGTGAACCAGCCGACCGTGCGGGACAGGTCGACGTCGTCGAACAGGTCTTCCCGCCCGTGGCCTTCGAGGTCGACGAGCACGCGCCCGGCGCCGGTCCAGCGGCGCAGGGCGTCGCCGAGCGCGGCCAGCAGCACGTCGTTGACCTGGGTGCGGTAGACGCCCGGGACGTCCTGCAGCAGCGCGCGGGTCAGCTCGGCGTCCAGTCGGGTGGTGACCGTGCGGGTGCTCGCCACCGTGCCGGGGCCGTCGTTGTCCAGCGGGATGTCGGCGCCCGCGACCGCCTGCCAGTACGGGAGGTCGGCGGCGAAGGAGTGGCCGGCGAGCCGGGCGGCCCAGTCGCCGAAGGACGTCGTGCGGGCGCCCAGCGCGCGTCCGTGGTAGGCGTGGTCGACGTCCTCCAGGAGGATCCGCCACGAGACGCCGTCCACCACCAGGTGGTGCACGGCCAGGCGCAGGGTGGTGCCGGTCAGCTCGGCGCTCACCAGCGGGCCGTGCCCGATGTCGATCTTCGCGCCGAAGACGTCGGTTTCGCCGGGCTCGGCGTGCTCCTGGGTCCAGCCGCCGTCCGTGCGGCGGAACCGCAGCCGCAGGGCGTCGTGGTGGGCGACGACGGTGTTCACCGCTGCGCGCAGCCGGTCCTCGTCGACGTCTTCGGCGAGCCGGACGCTCAGCTGCTGGACGAACCGGTCCGGCTCGGCCGGGTCGGTGTCCAGGTACCAGTGCTGGATCGGGGTGACGACCACTTCGCCGGTCGCCGCGGGCCGCTCGGCCACCGGCTCGGCCACCCCGGCCGCCGCGGCGAGCGCGGCGATCGTCTGGTGCCGGAAGACGTCCTTGGTGGTGATCCGGAGCCCGGCCTTGGCCGCCTCGGACACCAGCCGGATGCCGAGGATCGAGTCGCCGCCGAGCTCGAAGAAGTTGTCCTCGACGCCGACTTCCGGCAGGCCGAGGGCGTCGGCCCAGATGGCGGCCAGCAGCCGCTCGGTTTCGGTGCGCGGCGCGACGCGGGTGGTGCCGCCCGTGAAGTCCGGGGCGGGCAGGGCCCGCCGGTCGAGCTTGCCGCTGGGGTTCAGCGGCAGCCTCTCCAGCGCCACGAACGCCGAGGGCACCAGGTGGGCGGGCAGCGAGGCGCCGAGGAAGTCCCGCAGGTCCGCGGGTGCCCCGGGCACGACGTAGGCGACCAGTCGCTGGTGGCCGCCGTCGGTGCGCGCGACGACCACCGCCTCGGTGACGTCCGGGTGCTTCCGCAGCGCGGCCTCCACCTCGCCGGGCTCGATCCGGAAGCCGCGGATCTTGACCTGGTCGTCGGCGCGGCCGAGGTACTCCAGCTCGCCGCGGGTGCTCCAGCGGACGACGTCGCCGGTCCGGTACATCCGGGCACCCGGCGCGCCGAAGGGGTCGGCGACGAACCGGCCCGCGGTCAGGCCGGGCCGGCCGAGGTAGCCGCGGGCCACCCCGGCGCCGCCGAGGTGCAGTTCGCCGGGCACGCCGACGGGCACCGGCCGCATCCCGCGGTCCAGGACGTACGCGCGGACGCCGGCGATCGGGCGGCCGATCGGCGGGGTGCGGTCGGTGTCGTGGTACCACGCCGTGGCGTACACAGTGGACTCGGTGGGCCCGTAGATGTTCGCGATCCGGCTGCCGGGCAGCGCCTTCCGGATGTCGTCGAGCGCGTGCCGCGTCAGCGCCTCGCCGGCCAGGACCACAGTGGACGGCCGCACCGAAACCGCGCCCTGGGCCAGCAGCTGGGCGAACGCCGAGGGCACCCCGCTGACCAGGCCGACCGGCCGTCCGGTGCGCTCGCCTTCGCCGAGGGCCAGCACGTCCCGGACGATCTCGACGGTGGCGCCGGTCGTCAGCGGCGCGAACAGCTCGAACACCGAGACGTCGAAGTTGAGCGACGTCGAAGCGACCACTGTGGACCCCGGCCGGAAGACGTCCCGGAAGTCGTTCGCCGCCCAGGCCATCAGGTTCGCGGCGCTGCGGTGCGCGACGACGACCCCCTTGGGGCGGCCGGTCGAGCCGGACGTGTGGATCACGTAGGCGGGGTGGTCCGGGTTCGCCGCGCGGGCGAACGGCACGCTCTCCCGGCTGTCGAGCAGGGCGGGGTCGTCGAAAGCGAGGGCGGGCACGGACCCGGGACCGCGGCCGTCCGGAGTGAGCAGCAGGGCCGGAGCGGCGTCGTCGAGGATCAGTTCCTGGCGGTCGGCCGGGTAGGCGGGGTCGACCGGGAGGTAGGCGGCACCGGACTTGAGCACGCCGAGCAGCGCCACCAGGATCCGTTCCGTGCGCGGCAGGGACACGGCGACGAACCGTTCGGGTCCGGCTCCTCGCTCGGCGAGGACCCGGGCCAGCCGGCCGGCCTGCGCGTCGAGCTCGGCGTAGGTGAGCGAGCGGTCCTCGCAGACGACCGCGACCGCGTCCGGCGTGCGGGCCGCCTGGGCCTCGAACAGCTGCGCCAGCGTGGCGTCCGGCGCGTCGAGCTCCGGTCCGCGCGAGAGAGCGTGCAGGTCGGCCAGTTCGGCGTCAGCCATGAGGGGCAGCTCGGCCACCGGCCGGTGCGGCTCGGCGACCACGGCCTCGGCCAGCACCCGCAGGTGCCCGGCGAAGCGGTCGATCGTGGCGGCGTCGAAGAGCGCGGTGTCGTACTCGATCGCGACCCCGCGGCCCTGCGGCCGGAACTCCAGCACCAGGTCGAACCGGGCCCGGGGGCGGGGCAGGTCGTGCTCGCCCAGGCGGAGGGCACCCGCCTCCCGGGGCCGGACGAGGTCCTGCTGCAGCACGAGCAGGACCTGCACCAGCGGCGTCCGGCTCGGGTCACGGGCCGGCCGCAGGTCGTCGACGACCTGGTCGAAGGGCACTTCGGCGGCGGCGAAGGCCGCCAGCGTCGTTTCCTTGACCCGGCCGAGGAAGACGTCGAACGGTTCCGCGGCGTCGACCGCGGACCGCAGGACGAGGGTGTTGACGAAGAACCCGGCGAGCCGTTCGAGCTGGTCGTGGTCGCGGCCGGAGACCGCGGTGCCGACGGCGACGTCGTCCTGCCCGGTGTAGCGGGCCAGCAGCACCTGGACGAGCGCGGTCAGCGTCGTGAACAGCGTCGTGCCGGTGTCGTGGCTCAGCCCGGCGAGGCCTTCGGGCAGCTCGTACCGGCGGATCGCGCCTTCGGTGGCGCGCACGGGCGGGCGCGGCCGGTCGGTGGGCAGGTCCAGGGGTTCGAGGCCGGCGAGCTGCGTGCGCCAGTAGGCCAGCTGCGCCTCGCGCAGCCCGGCCAGCCGCTCGTGGTGCCACCGGGAGTAGTCGCGGTAGCCGATGTCGAGCGCGGCCGGCTTCTCCCCCGCGTAGAGCGCGGCGAACTCGTCGACGAGCAGGCCGACCGACCAGCCGTCGGTGATGATGTGGTGCTGGCACAGCAGGAGCAGGTGCTCCTCCGGGCCCCGGCGGATCAGCGTGGCCCGCGTGAGCGGCCCGGTCGTCAGGTCGAAGGGGCGGTCCAGTTCGGCCGCGAGCTGCGCGTCCAGGTCGGCCTCGGCGTCGGCTTCCCGCAGCGGGATGGTGCCGTCGTCGGCGACCACCTGGACGCCTTCGCCGTCGACGGTCCGGAACGTCGTCCGCAGCGACTCGTGCCGCGCGGCCAGCCCGTCCAGCGCGGCGCGCAGGGCGTCGTGGTCCAGCGGGCCTTCGAGGGTGAGGCCGACGCCGGCGTTGTATTCGGTGCTGCCGGGGTGCTGCTGGTCGAGCACCCAGAGGCGGCGCTGGACCGGCGAGAGCGGCACCACGGCTTCGTGGGGCACCGGCTCGATCCGGGCGGCCGGGGTACCGGATCGGGCCGGCAGCAGCTCGGCGAGCTTCGCGATGGTGCGGGCGTCGAACACCACCCGCGGGGACAGCTCGGCGCCGAAGCGGGCGCGGATCCGGGCGAGCGCGCGGGCCCCGAGGATGGAGTCGCCGCCGAGCTCGAAGAAGTCCGCGTCGACGCCGATGTCCGGGACGCCCAGCACGTCGGCCCAGATTTCGGCGAGCGCCCGCTCGGCCGGGGTCCGCGGCGCGGTGTGGGCGGCCCGGACCTGCGCCTGCCAGTCGGGTTCGGGCAGGGCGTCGCGGTCGAGCTTGCCGTGGTGGGTCAACGGCATCGCCTCGAGAGCGACGAACGCGGCCGGCACCATGTAGGGCGGCAGCCGGTCGGCCGCGGCGGCGCGCAGGTCCGCCGGATCGGCGTCCCCGGCGAAGTAGGCGACCAGGCGTTTGCCGCGGTCCTCGCGGGCGACGACGACCGCCTCGCGGACGCCGTCCTGCCCGAGCAGCAGCGCTTCGATTTCGCCAGGTTCGATCCGGAAGCCGCGGATCTTGACCTGGTGGTCGGCCCGCCCGACGAACTCCAGTTCACCGCTGACGGTTCGGCGGACGACGTCACCGGTCCGGTACATCCGCGCGCCGGGCGCGCCGAACGGGTCGGCGACGAACCGGCTCGCGGTCAGCCCGGGCCGGTCGAGGTAGCCGCGGGCCAGCCCCGGGCCGGTGACGTACAGCTCGCCGGTGGCGGCGGGGCGCAGCGCGTCGTCGAGCACGTACGCGGTGGCGTCCGGCAGCGGACGGCCGATCGGGGGCGTGCCCCCGGGGGTCAGCGGGTCGCTCCAGGTGGCCACGACGGTGAACTCGGTCGGCCCGTAGGAGTTGATCATCCGGCGTCCGGGCGCCCAGGTCCGGACCAGTTCGGGCGGGCAGGCGTCCCCGCCGACGATCACCGTGCGGAAGGCCGGCAGCGGGTGGTCGGCCGGCAGCGTGGCCAGGGCGACCGGCGGGATGAGCGCGTGGGTGATTCCGTACTCGGCCAGGACGTCCGCGAGCCGGTCGCCCAGCAGCGGGCCGGGTGGCGGCACGACCAGGGCCGCCCCGTGCGGCAGCGCCATGCCGAGTTCGAGGATGGACGCGTCGAAGCTCGGCGAGGAGAACTCGAGGACCCGGTCGCCGGGTCGCACGTCGTACTGCTCGCGCATCGCGGCGAAGAAGCCGGCCAGGCCGCGGTGGGTGACGAGGACGCCTTTGGGGACGCCGGTCGAGCCGGACGTGTAGATCAGGTAGGCCGGGTGGTCGAGGTGCAGCGGGCGCGTCCGGTCGGCGTCGGTGGGGTCGGTGTCGGCCTGTTCGTCCAGCAGGCCGGGTTCGCCGAGGTCGAGGGTGGCTTCCGCGGTCCCGCGGGCTTCCGCGGTCCCGCGGCCCACGACGAGCACCGGCTGCGCGTCGGCGAGCACGAACGCGATGCGCTCGGCGGGCTGGTCGGGGTCGACGGGCAGGAAGGCGGCGCCGGCCTTGGCCACCGCCAGCTGCGCGACGACGAGGTCGGCCGACCGCGGCAGGACGAGCGCGACGACCCCTTCCGGGCCGGCCCCGCGGGCGATCAGCAGCCGCGCCAGCCGGTTCGCCCGCGCGTTCACCGTCGCGTAGGTCAGCGTGCCACCGGCGCCGGTCAGCGCCGGTTTTCCGGGGGTGCGGGCGGCCTGGGCCTGGAACAGTTCGGCGAGAGTGCGCGCGGGCGCTGTTCTGTCGCTGTCGTCATCGGCGGCATGAACCGAGACGTCGTATCGCGGCATTGCGGAAACCTTTCGAACGCGGGTGGGTCAGCGCGGGGCCGTACGGGCAGGAGGGCCCGCGACCAGGTAAATCGCGAGAAACGGTGGCCGGATCCGGGCTTTGCCCCCGCCGCGAGCGCCGGCTTTTTGCCACTCGTTCAACAAATCGGCCCGGCGTGCCACACCCCGGGCGAACCCGCGAGAACGAGCGCGAGACACATTGATCCTTTCCAGCGTGACGGCCGCGCGGGCACCCCGGAAAAAGTTCCGATTTCGACGGCAACCCCCGCCGTGCCGGTTGGGCACCAGCGACCGCCGAACGCGCGCGACAACCAGCGTTCCTTGTGCAGCAGGTCGGTCATCCGGCAGTCGAGTACCCCCAAGACCAGCCGGATTGGCATCACGCTACCCAGTGAACGCGTTGCTCGTACCGCCGAACGGAGCATTGGCGAAAATGTCCAAAAATCGCGGATGTTTGCCCGGACAGCGAGTAGCACGGCGACGATTAATGTTCACTCTTCTGCCGGAAAATGTTACCTCGATTGGGAGGTTTGACTTTACTGCAGGGCGCTCACCAGCGGAAATACCCGAGTCACTCGGGTGACGACCGGGTCCGATGACGGAAGTGATCGGTATCGGAAGTTGTGCTTCACCTTACGACACATCACCCGATTGGCGGGTAACGCGGAGGACACGGGCACATAGGTGAAACGGTCGATTGGTGAGGACGGGGTACGGGGCGTCGCGCAGATACTGCGGGATCCCGCAGAGCGAGACAAAGACGGCCGGGAATGCGGCGGGTGCGATTGACCGGAAGGGTGAACGGCGTTCACCGGGCGGGTGGGCCGCGGCGGCCGGGGCGGGCATCTGGCGGGGTTTGCGGGCGGGGGCCACCCGCGGCGATGGTCATGCGCGGCTTGGCCACGGGGAGCGCTCCGAGCCGCCTTCGGAGGACCCGGTCTTGGGCTCGCCGGGACCCGCGCCGCTTCCGCACGGCGGCTCCGGCCTTGGGCAGAGTCGGCCCCGCCGCCTCCGGAAGCCGCGATCCGCCTCGGCCCCACCCCGGCCCACTTCCGGCGATGCCTCCGACCCGGACCTCGGCCGATCCCGCCGCTTCCGGAGGCAGACCCGGACCCACTTGGCCGGCCCAAGCCGCTTCCAGCGGCAGAGCCGACCCGAATCCAGCCAGCCCCACCGCCCCCGAACGCCAGACCCGACCCAAAACCCGCCCACCAGCCGCCCCCGGGTGGCAAAGCCGGCCCGAACCCCGCCAGCCCCACCGCCCCCGAACGCCAGACCCGACCCAAAACCCGCCCACCAGCCGCCCCCGGGTGGCAAAGCCGGCCCAAACCCCGCCAGCCCCACCGCCCCCGAACGCCAGACCCGACCCAAAACCCGCCCACCAGCCGCCCCCGGGTGGCAAAGCCGGCCCGAACCCCGCCAG